>NZ_JBVKAE010000026.1:0-143124 GCF_055598845.1 Amycolatopsis sp. NPDC039088 | reverse complement strand
CCTGCCCACCAGCAAAAACACAACACCAACACCATCGCCGAGATCAACACCCAAACCCACCGGTGGATCCAGGTTGAGTGTCCCAATTCCTTCATAGACACGGGGTCGTACCCGGCTTGCGAAGCTTGGTCAACAGAGCTTCAGGGGGCATGGCCCTGAACCTGATGTACCTCGAGTGTGGAGGATTTGGGACGTTCACCGTCCCCAATCCTCCACACTCGAACCCCACAGGCATCAGCGATGCCACATCCAGACCACCAAGAACAAGTGCCGACCAGCAACTCTGCGACTTTGCCGGGACCCTGCGCTCAAGGTAGGAAAGGGGGCCTTCACGGACTTTCCTGACTTGAGGCTGGGGCCCTCCCAGGTGAGTCAAGCCTGGAAGGGCCCCGCCTGCTACGGAGAGCCGGGAAAGCGAGGCCCGACGGTGCCCGAATCACCATCGGTCCCGGTTTCTCCCGGCGTCCCCAAGGGGTGGCGGTGGGCGCGGAGGCCCAGCAACCCACCGCCACCTGGTGGGACCGCGGCCGCCGCGCGCGGCCCCGGTCCTCCTCACGAACCCGGGTCACCCGGCGGGAACGCGAGCCCAGGGCATCTCCTCCTGCGCGGGAACGGCCGCGGTCGGCGTCTCGGACAGGAAGTCACGCTCGAACGGGGCCAGGATGTCCTCCCCGATGCTCGCCGACTCGGCGAACGACGGCTCCGCGGGAGCGGGAGCGGGCGTGGGGAACACCGGCTCGGGCACCGGCAGCCGCCGGTCGAGTTCGGCGGTCCAGTGGATCATCGCCTTCGGCCGGTCCCAGCCCGCCGCGCCGATGAGCCTGCCGTCGCGGACGAAACCGGTGACCCCGTCGGAAAGTTCGATCGTGTCCTTGCCGAGCGACGGCATCCCGACGGTCTGCAGCCGCGCGTCGTACAGCGACGACCAGGCGCGGGGGAGCGGGGTGTACGGCCGTGCGTTGGCCCGGCCCAGCATCAGGCTTTCCGCCGCCGCCCGGCCGGATTCGACGCCGTTCATCCAGTGCTCGACCCGGCGCGGGGTCTCGTCGATCCGCAGGTTCGGCCACTTCGCGATGTCACCGGCGACCACGACGTCTTCCGCCCCGACGGCGAACAACGTGGATTCGCACAGGACGCCGTCGTCGATGGTCAGCCCCGAGCCGCGCATCCAATCGACGGCGGGCACGCTGCCGATCGACAGCACCACGCAACTGGCGACCAGGAACTGGTTGTTGGTCAGGTGCAGCCCGACCGTCTCCTTGGTACTGATCCAGTTCCGCACTTCGGTGTTCATCGCCAGCTTGGCGCGGTGGTGCTGGTGCTCCTTCGTCAACGCCTCCGCGATCCGCTCCCCGAAGCGGTGCAACGGCGCCTTCGCGTGGCCGATGAGGGTGACGTCGCGCCCCATGTACCGCATCGACGCGGCGAACTCGTTCCCGATCAGGCCGCTGCCGATCACCACGACGGATTTGTTGCTGTTCCCCAAGGCCCGCCGGACGGCGAGGGAATCCTCCACGGTGCGCAGGACCCGGACCCTGGGGTCATGGCGAGGTGAGCCGGGGAGATGCCGGGGGTAGACGCCGGTCGCGACGATCAGGCCGTCGTACCAAAGGGATTCCCCGCCGGGCAGGTGCACCGTGCGTTCCTTGGTGTCGAGCCAGGTCGCGCGGGTGCCGAGTCGCCAGTGGACGTCCAGGTCGAGGTAGGGCTCCAGGCTCGCCGCCACCGGTTTCACCCCGCCGGTGATGAGTTCCTTCGACACCATCGGCCGGTGATACGGCTTCCGCGGCTCGTCGCCGACCAGCACGATCTCGCCGTCGAAACCGAGTTCCCGCAGGCGTTCCGCGGAGCGGAAGCCGGCGACGCCCGCTCCGACGATGACGATCCGATCCCCGTCACTCATCGTCGTACGCCCCTTCTCCCTTGACTCTGATGGCTTGTTTGGGGCAGAGCCGGGCGGCGGAAATGGCCTGATCCAGACCATCGCGGTCGACCATCCGGCGGATGCGGAGCTTGCCGTCCGGTCCGATCTTGAACGTGGCGGGCGCTTCCATCTCGCAGAAGCCGAAGATCTCGCACCGCTCGTTGTCGACGCTGACGCGAGTGCCGCGCCGTACGCTTCCGAAGATCATTTTTTCGTTTCTCCAAGTCTTTTCGCGGCCGCTAGACCAGTTCCTCGACCAGACCCAGTCGTTCGAGGTACCGGGTGGGCGTGAACCGCAGCGCGGTCAGCACTACCGCGGGGACCAGCAGCGTGATCCCGCCGAACCACAGCAGGCCGAGATGTCCGTTGGCGATGGCGCCGAAGAACGCGTGCAGTGCCGTGATCGCGACCGCCGGATAGGCGAGCCGGTGGATCCACAGAAAGCGCCGGTAGGAACTGAACCGGCTGATACCGCCGGTCAGCGCGACGGCGATCATGACCTCGAGGCCGACGACGCCGAGTTCGTGCCGTGCCAGTGTGCCGGGCAGGAGCGGGATGGAGATCTGCGCCAAGGTGAAACCGTCGGGCAGGAACAGGAACGACATCGCGTGCACGACACCGAACGACAGGGCAAGGATGCCGAGCACCATATGCGAGCTGCGCAGCGCCTTCCGGCCGGTCAGCGACTTGATCCAGCCGGTCGCGGTGAACACGCCCCAGCACAGGGTGAGACACATGAAGCCGTACGAGATCCGGGCGGAGGTCTGCGCCATGCCCTTGATGCCGGGGTCGGTATCCGTTTTCTGGGTCAGGACGATCACCACCTCGGACCACTGGTCAAACATTGATCTCTCCTGGGGCACTGGGAACCAGTTCTGGTTCGGCTGCGGCCGCGCGTTTGCGGGTCCGGGTGTTCTTGCTGCGCAGGGACCGGATGGCGAAGAAGAGCCCGCCACCGAGCGCCACCGCGAGCACCAGGCCGAGGGCGAACTCGCCGAAACCGACGTCCATGGCGGCGTTGGGGTTGTTCGCCTGCGGCACGGGGGCTTCCGGAAGCAGTGACAGGTCGACGCCGCCGGTGCTCTCCAGCAGGGTCATATGCCGCAGCACCGCCTGGTTCGCCGTGGTGGCGTAGTCCCGCATGACGTCGTTGCGGGTACCCGCCCTGACCTGCGCGATGATGGGGAAAAGCACACCGTGCGCGTAGCGGAGCCGGGTGGCGAAGATCCGGTCGAACTCGCTGTCGTCGCGGGCGCCCTTCATCTCGCCGAGCCACGCCGACTGCTGATCCGAAGGCTCGCGCGGCAGGGTGATGCCGAACCGGTCGGCGATCGCGTGCGTCGCGGTGTCGAGCCTGCCGTGATCGATCATCAACGTCCGGCCGACTTCACGGGTCCGCTTGCTCTTTCCGCGTTCCTGCGCCCACATCCCGGCAGGCATTTCCCACAGCCCGGCCAGTTTGACGTTCACGATCAGGTTCTTGTCCGAGGCGGTGAGTTCTTGGGCGTGCGCGTCGTCGACGGGGCCGAGCAGCGTCACCGAGGCGATCGTCAGCAACACCAGCATCAGGCGGGAAAAGCGGGAGAGGACCGGGCCGGGGGTTTCCCCGGAGAGGTCAGATGCCGAGGTCATCGGCCTGCCAGGTGTCCGCGGTGAGCAGTACCTTCGTGCCGTCCGGCTTGACCGGGAACCACGCGTCGTCGGCGCCCTGTCCGCCGGTGTCGCCGGGCATCGCGTCCTTCGCGTTGCGGTAGAGCGGCCATCCCGCGAGCGTGACCTGATCGGTGCCGTCGTCCCTGGTCACCGTGCCGACCAGGGCACGATCGATCCCGGTCACCACGAGATCGCCGCCGGCCTTGGCGGGAATCCAGGTCCGCGCGCAGGTGCCGGTGCAATTCGATTTGGGCGGGTTCACCGTGTCCTTGTCATAGCGGTAAAGCGTGAAGCCATTGGTGTCGGTGACCAACGGTCCGAGGTCGAACAGAATCGCCGCGGTGACACCGGGGGCCGGTTCGGCCGAGGGATCGGGCATTCCCGGGATTTCCGCCGCGCCGGCGGCGGGGGCCGCGCCCGGCGAACCGTTCGGTCCCGCGGTACCGGTGGTGCAGGCCGCGATCGACACGATCGCGGCGAAAGCGAGGGTCAGAGGTATGACCGAGCGTGACACGGGGTTCACGGAAATCCTCCTGTCGGGGCAGAGGAGAAAGGCCATCGCGGCGGGGCGATGGTGTGCGGGCGCGTTTAACTCCACTGTGGACAGTCAGGTTCCACGGTGGATTCGGCGGTGCGGGGGACAGCGCCGGGTCGGGGGTCTTCGGTAGGGGATACGGTCACGAGTCGAGAACGGTTCAAAAAACTTTCCTCCTGTGCCAGAACCGGGGCTGATCGGTTTTGGTACTGGACTTATCGCCCTCGGGCACACAAAGATGTGCCGCGTGGGACGCCACTCTCGGATACTGCAGCCAATGGTCGATCATGAACCCGCGTCGAACGGGCATGACGACCTCATCAGGGCGTTGTACCAGGAGTTCGGCTCGAGCCTGATGGCGTTCGTGCTGAAGCTGACCGGCCACGATCGTCAGTGGGCCGAGGACGTGGTCCAGGAGACGCTCATCAAGGCGTGGCGCAACGCCGGCAAACTCGACCGGCAGCCGGAAATGCTGCGCGCCTGGCTGTTCACCGTGGCCAGGCGCATCGTCATCGACGGCTGGCGGAGCCGGAGCGCCCGCCCTCAAGAGGTGGAGGAACTGGAGTCGGATTCGATCGGCGTACCGGACGAGTCGGAGAAGACGCTCGCGGCCATGATCGTTTACGAGGCCCTGCGCAATCTTTCCCCGGAACAACGAGAAGCCGTCCAGCAGACCTACCTGCGTGACCGCACCGTGAACGAGGTCGCGGCGACGCTGGGGGTTCCGCCGGGTACGGTGAAATCGCGGATCCACCATGCCGTGCGCGCGTTGCGCAGGGCGCTGCAGGAGCGGGGGTGAGCGAGGTGTCCGGAGCGCCGCATACGGATATCGCCGCCTACGTGCTGGGCGTCCTCGGCGAAGAGGATCACGCCAGGTTCGAGGCGCATCTGCTGGAGTGCCCCGAGTGCCAGGTCGAGCTGGTGGAGATGTACCACCTGCCCGACATCCTGGACATGGTGAAGAAGAGCTGGCCGGACCCGCCGGTGAAGGGTCCGGGGCCGCGGGTGCTGCGGATGCTGCTCGCGGACGCCGCCAAGGCGGGCCGCCGTCGCAAGATCATCCGGCTCGCCACGGCCGCCGCCGTCCTCGTCCTGATCGTCGGCGGGCCGCTCACCGTACTTTCGCTCACCGACCGTGAACCGGTCATCACGCAGGCCGCGCCCACCGTCGTCACGGCGGTGTCGCCTTCGCCGCCGCCGCGGGAGACCGGCCCGGACGGCGGCGCCGCCCCCTTCGGCTGGTCCGAGGCGGGCAACGCGGTCGCCGCCGAGGTCACGGTCCAGGAGAAGGAGTGGGGCAGCGCGGTCGAGCTCGAACTGCGCGGCCTCACCGGGCCGATGACGTGCCAGCTTTTCGCCTACTCCCACGGCGGAGAGGCCTACGTCGTCAACAACTGGAGTGTGCCGTCCAAGGGATACGGCGTTCCCGGTTCCCCCGATCCCCTTGTAGTCACCGGTTCGACGGCGTTGCAGAAGGCCGACATCGAACGCTTCGAGGTCCACAAGCAGGACGGCACCGTCCTGGCCATCGTGCGCCGGTAGCTTTATAACGGAAAGATAACGGCGGGGTCGCGTTTTGAACCGGCCCACTTCTGGAACCGTATCTCTCAGTAGCCGGATCTGGACCGGCGGGCGGACAGCAGGTCCGTCGCGAATTCGGCAATCGGCGTATTCGACAAATGCGTGGCTCATGACTGGGTACCGGTGGTTTTTCGGTGTGCCCGGAAACGAATGAGGTGAGCAAGTCAATGGCACGAAATCAAGGGCGCCATCGTATCGCCCGCAGGACCAAGATCGCGACCGCGTTGCTGGGCCTGTCGATCGCGGTCGGTGGACTGGTGGTGGCCACTACGACCGGCGACTCCGACAGCGCCTCCGCGGACGAGGTGGACAAGTCGTTCTTCGTGGACATCACCAAGGTGCGGCCCAACGTCGACAAGCCGGAGCCGGGGGCGAACGCGTCCACGGGCTCGTTCACCGTCGACTGTGGCAAGAACGAGAACGGGCACTTCAATCCCGACAACTTCATCGCGCAGCCGGGTATCCGCAACGGCGCCCAGCATCTGCACGACTATGTCGGAAACCTTTCCACGAACGCGGATTCGAACAACAACAGCCTGCTGGGCGCCGGTACCACCTGCGAAAACGGCGACGAGTCGGCGTACTTCTGGCCGGTGGTAAGGATCGACACCGAAGAGGAGGGCGGAGAGCAGCAGGGCGAGCAGAATCAGAACGAGCAGCAGGGCGCCGATCAGGACCGGAACCAGGACCAGAACCAGGATCAGCGGCAGGGTGGTCGTGACCAGCAGCGACAGGCCGACCGTAACTCCGGTGGCGGCGGGCAGCCGCAGGGCGACCGTGACCAGAACCGTGACGGTGACCGGAACCGACAGCAGAACCAGAACAACCAGAATCAGAACAATCAGAACCAGAACCAGAACGACCAGAACGCCGACCAGGGCCAGGCCGAGCTGGAAGAACCGAACGCGGCCAACGAACTCGCCGGCAACGACGGTGAGATCCAGCGCCCCGCGACCGTCGACATCACCTTCAAGGGCAACGCCCAGGAGAAGGTGAAGGAGATGCCGAAGTTCCTCCGGATCCTTTACGGCGACGCGAAAGTCACCGCGAATGGCCCCGCGAACGCGCGGGAGAGCTGGACCTGCACCGGCTTCGAGGACAGAGTCATCAAGCAGTATCCGATCTGCCCAGAGGGCAGTGACGTCAAGCGGGTGCACACCTTCCCGAGCTGCCTCGACGGCAACAACATCGACAGCGAGAACCACCGGGATCACATCAAGTACCCGAACGAGAACGGCGAATGCGCGAACGGCCTGACCGCCGTTCCCGAGCTCACCATCTCGCTGACGTACAAGATCCCCCGGGCGATCCAGGTCGCCGGGCAGTACAAAGTGGACTCCTTCCCCGAGGAGGACCACAACCCCTTCTCCGATCACGACGATTTCGCGAACGTGATGTCCGATCAGATCATGGATCGCCTCGTCGATTGCGTGAACGAGGGTCGCAAGTGTCGCGAATGAATCGTTGACCAACTGTCCATAGTGTACTCAGCGGCTCGCTTATGTCCTTGCCTGCCAAGATAAACAAGCATGACCAAACTTCATAGTGATCGTTGTCACGTGTTTTTGTTTCGCTGAAACAGGTGACAATAGCGGTTGATCGGGTTTATCGTTCAATTCAGAACAGCGCACGAAGTTCACAACTCCAGCAGAGATTTCCCGAATTGATCGGGTCTCAGGCGTCCTCGGCCCACTCCGACGGCCGGGGCGGTTCAACGGAAGCGAGAACCGGCGAACAGGAGGAAGATACTCCGGCCCGGCGGGTCCCCCCCTTACACCTCACCCACCCGCCGGGCCGGCCCTACTCGCAAACCGATCGACACAACTGAAGAACGCTCCGCAAGCGTTTACCCGCCCTGGCGGTGGGCTTCCCTCGGGAAGTCCACCGCCAGGGCTTTTTCGCTAGGTTGGCGGCATGGGTGAGCAGAAGGACCGCATGCTGCGCGGTGAGTTGTACCGGGACAACGACCCCGAACTGGTCGCGGACCGCAGGCGCGCGCAGGCGCTCGTCGACCGGTTCAACGGTACGGGTGCCGAGGAGACCGGTGAGCGGGACACCATCCTTCGCGAGCTGCTGGGGAAGCTCGGCGAGGGATCCTGGATCATGCCGCGGTTCCAATGCGACTACGGCTACCTGATCGAGATCGGCGCCAACAGTTTCCTCAACTACGACGCGATCCTGCTCGACTGCGCCCCGATCAAGATCGGTTCCGACTGTTCGATCGGCCCGCGTTGTCAGCTGCTGACCGCGCTGCACCCCGTGGAAGACCACGAACTGCGACGGGCTCGCTGGGAGTCGGCCGCGCCGATCACCATCGGGAACAACGTCTGGTTCGGCGGCGGCGTCATCGTGTGTGCCGGGGTCACGATCGGAGACGACACCGTGGTGGGCGCGGGCAGCGTCGTCACGCGGGATCTGCCGTCGAAGGTGTTCGCCGCGGGCAACCCGGCCCGGGTCATCCGCGAACTTTGAGCGGCTCGCTCACCGGATGGCGGGCGTGATGCGGGTGCGCCTGATGTGCTCGAACACCATCGACGTGCGCACATCGGCCACTTCGCCTCGTTCGGTCAGCTTGTCGATGACGAAGGCGTAGAGGCTTTCGTTGTCGGGGACGGCGACGTGCAGGATGAAGTCCTCGGTCCCGGTCGTCACGTAGAGCCCGACGATGTCGGGCAGGGTGTTGACCCAGTTCCGGAAGGCTTCGATGTTCCGCCGCGACGGCGGTCGCACCCGGACGGCGATGAGCGCCTGCACCCCGCGGCCGATCGACGGGAGATCCACGTCCAGCAGGGCGCCGCGGATCACGCCGCGCTCACGCAGGCTTCGCGTCCGGTCCAGCGCGGTGGTCGGCGAGACACCCACCGCGGCGGCCACTTCACGGTTGGTCTTCCGTGCGTCCGACTGCAATTGCGCCAGGATCGCCTGATCAAGTTCGTCCAACCGGGCCATAACGAGCCTCCTTCCGTATTAAGTACGAACACGATGGACTCTAGTCGTATACCCACTTAGCTTGTCCCTGTTCGTCCGTTGATGTGAGCAGGAGATCAGCTGAATGACCGAGTACGGTACGGCCATCGGGTTCGCTCCCGAGGAGATCGACCCCACCGCGTCCACTCGATCGGCCCGGTTGAAGTGGGTCGTCGTGGTCAACAGCGAGCTGCCGCCGGGGCGCGCGGTGAACGCGGCCGTCTGCACCGCTGTCGCCACCGCGACGACCGTCACGGGGCTCCTGGGAGAGGACGCGTTCGACGCGGACGGGGAGCGTTATTCGGGCCTGCCGTGGACCGGCTGCTCGGTGCTGACGGCCGACGCCGCGCAACTGCGGGCCATCCGGGCGAAGGCCGCGGCCTCGCCGGGGTGCCACGTCTCCGACATGCCGGGGATCGCGCAGCAGATCCGCGTCTACGCCGATTTCCTCGCGACGATGAAGGAGATCCCGACCGAGGAGATGGACTTCTGCGCGATCGGGATCGTCGGACCGCGGAACCGGGTCGACAAGCTGGTCGGGAAGCTGTCGCTGATGCCTTGACCTGGCCCGGCGCCGACTCACTCAGAAGACCGTTCAGCCTTCGAGGAGGTCGCGCAGCGCTTCGGTGAACTGGGCGGGGTTCCGTTGCGGCGCGAGATGGGCCCCGGGCATCTCGGTGAACGGCAGCCCCAGTTCCAGCGCGAGGATTTTCGCCGGCTGATAGTGGTAGTGCCCTCGGCTGCCGATACCCGCGACCGGGAAGATCTCGGTCTCCACCCTGCGCAGTGCCCGCAGATCCGGGAGATAGTCGAGGATTTCGGACAGCTCGCGGCCGAACAGCCGCTTCCAGTCCTCCTCGTTCGGCAGCCGGATCGCGCGCAGTTCGGGCAGCGCGGCGCCGGCGATACCGTCGGTGAACCGTTTGAACGCCCCCATCAGGTCGCCCGCCTGCGCGAGCCGGACCTGCGCGTTGGCCTCGTCGAGCCAGCCGAGCGCGTCCGGGAGCAGCTGGACGGCGGGGGGTTCGTGGGCGACCAGCACGCTCACCGCTTCCGGATGGCGGGCGACGAGGTCGAGGCCGATGAGCGCGCCCGCGCTGGTCCCGAACACCAGCGCGGGCCCGCCGTCGACGTGCTGGAGGATGGCGTGCGCGTCGTCGGCCTGCTTCGGGACGCTGACCGGGCCGGTGCTGGTGTCGGTGCTGCGGAAGTGACCGCGCCGGTCGTAGGTGACGACCGTGTAGTCCTCGGCGAGCAGCTTCGTCATCGCCCGGAAGGTGTCCGCCGAACCCAGCCCACCGGCGATCAGGAGCAGAAGCGGCCCTTCGCCGGTGCTGCGGACGTACAGCTCACCGTCCTCGACCGGACAACGACTCTCCGAGATCATGGCCGAAGTCAAGCACAGCGCGCTCGCCCCGCTACCCGGAGCCCAGCCGCCGCAGGATGTCCGTGGCGTCGGCCACGATCGTCTCGATCAGCTCGCCGACGGCGGGCAGGTCGTCGAGCAGGCCGACGACCTGCCCGGACGCCAGCACCCCGGCGCTCCGATCGCCCTCGACCAGCCCGGCGCGCAGCAGCATCGGCGTGTTGGCGGCCATCAGCACCTGCGACCAGGTCCGGTCGCCGCCGCGTTTCATCCGCAGCCCTTCGACGGCCAGCGAGCGCCACGACAGCCCGCTCAGCTTCCGGAACTTCGCGGCGTTGCCGACGGCCCTGGCCAGCCCGCTCACCGGACCGGCGGATTCGAGCGCGTCGACCAGCTCCGTCCGGAGGACGCGATGCGGCATCCCGTCCACCTTGCGGGTGACGACGGTGCCGTTGAGATCACGCGCGAGGTAAGCCTGTTTGATCTCCTCGGGGACGGTGCTTTCCTTCGTCAGGAGGAACCGGGTGCCCATGGCGACGCCGGCCGCCCCGTAGGCGAGCGCGGCGGCCAGCCCGCGGCCGTCGAAGAAGCCGCCCGCCGCGACCACGGGAATGTCGACGGCGTCCAGTACCGAGGGCAGCAGCAGGGTCGTCGCGACACCGCCGGTGTGCCCGCCGCCTTCGCCGCCCTGCACGATGACGGCGTCCGCACCCCAGTCCGCGACCTTCTCCGCGTGCCGCGCCGCACCGACCGACGGGACGACGAGGACGCCGTTGTCCTTCAGCCGCGCGATCATGTCCTTTTTCGGCGCCAGCGCGAAGGAAGCGACACGGACTTCCTCGGTGATGAGCAGCTCGACCCGCCGTGCCGCGTCTTCGGCGTCCGCGCGGAGATTAACGCCGAACGGCCGTGACGTGCGGCTCTTGACCTCCTTGATCGCCGCCGCCAGTTCGTCGTAGGTCATCGTCGCGGACGCGAGGATGCCCAGGCCGCCCGCTTCCGCCGTCGCCGAGACGAGCCGCGGCCCGGCGACCCAGCCCATCCCGGTCTGCACGATCGGATGCCGGATCCCGGCCAGTTCGGTCAGCGCGGTCTTCACGACGGGACTTCCTTGTCCCGCACCGACTTCGGATCCAGGCTGTGCCGGATCAGCAGCAGCTCGGAGTCGGTCGGCAGCCGGGATTCCGCGACGTCGTCGGTGATCAGCGGGAACGACGTCGCGTCGACGACCTCGTCCACGGAGACCCCCGGATGCACGGAGAGCAGCCGCGGCGCGTGGTCTTCGCCACCGAAGTCCAGGACCCCGAGGTTGGTGACGACGCGGTGGAGGTCGTGATGCCGCAGCCCGGCCGCGCGCGCCCTGGCGTAACCGACGCCGGACACGACGTCGACCTGGTCGACGAAGACGCGTTTGCTGTGCCGCGGAACCCAGTAGCTCGTGCGGTGGTTGGCGGTGTTACCCGGTCCGCCGCGTACGCCGAGGAGTTGTTTCTTCGGCCGGGAATGGTCGCCGATCGCCGAGATGTTCTGGTTGCCCTCGCGATCGATCTGGTTGGCGCCCATCACCACATGCCGCTTTCCGCGCGGTACCACGGTGTCGAGGACCTTGCGGAACGGTTGCCAGCCTTCGACGACGGCATCGGAGGTCATCAGGTACGCCTCGCCGTCGGACAGCAGGATGTCCGGTTCGAAGGTCAGCCTGGCGAGCCGGGCGCCCAGTGACGGGATGAAACCCATGGGGCTCACCACGATCTCACCGTCACCGCGGAACAATTCGGCGCAGGCCACGACGGCGATCTCGGCGCGGGTGATGTCACTCATGCGGACTCCCCGAATTCGGCGACGGCCTTCTGGTAGTGCGCTTCGTCTCCGGAAAGGAACCTGTCGACGAATTTCGGCCAGGCGTCGGGATCCTTGGCCGCCTCGGCGTAGTGGCGCTGGAACCGTTCGTCCCGTCCGTAGTCCGGCACCGCGGTGGTGAAATGCGCGCCGTTCGGCGTCTCGGCGACCCCGGTGACGAGCATCCGGCTCAGCAGCAGGCTCTGTACGGGCCCGCCTGCCGACAGTTCGGCGGTGTCGACGATCTTTTCCGTTGACACGTAACACTTGTCGGCAGCCAGCGCGAATAGTTCGTCGAAGTAGGGATCCGGTCCGAGGTACTGCGCGTTGCCCCGGGCGTCGGCGCGGTTGAGGTGGACGAAGGCCGCGTCGAGCTTGAGTGCGGGCACGGCGAGCAGTTCTTCGGCGTCGTCGTAAGGAGAGCGGACCGTGCGCAACGACGGGTTCAGGTCCATGACGCCGGAGCCGAGCCCGGCCCGCGTCGGCAGGAAGGGAAGTCGTTGTGCCGCGGCGGAAAGGCCGGTGCCGAAGACACCCTCGTCGTATTCGGTGACGGTGATGGTCCCGGATTCCCTGGCCCGGGAGAACCACGGGTCGTACGGGATCGAGTCGAGCGTGACGAACCCGAAGACCAGGTGTTCGATCTTGCCCGCCGAGGCCAGCAGCCCGACATCCGGACCGCCGTAGGAGACCACGGTGAGATCCTTGACCGGCGACCGCAGGATCGCGCGCACCAGTGCCATGGGCTTGCGCCGGGAACCCCAGCCGCCGATCCCGATCGTCATCCCGTCGGTGAGCCCGGCGACCATCTCGTCCGGCGTCATCCGCTTGTCGGTCATCACTTCCCCTTGCCGTCCAAGAACTCCTGGCGCGCACCGTCGGAGACGCCCGCCAGGTTGAGTTCGAAGGTGAATCCCTGCTCGAACCGATAGCTGCGGTGCACGGGCTGGACGTCGATGCCGTTGATGGCCTGTTTCGCCGCGCGGATCACGCGGGTGTCCTTCGCCGCGATCTGCCGCGCGACGCCGAGCGCGGTCTCGTCGAGTTCGTCCCGCGACACCACCGCGTAGACCGAACCGTGGTGGTGCAACTGGTCCGCCGTGATCGTCGACGCCGTGTAGTACAAGGCCCGCATCAAGTGCTGAGGGACCAGTCGCGAGAGATGGGTCGCCGCGCCGAGCGCGCCGCGATCGACCTCGGGTAGCCCGAAGGTCGCGTCTTCGGCGGCGACCACGATGTCCGCGTTGCCGACCAGGCCGACCCCGCCGCCGAGACAGAACCCCTGCACCGCGGCGATCACCGGGACCGCGCAGTCGTAGACGGCGGAAAACGCCGCCGCGCAGCCTTCGTTCGCGCCGATCAGCGCGCCGTACCCCGGATCGCGCTGGATCTCCTTGATGTCGACGCCGGCGTTGAACCCGCGGCCTTCCGCACGCAGCACCACGACATGCGTCGCGGGATCGCGCCCGGCGTCGGTGAGGGCGGAGGCGAGGGCGAACCACCCCTTCACGCTCAGCGCGTTCACCGGCGGCGCGTCGACCGTGACCACGGCGATGCCGGCCTCCGGTGAGTGGGTGGAAACGCTCATCGTGCACCCTTTCCGCTACCAAACCTAGCACTTGCTTGGTACGTTAGCAGGACGTCAGGCCCGGGTACAGCGACGTGAAGGAGGCCCGGCATGGCACTCGAACTCCGGCTCGACGGCGCCGTGGTGCTGGTGACCGGTGGGGTACGCGGCGTCGGCGCCGGGATCACCAGGACTTTTCTGCGTGCCGGCGCCGAAGTCGTCACCTGCGCGCGCACCGAACCCGAGCGGCCGGTCCGCGCCGAGGACAGGGCGTCGACGTTCATCTCCTGCGACGTCCGCGATCCCAAGGAGGTCGACGCGCTCTTCGAGGAGATCCTCCGGCGTCACGGCAGGCTCGACGTCGTGGTCAACAACGCGGGTGGCGCGCCGTACGCCGCGGTGGCCGACGCGTCGCCGAGGTTCCACGAGAAGGTGATCGGGCTGAACCTGCTGGCACCGCTGACCGTCGCCCGTGCGGCGAACGTGATCATGCAGGGGCAGGAGCGCGGCGGCGTCATCGTGAACATCAGCAGTGTCAGCGGGACGAGACCGTCGCCGGGGACGGCCTCCTATGGCGCGGCGAAAGCGGGTTTGGACAATCTGACCGCGACACTGGCCGTGGAGTGGGCGCCGAAGGTGCGGGTCAACGCGCTCGACGTCGGCATGGTCCGCACAGAGCACACGCATCTCCATTACGGCGACGAGGCCGGAATCGCGGCGGTGGGCCGGACAGTCCCGTTAGGACGGTTGGCCGAGCCGGACGAAATCGGGTCCTGCGCGGTGTTCTTGGCTTCCCCGCTGGCCTCATACGTCAGCGGTGCTTGTCTGGCCGTGCACGGCGGGGGAGAGGTGCCCGCCTTCTTGGCCGCTTCCAACTCTCGAACCGAACGAAAGGAGCCGGTGTGAGCGGGATCGCCGACGGCCGGATCGTGGTGGTGACCGGGGCCGGTCGTGGCATCGGCAGGGCGCACGCGCTCGCGTTCGCCGCCGAGGGCGCGCGGGTGGTGGTGAACGACCTCGGTGCCGGGATCGACGGCAGCGGCGGTTCGGCCGGGCCCGCGCAGGGCGTCGTCGACGAAATCGAGGCGCTCGGCGGCAAGGCGGTCGCGAACACCGACGACGTCGCGTCCTGGGACGGGGCCGCCGCCCTGGTGCGGACCGCCGTCGAAACCTTCGGCGGGCTGGACGTCTTGGTCAACAACGCGGGTTTCCTGCGTGACCGGATGCTGGTGAACCTGGGCGAGGACGAATGGGACGCGGTCATCCGTGTCCATCTGAAGGGGCATTTCGCGCCGACACGGCACGCCGCCGAGTACTGGCGCGCGGAAGCGAAAGCCGGTCGTACGCGGGCGGCGCGCGTGATCAACACCAGCTCCGGGGCGGGATTGCTCGGCAGCGTCGGGCAGGGCAACTACTCGGCCGCGAAGTCCGGGATCCTGGGCCTCACATTGGTCGAGGCCACGGAATTCGCGCGCTACGGCGTCACCGTGAACGCGATCGCCCCGGCCGCCCGGACCAGGATGACCGAAGCGGCGTTCGCCGAGGACATGGCGGCGCCGGAGGACGGATTCGACGCCATGGCACCGGAAAACGTGTCACCGCTGGTGGTCTGGCTCGGCAGCGAGGAATCGTCCGGGGTGACCGGGCGGGTGTTCGAAGTCGACGGCGGACGCGTGTCGATCGCGCAGGGCTGGCGACACGGCACGGTGCGGGACAAGGGATCCCGGTGGTCACCGGCCGAACTCGGGCCCGTCGTGGCGGAGCTGGTGGCGGATGCTCCGGCTCCTGAACCCGTTTATGGCGCTTAAGGCTTCGGTACAGGTGTCGTGAGTGGCGTTTCGGGTTCCAACCCGAATCGCTGCTCACGACCAACCCAGCCCACCCCTCTCTGGAAGCCTCCAGCCGGGAAGTCCCCTTCGCCGTGTGCCCGCATCAGAGGTCTCGCGCGAGGTCCCGGATCTCGGGAAGCGGCTCGAAACCCGCCGACCTGTAGGTGGCGACGGCGGCGACGTTGGCGCTCGGCGTGTAGACGGCCGCGCTCGACGAGCCGAGTTCCCGGAGCATGGCCGCCGCGGCGATCGTGATCGCCCTCCCGTAGCCGTGTCCGCGATGGTCCCGGTGCACCCCCATCGGCTCGATGATCCCGGGCTTCCCCTGGCCCGCCGACCACACCGTCACCGCGGCCACCGCCTCACCGCGGTCGTCGTACGCGACCAGGCACCGTGCGTCGGTGTACGGCAGTCCGGACGCCATCGCGTGCCAGCGTTCCGTGGAGAAAGTCGACTTGTCGAACGACTCCCGTAGGACGGCGGCGTGGACGTGCCCCTGTTCGGACCCGATCACCTCGATCCGCACGCCGGGGTCTTCCACCGGCTCCGTGAGATCCAGGCGGAGCGGCGTCCACGGGTCATCGAGACGCCAGCCGTGCTCGAGCAAGAGGTCTTGGAGCAGCGCGTCCTTCGGTGACTCGATGGCCACCTTCCCGGCAGGCAGCACACCGCGGTCCGGGTCGATCACGTCTTCGGCGATCCGCCGCGCCAGTTCCTCGTCCCGACGAACGTCCGGCGCGGTCGTGAGCCGCAAGAGGTCGGCTCCGTCCAGGAGCCCGACGGCGAGAATCCGCCCGTCCCGGCGCCAGCTCCGGACCGCCGCGGCCGTCGCGTCCGCACCGAACCGCCAGAACCAGCCCAGATCACCGGGATGCAGCTGCCAAGCCACCCCTTCGGATTGCCACTCCCGCATCACGTCCACGGCCTCGTGCAGTCCGTCGAGGCCCGGTCGCTCCAAGCTGATCGCCATACCGGTGATCACACACCACGCACGAAGGGCTCGCATCCGGTTTTCGGCGCGGCCAAGATGGGGGAGTGAAGTCACTTCAGCGCCGCCTCTGGGAGGCGGTCGAGCCGTTGCATGCCGTCGTCTACTTCGCCCCCGAAACGGCGGCCGCGGCCAAGGCCGTCGGTCTGCCGAGCTGGTGGATGGGTTATTTCGCCGGACGGGTCGCGCCGCTCGGACCGCTGGCGGAACCACCCGCGACGGCGATGCTGTTCGGGTTCGCGCCGCGGATGGTCGCGCGATCCCTGCCCGACGCCTGGAAATACGCCGAGCCGTCAGTGGTTCTGAAGAGCCGGATGGACGCCGTCGAGACGGCCTTGATGCGGATCCTGCCCGCCGACGCGGCCCTCGACGAACTCGCCGACCTACTCGAGCAGGCCGTCACGGGCTGCGATTTCGCGGCAAGGCCACTCGCCTCCGCCTGGTCTTCGGTCGCCCGTCCCGTGAGTGCTGCCGGTCGGGTCTGGCTCGCGGCGACGGTGTTGCGTGAGCATCGCGGGGACGGTCACGTGCTATCCGCCGTCGCCGCCGGGTTGCGCGGGCTCGACACGACACTGACCCACATCGGCAGTGGGGCGGTGACCCGCGAGGTCATCCAGATCAACCGCGGCTGGTCCGACGACGACTGGGACGAGAGCGTCGCACGGCTGGCCGAACAGGGCGTCCTCGACGGCGAACTGAAGCTCACCGACGCGGGAATCGCGTTGCGTCAACGGATCGAGGACGAGACCGACCGCCTCGCCACCGGCCCGCTCGACGCTCTCGGCGAGGACGGTGCCGCCGAAGTCGTGCGGCTCGCCGTCCCCCTGAGCCGTCATGTCTTCGACGCCGGAGCCATCCCGTTGCCGAATCCGATGGGGGCACCGCGGCCCTGATCGCTCGAAACTGTCGGACCCCGGTGGGACGCTGTGCGGCATGGCTACCTGGCGACAGTTCAGTGAAGAGGCACCCGAGCTGGCGGCGAAGATCCGGGAGCGGTTCACCGCGGCGAAGTCACACGTGCTGGCGACCATCCGGCGGGACGGTTCGCCTCGCGTCAGCGGCAGTGAGGTCGATTTCCGTGAACAGGACCTGCTGATCGGTTCGCTGATCGGTGCGATGAAGGCGAAGGACCTGCAGCGCGACGGCAGGTTCGCGATCCACGCCGCCTCGGCGATCGACGAGGGCGGCGCGGACGCGAAGGTGTCGGGCGTCGCGGTCGAGATCACCGATCCGGCGGAGGTCGCCCGCCTGCAGGGCGACGACGGGGAGGCCCACGTCTTCCGGCTCGACCTCACCGAGGCGGTGCTGACCTGGGTCGAGGGCAACACCATCTTTTTCGACTCCTGGAAGGAGGGTCAGGGGAGCAAACGGCTCGCGAGGCCGGACAACGGTCCGGTGGTCGAGGTCAAGCTGGACGAGGAACGCTAGATCCGTTCGATGATGGTGCCGGTGGAAAGCGCGCCGCCGGCGCACATCGTCACCAGCGCGGTGCCGGCGTCCCGGCGTTCCAGTTCGTGCAGTGCCGTGGTCAGCAGCCGCGCGCCGGTACTGCCGACGGGATGCCCGAGCGCGATCGCGCCACCGTTCACGTTGACCTTGTCCTCGTCGGGCCGGTGCACCCGTTGCCACGACAACACAACTGAAGCGAAGGCCTCGTTGACCTCGAACAGGTCGAGGTCGCCGATCGCCATCCCCGCCTTGGCCAGTACCCGTTCGGTCGCCTGCACGGGACCGTCGAGGTGGTAGTACGGTTCCGCGCCGACCAGTGCCTGGGAGACGATCCGCGCCCGCGGCTTCAGGCCCAGTGCCTTGGCCCGGTCCGAGTCCATCAGGAGGAGCGCGGCCGCGCCGTCGGAGATCTGCGACGACGTCCCGGCCGTGTGCACGCCGCCTTCGAGGACGGGCTTGAGCTTGGTGAGGCCTTCGACGGTCGTCTCGCGCAGGCCCTGGTCGCGGTTCACCAGGAGGGTTTCGCCGGTCGGCGCGCCGTCCTCGCCGAGCACGGGTGCCTTCACCGCGACGACCTCGCGGTCGAAGTGCCCGGCCGCCCACGCCGCGGCGGCCTTGGCCTGGGAGGCCGTGCCGAACCGGTCGACGTCGTGGCGGGTGATCCCGCGCCGTCGCGCGATCCGCTCGGCCGCGCCGTACTGGTTCGGCATGTCGATCGACCACGACTCGGGCCGTGGCGTGCCGATGCCCTCACCGCGGTTCGCGCCCAGGGGTACCCGGCTCATCGCTTCGACGCCGCACGAGACACCGACGTCGATCGCGCCGGCCGCGATGAGCCCGGCGATCAGGTGCGTCGCCTGCTGCGCCGAGCCGCATTGGGCGTCGATGGTGGTCGCGCCCGTCGTCTCGGGGAGCCCGGCGTGCAGCCACGCCGTCCGCGTGACGTTGCCCGCCTGCTCACCGGCCTGGGTCACGGCGCCGCCGATCGCCTGCTCGACCAGCGCCGGATCCAGTCCCGCGCGGTCGAGCAGGGCGCGCTGCGCCGCGCCCAGGATCTCGGCGGCGTGCAGCCCCGCCAGCTGGCCCCTGCGCTTGCCGACAGGGGTGCGGACCGCCTCGACGATCACCGGACTACCCACGTTCGCCTCCTGGAGAACACCGTTCACTACCGAAAAAGTAGAACACGTTCTTAGTTTGAGCAAGTCGCCCCAGGGTTGGCGGGTTTTTGATCACTGGTCGCGGTTCCTGCCTCTTGCTGGGCGTCCATGATCGCGCTAGGTCAAGTTAACGGGTTTCACTAAAAACTCTTCACTTGGTAAACGCCGTATGCTTCAATCGGACCTAGAACGTGTTTCATTGGCGAACCGCGTAGGAGGTAGCCCGTGGCCGCTCCCCTGATCCCCGCCGGTTTCGATTTCACCGATCCGGATCTGTACGCCACCAGACTGCCTCTGGCGGAGTTCGCCGAACTCCGGCGCACGGCGCCGGTCTGGTGGAACCCGCAGCCGCACAACACCGCGGGCTTCCGCGATGACGGCTACTGGGTGGTCAGCAGGCTGGAAGACGTCAAGGCGGTGTCGAGGGACAGCGAGCTGTTCTCCTCCCGGGAGAAGACCGCGATCATCCGCTTCGACGAGAACATGACCGACGACAGTCTCGAAGCCAACCGGCTCGTCCTGCTCAACATGGACGCGCCGCAGCATACGAAGCTGCGCCGCATCGTCTCGAAGGGCTTCACGCCGAGGTCGATCGCGAAACTCGAGGACACCCTGCGCGACCGCGCGGAGCGGATCGTCAGCGAGGCCAAGAAAAAGGGCTCCGGGGACTTCGTCACCGACGTCGCCTGCGAACTCCCGTTGCAGGCCATCGCCGAACTGATCGGCATCCCGCAGGAAGATCGCCTCAAGGTCTTCGACTGGTCCAACCAGATGGTCGCCTACGACGATCCCGAGTACGAGGTCGAACCGCTCGCCGCGTCCGCGGAGATCGTCGGCTACGCCTGGAACATGGCCGAAGAACGCCGCAAGTGCCCGATGGACGACATCGTCACGAAGCTGGTGCAGGCCGACGTCGACGGCGAATCGCTGGCCTCGGACGAATTCGGCTTCTTCGTCATCCTGCTCGCCGTGGCGGGCAACGAGACGACGCGCAACGCGATCACCCACGGGATGAAGGCGTTCCTCGACCACCCCGACCAGTGGGAGCTCTACAAGAAGGAACGGCCGAAGACCGCGCCGGACGAGATCGTCCGCTGGGCCACCCCGGTGGTCGCCTTCCAGCGCACCGCGACCCGCGACACCGAACTCGGCGGGCAGCACATCCGCAAGGGCGACCGGGTCGGGATGTTCTACAGCTCCGCGAATTTCGACCCGGACCACTTCGACGAGCCGGAGAAGTTCGACATCCTCCGCGAGGACAACCCGCACGTCGGTTTCGGCGGCACGGGCTCGCACTACTGCATCGGCGCGAACCTCGCCCGGCTGGAGATCGACCTGATCTTCAACGCCATCGCCGACGTCATGCCGAACATCAGGGAAGCCGCCTCGCCCGACAGGCTCCGGTCGAGCTGGCTCAACGGGATCAAGCACTATCAGGTGCACTACGGCTGAGTAACCGGAGACGTCGTAGGGCACCATGGGTGCCATGGGTCCCCACGTGCAGGTCGACGTCGAAATGTCCTTCCGGGTCACCAAGCCGGGCCCCGCCGCGTTCGTGGTCGCGCTCGCCGGCGGGGCGGAACAGGAAGAGTTCGCCTATCCCGCGCCGCCGCGCCAGGTGGCGTTCGAACACGGGACCCGGGCGCAGGTCGTCGAGTTGCCGCTCGGAGAGCACGTCGTGCGGTACCGGGCCGAGCGCGCCTTCGGCCCCGTCGAGGGCGAACCGGTCGGCATGGAAGACCTCATCCGGTACACCCGGCCCAGCCGGTACTGCCCCTCGGACCGCCTGGGCGGGCTCGCGCTGTCGCGCTTCGGTGGGCTTCCTGACGCGCGCACCCAGGTCGAGGCGATCGTCCGGCACGTGGGCGAGCACCTGTCCTATGTGGTCGGTTCCGGCTCGCCGACCGACGACGCCGTCGACACCTACCTCGCCGGGGAAGGGGTTTGCCGCGACTACGCGCATGTCTGCATCTCACTGTGCCGGGTGATCGACATCCCGGCCAGGTTTGTCGCGGTCTACGCGCCCGGACTGTCCCCAATGGACTTCCACGCCGTGTTCGAGGCCGCGATCGACGGCCGCTGGTACGTGTTCGACGCCACCGGCCTCGCGCCGAGGCAGAGCATGAGCCGCATCGCGACCGGACGCGACGCCGCCGACACCGCGTTCCTCTCCACCCTTGGCTGTGAGCTGGACTTTCTCGGCAACACCGTTCTGGCGACCGCGGGCCCGTCCCTGCCGGAGGACGACGGTTCGGAGCTGATCGCGCTCGCTTGATCGCGTGTTGCCCACGAGCCGTGACCTCGCTGGGGTAGACAGTCCGTGTGAGGGAGAAGCAAGCACCGACGAAATGGAAGCGGCTGCGTGCCCGCTACCGCTGGCTGGACCACGTGGCGCGGGCGGTGAACCGCTACATCGAGTACGGCGGTTACCACTACGTCGCGTCGATCACCTACTTCAGCCTCTTCTCGCTGGTGCCCATCCTCATGGTCGCGGTGTCGGTGGCGGGTTTCGTGCTGGCCAGCCAGCCGCAGCTGATCGAGACGATGCTGAACGCGATCACCGGCACCCTGCCCGGCGGTCTCGGTGACAAGGCGGGTGACCTGCTCACCGGGTTCGTGGAACAGCGCACCAGCGTCGGTGTCATCGGTCTGACCGTCGGGCTGTACTCCGGCTGGAACTGGATGAACGCGCTGCGGGACGCGCTCACCGCGCTGTGGGGACAGAACCGGTCTGATCTCCCGCTGCTGCGCACGATCGCCGCGGACCTCCTCGCGCTGCTCGGCCTCGCGACAGCGCTGCTGGTCTCCTTCGCGATCACCATCTCCGGGTCCGCGCTCGGCCGGTACCTGCTGGGCCTGGCCGGGGTGGACGACACCGCCTGGGGGCACAACGTGCTGTCGGCGATCTCGATTCCGCTGGCCTTGCTGGCCAACTGGCTCGTGTTCCTCTGGGTACTCACCCGGTTGCCGCGGAAACCGGTCGGGGTCCGCAGCGCGATGCGCGGCGCGGTCGCGCTGGCGCTGGGCTTCGAACTGCTGAAGCTGGCCGGGGGGATCTACCTGCGGTTGATCGGCAACTCGCCGACCGGCGTCGCGTTCGGGTCGATCATCGGTCTCATCTTCTTCATCTCACTGGTGGCCCGGATGCTGGTGTTCGTCACGGCCTGGACCGCGACCGCGCGCGACGCGCCACCGGAGCCGGTCCGCCCGCCGCCGCCCGTGGTGGTCCGGCCCGTGGTCGCGCCGCCCGATCGGCACGGTCTCAAGCCGGCCCTGGTGGGCGCGGTGACCGGGGTGGTCGCGACACTGGCCGCGCAACGCCTCCGGCCCCGCCGCCGCCCCTGACCCCGCGCGCAAGGTTCACGAACTCGGCTTGGCCGACCCCACCACCCACATCGAGAAGAACTGCGAACCGCCGCCGTACGCGTGCCCGAGCGCGACGCGCGCGCCGTCGACCTGGTAGTCCCCGGCGCGCCCCATCACCTGTTTGGCCGCTTCGGAGAACCGGAGCATCCCGGACGCGCCGATCGGGTTGGACGACAGCACACCGCCCGACGGGTTGACCGGCAGCCGCCCGCCGAGCGCGGTCTCGCCCGCCTCGGTGAGCTTCCAGCCTTCGCCCTCGTCGGTGAACCCCAGGTTTTCCAGCCACATCGGCTCGAACCACGAAAACGGCACGTAGATCTCCGCAGTGTCCACTTCGGACAGTGGATCGGTGATCCCGGCGGCCTTCCACAGCGCGGCGGCGGCGTCCCGCCCCGCTTGCGGGTTGACCTGGTCGCGACCGGCGAACGTCGTGGGTTCGGTGCGCATCGCGGTAGCGTGGATCCACGCCGCGCCACCGGGAACGGCGTCACCGGCGGCCTCGTCACCGAGCACCATCGCGCAGGCCCCGTCCGAGGACGGGCACGTTTCGTCGTAGCGGATCGGGTCCCACAGCATCTGGGACGCCTGCACCGACTCCACCGTGATGTCGGACTGCCGCAGATGGGCGTAGGGGTTCAGGGCCCCATTGCGCCGGTCCTTGGCCGCGACGATCGCGCCGACGTGGTCGGGCGCGCCGGATCGCCGGATGTACGAGCGCACGTGCGGCGCGAAATAGCCGCCCGCCCCGGCACCCACCGGCATCTGGAACGGCGGCAGGATCGACAGGCCCCACATCGCGTTCGACTCGGACTGCTTCTCGAAGGCCACCGTCAGCACGCGCTTGTGCACCCCGGCCTGCACCAGCGACGCCGCCACAAGCGCGGTCGACCCGCCGACCGAACCGGCGGTGTGCACGCGCAGCAAGGGTTTCCCGGTCGCGCCGAGCGCGTCGGCGAGGAACAGTTCGGGCATCATCACACCCTCGAACAGATCCGGGGCCTTGCCGAGGACGACGGCGTCGATGTCGTCCCATCCGGTCTGCGCGTCCACCATCGCCCGGTCGATCGCCTCCCGGAGCAGGCCGGGCATGGACACATCGGTGCGCTTGGCCTTGTGGTGGGTCTGGCCGGTTCCCAGTACGGCCGCGAGGTGCTTCACGAGAGGACCTCCAAGGTCGCGACCAGGTTCTGCTGCAGGACGGGGCCGCTGGTCGCGTGGGCGAGGGTTTTGCGCGCGCTGCCGTCGAGGATGCGGTTCGCCGCCTCGCCGATCCGCGCCAAGCCCGCCGAAAACATCGGATTGCCGGTCAGCACACCGCCGGAGGGGTTGATGCGCACCCGTTCGTCCAGGCCCAGCGCGTCGCGCAGGATCAGTTCCTGATGGGTGAACGGCGCGTGCAGTTCGGCGATTTCGACGCCGTCGAGGTCGAGCGCCCTTCCCGCGGCCACTGTGGACGGTGACCGGGTGAGGTCCCGCACGCCGAGTGCGGGGGAGTCGACCCGGTGCTCGATCCCGGTGATCACCGCGGGGCTGTCGACGAGGTCCGCCGCCCGCTCCGCCGAGGCGAGCACGATGACGGCGGCACCGTCGGTGACCGGTGCGATGTCGTGAGCCCGCAAGGGATCCGCGAAGTACGGGGCGTCGAGCAGTTCGGAGACTTCGACCGGTCCGGAGAACTGCGCGGCGGGATTCGCGGCGGCGTCGGCACGGCTGCGCGCGGCGACCTCGGCGAGGTCCTTTTCCGACCACAGTCCCGCTTCGAGGCCCAGCCTGGCCTGGATCCCGGCGACACTCACCGAGTCCGGCCACAGCGGCGCGACCACGTAGGGGTCCATCTGCAGCGCCAGCACCCGCCGCAACTGCCCGGCCGAGGATTTGCCGAAGCCGTAGACGAGCGCCGTTTCGACCTCGCCCATCCGGATCTTCAGCCACGCCTCGTAAAGCGCCCAGGCGGCGTCCATCTCGACGTGTGACTCGTGGATCGGCGGAAAGGCGCCGATGGCGTCGACCGCGGCGATGAACGAGAACGCGCGGCCCGCGAGGTAGTCCGAGGAACCGGAGCACCAGAACCCTATGTCCTCTTTGGACAGACCGGTGCGCTCGAAGACCTCGGCGAAGATCGGCACCAGCATTTCCACGCCATTGGTGGTGCCAGGGGTGTTACGGACGTTGGGGGCCTGCGCGAAGCCCACTACTGCTACATCTGGCACAGCGGTCCTCACAGATGGTGGGCGAAGGATTCGTAGGGCGCGTCCGGCTCGCCGGTCGGTTCGAAATGGTCGATGTTCTCCAGCGACGTCCACCATTCGTCCCGCGGTTTCCAGGCCGCGCGCACACGCATGCCCATCCGGACGTCGGCAGCGTCGCAGCCGAGGACCAGATGGAGGAACGCGATGTCCGCGCCGTCGAGCAGGATGTACGCCGCGACATACGGCGGTTTGATCCGCTGGCCGAGGAATGGCACGTTCACGATGCAGAACGTGGTGACGATGCCGGTGTCGGCGAGTTCGACCTCGTCGGTGGTCGGGACGCCGTCGGTCGGGCAAGCGCCGCGCGGCGGGATGTAGACCTTGTCGCACGACGGGCAGCGCTGGCCGATCAGCTTTCCTTCGGCGAGCCCGCGCAGGTACCGGCTCTCCTCCGGCGACGCGGAATGCCGGTAGCGCAGATGGATCGGCGTGATCACCACGCTGACCGGCGCGCCGTCCTCGCGCTTCGCGATCGGGGGCGGCGCCTCGGTGAGTTCGGTGTCGGGTCCGTCGGCGGGGACGAAGTAGGCGATGTCGCGGATATGCCCGACCGTCTCATCCGCCCAGCGGATCCGCACCCGTTGCCCGGTGTGGACTTCTCCGGGGCTGCCCGCGTCGACCGCGTGCAGGATCGAGGTGTCGGCGCCGTCGAGCTTGATCAGGGCCCACGCGAACGGCCGCGACAGGGGCTGGCCGTCGAGCGGTTCGACGATCCACGACCAGGACACGATCTCGCCCTCGGCGGCGACCGGCACGAACTCGGACAGCGCCTCGGCGGTCACGGGATCGTATTCCAGTGGCGGCACGTGGACGCGGCCGTCGCTGCCCCGGACGCCTTCGACGCGGCGCTCGCGCAGGGCGTTGACGAACCGCCCGAGCACCGGGCCGACTGAACGCGTGTAGTCGAAGCCCACGTTGAGCGGGGCCGACAGCGGGAGTTCTGGTGCACTCACGACCTGAGTGAAACACGTTCTCGAATTTCCGGCAAGATCGGCCATCTGGGCCTCCCTGGCGGTTGCTCTTGAGTGGAACGCGTTCTAGATTTGCGCGTATGCCGACAGCCACGGGGACACTTGGGGTCTGGAATATCGCCGCACAGGAGCCGGAGCGGGTCGCGCTCGTCGATCCGGACGGCCGCTCGATCGGCTATGGCGAGCTCGCCGCGAAGGCGAACGCCTACGCCCGGGGCCTGCAGGCACTCGGGCTCGAGGCCGGGGACGTGGTCGTCGTCCTGCAGCCCAACGGGGACGAACTCGTGGCGGCCTACTTCGCCGCCATCCAGTCCGGGTTGTACATCGTGGTGGTCAACTGGCATCTGGTCGGGCCGGAGGTCGCCTACATCCTCGCCGACAGCGGCGCCAAGGCGTTCCTCGCGCACGAACGGTTCGCCGACGTCGCGATCGCGGCCGCCGACGAGGCCGGGATCCCGGAGCGGGCGCGGTTCGCGGTGGGCGACGTCGCGGGCTTCCGGCGGATCGAGGAACTCGGTTCGGGCGAGGGAGACGGGCGCCCGGAGCGGCGCACGGCCGGCTCGCCGATGCTCTACACGTCGGGGACCACGGGGCGGCCCAAGGGTGTCCGGCGGCCGCTGAGCGGCGCCGATCCCGACGAAGTCCCCGGCGCTTCGACGTGGTTCTTCGGGATCTTCGGGCTGGCGCCGCACGACGGGCACGTGCACCTGTGCGGTTCGCCGCTCTATCACACGGCGGTGCTCAACTTCGTCGCCATCTCGCTGCAGCTGGGGCATACCGCGGTGCTGATGGACCGCTGGGACGCCGAGGAGATGCTGCGGCTGATCGGGCGGCACCGGGTCACGCACAGCCATATGGTCCCGACGCAGTTCCGGCGGTTGCTCGCGCTGCCGGACGACGTCCGCGCGGCCTACGACCTGAGTTCGCTGCGCGTGATGATCCACGGCGCCGCGCCTTGTCCGCTGGAGGTCAAACGCCGGATGCTCGACTGGTGGGGGCCGGTCGTCACCGAGTACTACGCGGCCACCGAGGGTGGCGGCACGGCGATCTCGGGGGAGGAATGGCTCAAGAAACCGGGTTCGGTGGGGTTGCCGTGGCCGGGTTCGACGATCAAGATCCTCGACGACGAGGGCAAGGAGCTTCCCGCCGGCGAGACCGGCACCGTCTACATGAAGATGGGCGACTCTAAGTTCGAGTACCACAAGGACCGGGCCAAGACGGCCAAGGCGCGGGTCGGCGACCTGTTCACTCTCGGCGACGTCGGGCATCTCGACGAGGACGGTTACCTGTTCCTGCACGACCGCAAGGCGGATCTGATCATCTCGGGCGGGGTGAACATCTACCCGGCGGAGATCGAGGGTGAACTGGTGATGCATCCGAAGATCGCCGACGTCGCGGTGTTCGGTGTCCCGCACGAGGACTGGGGCGAGGCGATCAAGGCCGTCGTACAGCCCGTGGACGGTGTCGAGCCTTCCGATGAGCTGACCGCCGAGATCCTCGAGTACGCGGCGTCCCGGCTGGCGAAGTTCAAGCTCCCGCGTTCGGTCGATTACCTGCCCGAACTCCCGCGTGACCCGAACGGGAAGCTCTACAAGCGCAAGCTCCGCGACCCCTACTGGGCGGGCCACGCCCTCCCCTGACCGCATTTCGTCCTCTGAACGCGGTAGTTCACTTCACGAACTACCGCGTTTAGTCCTCTCAATGCGGTACTTGCGTGGGCAACTACCGCATTGAGAGGACGAAATGCGTGGGGATCAGCGGCCCTTGAAGACGGGCTTGCGCTTCTCGGCGAAGGCGCGTGGGCCTTCCTTCGCGTCTTCGCTCGCGAAGACCTCGATGCCGTACTGGGCGTCGAGCTTGAAGGCCTCTTCCTCGTGCATGCCCTCGGTGTCGCGCAGGGTCTTGAGGATCGCGCGGACCGCGAGCGGCCCGTTCGCGGAGATCAGCCCCGCCAGCTCCATCGCCTTGTCCAGCGCCGTGCCGTCCGGGACGACGTACCCGATCAGGCCGATCTTCAGCGCCTCGGCCGCCGTGATGTGCCGTCCGGTCAGCAGCAGATCGGCGGCGACGGTGTACGGGATCTGGCGGGGGAGCCGGACGGCCGAACCGCCCATGGGGAACAGGCTCCACCGCGCTTCCGACACCCCGAACTTCGCGCTCTCGCCCGCGACGCGCAGGTCCGTGCCCTGCAGGATCTCCGTGCCGCCCGCGATCGCCGGGCCCTCGACGGCCGCGATCAACGGTTTCGTCAGCCGTCGCCCCTTGAGCAGGCCTTCGATCCGGCTGGGGTCGAACGTGCCCTTCTCGAACGAGTCGGACGGGGAGTTCTTCGACATCGACTTCAGATCCGCGCCCGCGCAGAACGCGCCGCCCGCGCCGGTGAGCACGCAGCACCGGATGTCGTCGTCCGCGTCGACGCGGTTCCACGCCTCGACCATGATCCCGAGCATCTCGCCGCTGAGCGCGTTGCGGGCCTCCGGCCGGTTCATCGTGACCACGAGGGTGTGTTCGATCTTTTCCACCAGCGCGTGCGGTTCGCCCACCACGTCCTCCAAGGCCCCGGCCTCCACTGAAATCGCCACCATTGCCCAGAACGATAACATGTTCTACTTTGAAGGAGTGGCACTCAACATCGCGGATCTACTCGAGCACGCCGTCGACGCCGTGCCGGAGCGCATCGCGGTCGTCTGTGGCGATCGGCGGGTCACCTTCGCCGAACTGGAAGAGCGCGCCAACCGGCTGGCGCACCATCTCGCCGCACACGGCGTGGGACCCGGATCCCACATCGGTGTCTATTCCCGGAACTCCATCGAGGCTTTGGAATCGATGATCGCCGCGTACAAGCTGCGCGCGATCGCCATCAACGTCAACTACCGTTACGTCCACGGCGAACTGCGGTACCTCTTCGACAACGCCGACCTCGTGGCGCTGGTCCACGAGCGCGGCTATTCGGACAAGGTGGCCGCCGTACTGCCGGAAACGCCCAAACTGAAACACGTTGTCGTTGTCGACGACGGAAGCGACGGCGACTACTCGTCCTACGGCGGCGTGGACTACGAAGCCGCGCTCGCCGAAGGCTCACCCGAGCGCGACTTCCCCGAGCGCAGCGCCGACGACATCTACATCCTCTACACCGGCGGAACCACCGGATATCCCAAGGGCGTGCTGTGGCGCCACGAGGACATCTGGCGCGCACTCGGCGGCGGCATCAACTTCGTCACCGGCGAGTACGTCCCGGACGAATGGACGCTCGCCGAACAGGGCAAGTCGGGCAGCCTGGTCCGGTTGCCCGCCGCGCCGCTGATCCACGGCGCCGCGCAGTGGGCCGCTTTCGGCGCGCTGTTCACCGGGAGCCCGGTCGTGTTCGTGCCGCGATTCGACGCGCATGAGATCTGGAAAGCCGTGCAGGACAACAAGGTTCAGGTGCTCACCATCGTCGGCGACGCGATGGCGCGGCCACTGATCGAGGCCTACCGCGAGGGCGACTACGACGCGTCGTCGATCGTCGCGGTGTCGAGCCACGCCGCCCTGTTCTCCCAATCGGTGAAGCAGGAGTTCCTGGCGATGCTCCCGAACGTGGTGATCACCGATGCGATCGGCTCCTCCGAAAGCGGTTTCACCGGCATCGGCATGGTCAGCAAGGACTCCGATCATTCCGCCGGTCCCCGGGTCAGCTTCGGCAAGGACGCGATCCTGGTGGACGACGACGGCGGGCTCGTCGATCCGAAGCCCGGCGCGATCGGGCTGATCGCGCGCCGCGGGCACGTCCCGCTCGGCTACTACAAGGATCCCGTGAAGACCGAGAAGATCTTCATCGAGGTCGACGGCAAGCGCTACGTCGTTCCGGGTGACTACGCGCGCTACGAGGAAGACGGCACGGTGACCCTGCTCGGCCGGGGGTCGCAGTGCGTGAACACCGGCGGCGAGAAGGTCTACCCGGAAGAAGTCGAGGGTGCGCTGAAGTCGCATCCGGACGTCTTCGACGCGCTCGTGATCGGCATCCCCGACGACCGGCTCGGCCAGCGCGTGGCCGCGGTGATCCAGCCTCGGGCAGGCAAAGACCTGGACGTCGCCGCGCTCGAGGCGCATGTCCGTACCGAGATCGCCGGGTACAAGGTGCCGCGCACCCTCTGGCTCGCCGAGGAGATCGGGCGGTCTCCCAGCGGAAAACCGGACTATCCCTGGGCGCAGCGCTACGCCAGCGAGCACGAGCCCGTCACCATCCAACCGGCATGAGTAAGGAACCACATGCGGACGTCTCTCTGTGAGCGGCTCGGGATCGACCTGCCGATCGTCGGGTTCACCCCGTCCGAACACGTCGCCGCGGCGATCAGCCGGGCGGGTGGGCTGGGCGTGCTGGGCTGCGTGCGGTTCAACGACGCCGCCGAACTCGACGCCGTCCTGTCCTGGATGGACGAGAACACCGGCGGCAAACCCTACGGCGTCGACATCGTGATGCCTGCCAAGATCCCGGCCGAGGGGACGTCGATCGATCTCGCGAAACACATCCCGCAGGAGCATCGCGACTTCGTGGAGCGGACTCTGCGTGACCTCGCCGTCCCACCGCTGCCGGACGACACCGACGAACGCGCCGGCGTATTGGGCTGGCTGCATTCGGTCGCCCGGTCACATGTCGAGGTCGCGCTCAAGCACCCCATCCGGTTGATCGCCAACGCGTTGGGGTCACCACCTGTCGACGTCATCGAACAGTGTCACGCGAAGGGCGTGCCGGTCGCGGCTTTGGCTGGCAAGGCCGAACACGCCGTCCGGCACGTCGACAACGGCGTCGATCTCGTTGTGGCGCAAGGCTATGAGGCGGGCGGGCACACCGGCGAGATCGCGTCGATGGTCTTGCTGCCCGAGGTCGTCGACGCCGTCGGCGACCGGGCGCCGGTGCTCGCCGCGGGCGGGATCGGCTCAGGACGACAGGTCGCGGCGGCGCTCGCGCTGGGCGCTTCCGGGGTGTGGATGGGCTCGTTCTGGCTCGCCACCGAGGAATATCTGCAGACCATGGGAGAATCCGAGGCCATGCAACGGGCGCTGGTCGCGGCGGGTTCGTCCGACACCGTCCGGACACGGATCTACACCGGCAAACCGGCGCGGCTGCTCAAGACGCGGTGGACCGAGGCGTGGGCCGCGCCCGACGCGCCCGAACCGCTGCCGATGCCGCTGCAGAACCTGCTGGTTTCCCACGCGCACAACAGGATCCATCACGCGGCGGATCCGACGGTCGTCTCGATGCCGGTGGGGCAGATCGTCGGGCGGATGGACCGGGTGCGGCCGGTCGCCGACGTGATCGCGGAACTCGTTTCGGGGTACGAGGAAGCACTGTCGCGTTTGGACAAGACCCGCTGAGGTGTCCCGAACGCCATGAAAGGTCCTTTCCTTGCAAATTTCGCAAGGAAAGGACCTTTCATGGCATGCCGTGCGCTGAGGCTAGAGCCCGGCGGCCGCGTTCTTGATCGCGGTCGCGAAGGTGCTCACCTCGGTGTAGACGCCGGGAGCGTGCGCCCGCGCGCAGCCTTCGCCCCAGCTGACGATGCCGACCTGGATCCAGGCACCGGCGCTGTCGCGGCGGAACATCGGTCCGCCCGAGTCACCCTGGCAGGTGTCGACGCCGCCGGAGTCGATGTTGCCGGCGCAGATCTCGGCGCTGTCGATCAGGTCGGCGTAGCTGCCGCCCTGCGCCTTGCAGGTCGCGTCGGACACGAACGGCACGGTGGCCTTGAGCAGGTAGCGCTGCTGCGCCCCGCCCTCGGTCGCCGCACCCCAGCCGGCCACGGTGAACGTGCCGCTGTTGTAGGCCGTCGTGCCCGCGATCGGCAGGGTCGGGATCCCGGTGACCGGGCTGGCGAGCTTGATCAGCGCCCAGTCACCACCGGTGGAGGTGGGGTAGGTCGGCGACCGGTACACGTAGGTCGACTTGACCTTCTTGGCCGCGGTGCTCTGCAGGTCGACGACACCGAGGGTCGCGGTGATGGTCGTGTTGGCCCCGGTCCGCGACACGCAGTGCGCGGCGGTCAGGACGATCTGCTGGGTGTAGAGCGCACCACCGCAGCCCATGGAAAGCCTTACCATCCAAGGGAATTCACCCTGGGCGGCTCGGGTTCCACCGACCACGTCGGTGGACGGCGGCTGAGCGGCCGCGGCTTGCGGAGCCGTGGCGAGACCCGCCAGGGTTCCGGCCGCCGCGACGGCGATCAGGGTCTTTTTGAGCAGGCTGAACCGACGCTTGATGTCCAAGGGTTCATTCCTTCCGGCTGTCCACAGTGGAGGCAGGGAGACTGACTGCGGCCAACTGACTACAGCAGGTGGACGGATGCCGGGACAACCGACTTTCTTCGGATCTTTCGACCGATGATGGTGATTAACGGACGTTCGACGCGAAGCGCCGACGAATGGCGTAGCCCAGAGCGCCTAACGCCAGTACTCCTGAACCGGTGAGCACCGAAACCGCCGGAAGACTGAACGCAAGCACCAGGCAGCCGAGCAGGCCCACGACGGCGATCAGCCGGGACCCCGGCCGCAGCGTCAGCGCGCTGGCGTTCGCGACGGCGTAGTACGCCAGCACCGCGAACGAGGAGAAGCCGATCGCGCCGCGGAGGTCGACGGTGCTCGCGAGGAGGGCGACGACGACGCCGACGGTGAGTTCGGCCCGGTGCGGGACGCCGAAGCGGGGGTGGACCGCGGTCAGGTAGCGCGGGAGATGCCCGTCGCGCGCCATGGCCAGCGTGGTGCGTGAAACGCCCAGCACGAGCGCGAGCAGCGAACCCACCGCGGCGAGCATCGCGCCCACCCGCACGGCGGGGGTCAACCACGACCAGGACGACCGCTCGACCCCCTCCGCGATCGGGTCCGGGCTGCGGCCCAGCAGATCCGGCCCGAGCTGGTACAGCAGGACGAAGGCGAGCACGGCGTAGACGACCAACGCCAGCCCGAGTGCGATCGGCACCGCCCGGGGGATGGTGCGCGCCGGATCGCGAACCTCCTCACCCAGTGTCGCGATCCGCGCGTAGCCGGCGAAAGCGAAGAACAGCAGGCCTGCCGCCTCCAGCACGCCCCCGACGCCGGGCGCGGCGACCGAACCCGGCGATCCCGACGGCAGGCCGCCGCCGAAGAGCATCGCCGCCACCGCCAGCGCGAGGATCGTCAGCGTGATGGACACGATCAGCCTGGTCGCGAAAGCCGAACGCTGGACACCGCGGTAGTTGAGCCCGGTCAGTGCCGCCACGACGCCGACCGCGAACAGGCCCCGCCACGGCTGGCCGAGTCCGGGAGCGGCGTAGGTGACGACGGTCAACGCCATCGCCGCGCAACTGGCGGTCTTGCCGACCACGAACCCCCAGCCGGCCAGATGCCCCCAGAATTCGCCGAGCCGTTCGCGTCCGTAGACGTAGGTGCCGCCGGACGCCGGATAGAGCGCGCCCAACCGCGCCGAAGACGTCGCGTTGCAGTAGGCGACCACGGCGGCGAGGGCGAGCCCCGCCGGGAGCCAGGCGCCCGCGGCTCGCGCGGCGGGGGCGAAAGCGACGAAGACCCCCGCGCCGATCATGGAGCCGAGGCCGATGAAGACGGCGTCGCGGGTGCCGAGCCGCCGGGCGAGGGAGTTCTGTTCGTCCACGAGTGTGAGCGTGGCATGAACACTTCGTTCGGGTCAGTACAGCCCAGGTGAACTCGGCCTAAGATCTGGACAGTGAGAACACGTTCACCAAGAGTCCATCCTTCTGCCGACGGCCCGGTCCGGGACGGTATTCCCGAACACGGCCGCGTTCCACGTTATTACGCGGTCAAAGTCGAACTGCTCGACGTGATCTCCGAATTGGGGCAAGGTGCGGTACTTCCCACCGAAAGGGAACTGTCCGAACGTTTCGAGGTTTCTCGCGCGACGGTCCGCCAGGCCGTCGGCGAGCTCGTGCTCGAAGGCCGTCTCAGCAGGCGGCAGGGGAGCGGCACCTATGTCGCGGGCCCCAAGCTCGTGCAGCCGCTCGCTTTGGTGAGTTACACCGAAGGACTCAGGAGGCAGGGCATCGAGCCGGGCCGGAATCTGATCTCTTTGGAACGCCGGGAAGCCGGTCCGTCGCTGGCTTCGGAACTGGAAATCGATCCGGACGACGACGTGATCCACATCGAGCGGGTACTGCTGGCCGACGATGAGCGGGTCGGGCTGGAATCGACCTATCTCACCGCCGAGCGATTCCCGACGCTCATGGATGTGTTCGATCCCACACAGTCGCTCTACGCGTGTTTAAGGGAAAGGCTCGGCGTGGTCTTCGACGGCGCCGAGGAGCGAGTCGAGACCGTGCTCGCCACACCCCGGGAAGCGCTGTTGATCGGGACAAATCCGGCGTTGCCGATGCTGCTGATGCACCGGACGTCGTGGGGAACCGACGGCATCCCGTTCGAACGCGTCCGGTCGCTGTTCCGCGGTGACCGGCTGTCCTTCGAAACCCGCCTCGGCCGCGTGGAGTAACCCCTCACGCGTTTAGTCCTCTAGTTGCGGTATTTGCACTTTCAACGACCGCATTCAGAGGACGAAACGCGGTGTAATGTAACGCAAAGATAACAGGTCTGGTCCAAGTTTCGAAGGTACTTCACCTAGGGTTAGGGCCAAGGTCACGAGGCGTTGGTGCGCGCAGGCGAGCGTCTGCGGTGTGCGAATCCTCATCATCGGCGGCGGAGTGCTCGGCACTCAGCACGCCTGGCAGGCCGTCGAACGCGGCCACGACGTCGTCCAGATCGAACGCGAACCCGAAGCCCGGGGCGCGTCCGTGCGCAACTTCGGGCTGGTCTGGGTCGGCGGCCGCGCCACCGGGCTCGAACTGGAGACCGCCGCCAGGGCGCGAGTGCTGTGGGAGCGCATCGGCGAACGCGTGCCCGGGATCGGCTTCCGGCCGAACGGCTCCCTCACCGTCGTCCGCACGGAGGCCGAACTCGCCGTCGCCCGCGCCGCCGCGGCGAGCACGGAGGAGCGCGGCTTCAAGCTGCTCGACGCCGCCGAGTCCCGCGCGCTGAACCCGGCCCTGCGCGGCGAGTTCCTCGGCGCGCTCTGGTGCGACCGCGACGCCGCCGTCGAACCGCGCGTCGCCCAGCCCGCGCTGCGCGCCGAACTGGCGAAATCCGGCCGCTACACCTGGGTGCCCGGCCGCGAGATCCGCGACCTGACCACCCGGGGCGTCGTCGACGACACCGGCGAAACCCACGAAGGCGACGTTGTCGTCCTGTGCACCGGCGCGTGGATGGGCGGTCTGGTGAAGGAACTCGCCGGGCAGACCCCGATCCGCCGCGTACGGCTGCAGATGGCCCAGACCGAGCCCCTCGGCGAAGCCCTCACCACCACCGTCGCCGACGCGGACAGCTTCCGCTACTACCCCGCGTACCGCGGCGAGGCGCTCGACGACCTCAACGCACGCCAGCCGCAGGGTGCCGTCGCCGCGGCGAACGCCATGCAGTTGCTCATGGTCCAGCGCCTCGACGGCTCGCTGACCATCGGCGACACCCACGAGTACGACGAGCCGTTCTCCTTCGACACCACCGAAGACCCGTACGACCACTTGGCCGAGGTCGCCGGGGCGCTGCTCGGACGGCCGCTCCCGCGTATCGCCCGCCGCTGGGCCGGGGTCTACGCCCAGACCGTCGACACCGCCCGGATCGTCCACCGCGCCCGTGTCGCGGACAACGCCTGGCTCGTCACCGGCCCCGGTGGCCGGGGCATGACCTGTTCCCCCGCCATCGCCGAAGACACCGCCGAGGAGCTGTCGTGGTGAACACCGAACTCGTCGTCCTGGACATGGCGGGTACCACCGTCGCCGACGACGGCCTGGTGATCCGTGCCTTCACCGAGGCGATCGCCGCCGCCGGAGTGTCCGAAGAGGACACGCGCTACCCGGGAATGCTCGACTACGTAGTCGAAACCATGGGTCAGTCCAAGATCGTCGTCTTCCGCGCCCTGCTCGACGGGGACGAGGATCTCGCCCAGCGCGCGAACACCGAATTCCAGGCCGCCTACGGGAAACTCGTCGCCGACGGCCACTGTGAGCCGATCCCCGGCGCCGAGGAGACGATCCAGGAGCTGCGCGCGCGAGGCGTGAAGGTGGCGCTCACCACCGGCTTCGCACCCGCCACCCAGAACGCGATCCTGGACGCGCTGGGCTGGCGCGGCCTCGCCGACGCCGTGTTGGCGCCGGGAGAAGGCGTGCGTGGCCGTCCGTTCCCCGACCTCGTCCTCGCCGCCGCGTTGCGGCTCGAAATCAGCGACGTCCGCCGGATCGCCGTCGCCGGTGACACACCCTCGGACATCCAAACCGGCCTCTCCTCGGGCGCTTCGGTCGTCGTCGGCGTGCTCACCGGATCGGCGAAGAAGCCGGAGCTCGAAGCCGCCGGAGCCACCCACGTCCTCGAATCCGTCCGCGACCTCCCCAGCATGCTGTCCTAAAAGGAGCTTTGACGACATGAAGAAACTCGCGGCCGCCGCCCTCGCCGGGTTGCTCACGGTCACCCTGGCCGCCTGTGGCGGCACCGCCGGTGGCGCGTCCGGCGACCAGACCGTCACGTTGTACACAGTGGACGGACTCGAAGACTGGTACGCCCAGCGCGTCGAGGAGTTCAAGGCGAAGACCGGGATCACCGTGCAGGCGGTCACCGCCGGATCGGGAGAAGTCGCTTCGCGGGTGGAGAAGGAGAAGGCCAACACCCAGGCCGACATCCTGGTCACGCTTCCGCCGTTCATCCAGCGCGCCGCGTCGCAGGGCCTGCTCGCCACCACGGCGCCGTCCGGGATCGACCAGGTCCCCGCCGGGCAGAAGGACGGCCAGGGCCGCTACTTCGCCATCATGAACAACTACCTCAGCTTCATCCGCAATCCCCAGGTCTCGCCCAAGACCTGGGACGACCTGCTCGCGCCCGCGCTCAAGGGCAAGATCCAGTACTCGACCCCCGGTGAGGCGGGTGACGGCACCGCGGTACTGCTGCAACTCCAGCACGTCCTCGGTGAACAGGGCGCGCTCGAATACCTCACGAAACTCGAAGCCAACAACGTCGGCCCGTCGTCCTCCACCGGCAAGCTGCAGCCGAAGGTGGCCAAGGCCGAGATCCTGGTGGCCAACGGCGACGTCCAGATGAACCTCGCCTCGATCGAGAAGAGCGGTGGATTCGAGGTCTTCTTCCCGGCCGACGCGCAGGGCAAGCGGTCCACGTTCGCGCTCCCGTACTACGCCGGTCTCGTGAACAACGCGCCGCACGCCGAGAACGCCAAGAAGTTCCTGGATTTCCTGCTCTCGACCGAGGTGCAGGGCAAGGCCGTGGACGCTTTCGGCGCCCCGGCGCGGACCGACGTCACGCCGTCCGGGCCGCGGGCGGAGAAGGTGAAGGCCGCGCTCGACGGCGTCGAGATCTGGCAGCCGGACTGGGACGCCGTGCTCGCGAAGCTCGACGCCGGCCTCGCCGCGTACAAGAAGGCCGTCGGCCGATGACCCCGGCGGTCGAGTTCCGCGGGGTGTCCGTCCGTTTCGGACAGACGACCGCGCTTTCGCCACTGGACCTCACCGTGGCGAGAGGGGAGACCCTTGCCATGCTCGGGCCGTCCGGCTCCGGCAAATCGACGGCCTTGAAGGCACTCGCGGGTTTCGTCGCGCCGAGCACCGGCCGGGTCCTGCTCGACGGCGAGGACGTCACCGACCTGCCGCCGCATCGGCGCGGTCTCGGTGTGGTCGTCCAGAGCTACGCGCTGTTCCCGCATATGCGCGTCGAGGCGAACGTCGCGTTCGGGCTCAAGGCACGCAAGACTCCTCGTGCCGAAACCGAGAGCCGGGTCGCCGAAGCGCTGGAACTGGTCGGGATGGGCAAGTACGCCCGCCGCTACCCTCGTGAGCTTTCGGGCGGGCAGCAGCAGCGGGTCGCGCTCGCGCGGGCCTTGGCCATCCGGCCTCGGGTGCTGCTGCTGGACGAACCACTGTCCGCTTTGGACGCCGCCCTGCGCGAGGACATGGTCGCGGAACTGCTGCGGCTGCGGGCCGAACTGCCCGACACCACGCTGATCTACGTCACCCACGACCAGGGTGAGGCGCTGGCGCTGGCCGACCGGATCGCGGTCATGCGCGACTCGAAGCTGGTCGAACTCGGCCCGAGCCGTGAGCTGTACCAGCGGCCGTCGACGGAGTTCACCGCGAGCTTCCTCGGCGCGTCCAATCTCATCCCGGTGGAGCTGATCCGCACCGATGGCACCCGGGTCCGGCTCGGTGGCCGTGAACTGGCGGCGGACCCGTCCGGTGTGATCCGGGTTGGGCAGCCGGTCGCGCTCGGTGTCCGGCCCCACCGGGTCGGGATCACCGCGGTGGACGCTCCCGGCGCGCTGCCCGCGATCCTGCGCGGCGTCCAGTGGCGCGGCACGGGTTTCCGGCTCGACCTCGAACTCGCGCACGACGGCGGCGAGGTACGGGCCGAGGTTCCCGACGTCGAGGGGCTGCCTGGCGTGGGGGAGCGGGTCGGAGTGTCCATTCCGGACGGTTGCCCACTGGTGGGGATCGGATGACCGGCCTCGCACTGGCCGCCCCGTCGGCACCGGCGCGGCGCCGGGAGAAACCGGCGGCCCGCGGCTGGCTCCTGCTGCCGCCGGTGCTCGTCCTGCTCGGGTTCTTCGGCTATCCGCTCGTGCTGGTCGTCCTGCAATCGCTGGAATCGAAGACCGGCGAGTTCGGCCTGTCGGTATGGCTGGACGTGCTGGGTTCGGCCGAATTCCGGGACGCCGCCTGGAAGACCGTCGCGCTCGCCCTCGGTGCCACCGCGGGCTGTGTGGTGCTCGGGACGTTCCTCGCGCTGGTGATCGCGTTCGTCCCGTTCCCGGGTGCCCGGACGCTTTCGCGGCTGGTGGACACCGTCCTCGCGTTCCCGTCGTTCCTCATCGCGCTCGCCTTCACCTTCATCTACGGCAGCGCGGGAATCCTGGGCGCCGGCGGTTTCCTGTACTCGCCGTTCGGGATCCTGCTCGCGGAGATCACCTTCTACACGCCGTTCGTGATGCGGCCGGCGCTCGCCGCGTTCGGCCAGGTCTCCTCGGCGCAGATGGAGGTCGCGGCCAGCCTCGGCGCGAAACCCGGCCGCGTACTGCGTCAAGTGATCCTGCCGGAAGCGTGGGTGTCACTGGCTTCCGGCGCCTGCCTGACCATGCTGCTGGCGATGAACGAGTTCGGCATCGTGCTGTTCCTCGGCGCCAAGGACGTCACGACGTTGCCGATGCTGGTCTACGGCAAGGGAATCGTCACGTTCGACTTCCCGCAGGCGTGTGTCATCGCGGTGGTCAACGTCGTGTTCTCCCTCGCCCTGTACGGAACTTACCGGCGTCTGACGAAGGGAGGCCGTCGTGCTGCTGTGGACGAGGCGTAGCCGGATCCTGCTGTGGACGGTGTTCGCGGTGCTGTTCACCGCGATCGTGCTGGCGCCGCTGCTGATGATCGTGCTGGCGTCGGTCGCCGGGAACTGGACCGGTTTGCTGCCGGGCGCGCTCACCGGTTCGCATTTCGCGCAGGCGTTGTCGGGGGAGACGTTCGCGAGCCTTTCGGTGAGCATCCAGACCGGTGTCATCGCCTCGCTGGTCTCGGTGCTGCTGGGGACCTGGGCCGCGCTCGCCGCGCGGTCCGCCGGCCCCCGGGTCCGCAAAGCCGTCGACACCCTGTTCCACCTGCCGATCGCGGTGCCATCGGTGGTGCTGGGACTGGCTTTGCTGGTGGCGTTCAGCCGTCCGCCGCTGGCCTTCAACGGGACGCGCTGGATCGTGCTGCTCGGGCACGTGATGATCCTGCTGCCGTTCTCCTTCAGCACCGTCTCCGCCGCGATCGCGCGGATGGACCCGCTGCTGGCGCAGGCGGCGGCGAGCCTTGGGGCGGGGCCGGTCCGGGTGCTGCTCCGGGTCCGGCTGCCGGTGCTGCTGCCGTCGATCTCGGCGTCGGCGAGTCTCGCGCTGGCGATGTCGATGGGCGAACTGGGCGCGACGATGATGCTGTACCCACCGGACTGGCGCACGCTGCCCGCGAGCATTTTCGCGCTCACGGACCGGGGACAGGTGTTCCTCGCCTCGGCGAGCACGGTGCTGCTGCTGGCCGTCACCCTCGCGGGGGTCGTGCTCCTCGGGCTGGTTCGCGGACGCGCCGCCCAGCGTTGAATGACAGAGCGGCGGTGATGCAACCTCATCGGGCGTTCGCTCCGTCTTGAAGCCATGAAGAACGCAGCGAAGACGCTAGGCGCGGGGCTCGTGCTCGCCGCGACGGCGGCCTGCGGCGCGGGCGGCCCGGGAGCACCGGCGAACACGAGTACCCCGCCGGTCGTCACCACACCCTCGGATCTGCCCACCTCACTCCCGGCGAGCCCGCCGGTCGCGAAACCACCGATGTCGCGGCCGACCGTCGGCCCACCGCCCTCGGACGCGATGCTGCCGCCGTCGCAGGTCGACGCCAAGGTGCCCGCTCAAGCCAGCGCGGGAACCGGCACGACGCTGAACGTGCACGTCGAACTCAGCGGCTGTGACGAGGCGACGGCGAACCTGGCCGAGCAGAACGCGCAGCGGGTCGTGGTCAAGATCAAGATCGACCACGGGGATCCCGGACGGATGTGCCCGCAGGTGATCCGCTACGCCGTCCTGCCGGTGCGGCTGGCCGAGCCCATCGGTTCGCGGGCCGTCGTTCTGGAAGCGGGTTGAGATCATGTGCAACCCCATGAGGGTCCCGTTCCGTCCTAGGCACATGAGGTACTTAACGAATGTCATCGGCCTAGGCCTGATCGTCGTTGCGGTATCCGCCTGCGGGGCGCAGAACCAGGCGGTGGAACCCGGGAGCGGCCAGGGCAGCGGCAACCTGAGTACCGTGCCGCCTTCCTCGTCGCCCGCTCCCGCACCGGGGAGCCAGCCCGGCGTCCCCAATGCGCCGCGCCAGGAGGTGCCGGAAGGCAGCACCAAGCTGCCGGACAAGCAACTCGACGCGTCGGCGCTTCCCGCGGACTATCCGCGTGAGGTCCACACCAGCAACGGCGGGACGATCCTGAACATCCGCGGCCAGGAAGGCGGCTGCGGGCACGCGACCGCGGAGGCGGCGCAGCAGGACGGGAACCGGGTCACCATCAACCTGACCGAACTCAAGGGCCAGACCGGCCAGATGTGCACGATGGACATCCGGTACCCGGTGATCTCGGTGACGCTGGCGGCGCCGCTGGGGGAGCGGACCGTGGTGTTGAAGCAGATGCGGTAACGCGCTCACGCGCGCCATGAAAGGTCCTTTCCTTGCGAAATTTGCAAGGAAAGGACCTTTCATATCACCGGAAGCTGATCTGCAGCACCGGTTCCGAGGTGGCCTCGAAGAAGTCGTTGCCCTTGTCGTCGATGACGATGAACGCGGGGAAGTCCTCGACCTCGATCTTCCAGACCGCCTCCATCCCCAGCTCGGCGTACTCGAGGACGTCGACCTTCTTGATGCAGTCCTGCGCGAGCCGCGCGGCCGGGCCGCCGATCGAACCGAGATAGAACCCGCCGTGCTGCTCGCACGCGGCGGTCACCTTCTTGGACCGGTTGCCCTTGGCCAGCATCACCAGGGAACCGCCCGCCGCCTGGAACTGCTCGACGTAGGAGTCCATGCGGCCCGCGGTGGTCGGTCCGAAGGAACCCGACGCGTAGCCCTCCGGCGTCTTCGCCGGGCCCGCGTAGTACACGGGGTGGTCGCGAAGGTACTGAGGCATCTCTTCGCCCGCGTCGAGCCGCTCGGCGATCTTCGCGTGCGCGATGTCGCGGGCGACGACGAGCGGGCCGGTCAGCGACAGGCGGGTCTTCACCGGCAGCTGCGAAAGCTGGGCGCGGATATCGGCCATCGGACGGTTGAGGTCGACGGTCACCACCTCGTCGGACAGATCGTCCTCGGTGACGTCGGGCAGGAACCGGGCCGGGTCGCGTTCGAGCTGCTCCAGGAACACGCCGTCGGCGGTGATCTTCGCCTTGGCCTGGCGGTCTGCCGAGCACGAGACGGCGACACCGACCGGGCAGGACGCGCCGTGCCGCGGCAGGCGGATCACGCGGACGTCGTGGCAGAAGTACTTGCCGCCGAACTGCGCGCCGATGCCGAACTGGCGCGTCATCTCCAGCACCTGCTGTTCGAGGTCGACGTCGCGGAAACCGTGGCCCAGCTCGGAACCCTCGGTGGGCAGGTCGTCGAGGTAGCGGGCGGAGGCCAGCTTCGCGACCTTGAGGTTGAACTCCGCCGACGTGCCGCCGACGACGATCGCGAGGTGGTACGGCGGGCAGGCGGCGGTGCCGAGGCTGCGCAGTTTCTCGTCGAGGAACTTCGCGAGCCGCTTCGGGTTCAGGACCGCTTTCGTTTCCTGATAGAGGAACGTCTTGTTCGCGCTGCCGCCGCCCTTGGCCATGAACAGGAATTCATAGCTCGGGTCGCCTTGGCCGTCTTTGTGATAGAGCTCGATCTGCGCGGGCAAGTTGGTACCCGTATTGCGCTCATCCCAGAAATTCACCGGCGCCATCTGCGAATAGCGCAGATTCAACTCCTGATAGGCGTCGAAAATGCCTCGCGACAGCGCGCGTTCGTCGTCGGCGCCGGTGAGCACGCCCTCGCCGCGCTTGCCGATCACGATGGCGGTGCCGGTGTCCTGGCACATCGGGAGGACGCCGCCGGCGGAGATCGCCGCGTTGCGCAGCAGGTCCATCGCGACGAACCGGTCGTTGCCACTGGCCTCGGGATCGTCGACGATCGCGCGCAGCTGCGCCAGGTGTGACGAGCGCAGCAGGTGCTGGATGTCGGTGATCGCGGTCTTGGCGAGCTTGGTCAGCGCTTCGGGCTCGACCTTGAGGAACTTCCGGCCCGCCGCCTCGACGACCTCGACACCTTCGGTGCCGAGCAGCCGGTACTCGGTGTGGGTGTCCTTCGCGAGCGGAAGGACTTCAGTGTGCTGGAACGTGGTGGGCGCCACTGCGCGGGCTCCTTTGCCGGCATCGGGAACCCGCCCACGGTACTAGGCGGGCCCCAGGTGACCGGCGTCACGTCCAGGTGAAGGCGGCGGGAATGCAATTCGCACTCCGCAATTTGTCGCGGGGCCCCACAAATTAGTTCGGGAGGCCGGGCCCACCCCGACGGACCCGACCTCCCGGGGAAAGCGATCCGGGCGCGAACACCCGACCGCGAAGACTTATTACCTGCTCGACGGTCTCGTGACGCAGGTCATAAGTCAACGCTGCCGAACGGGTGTCGCTTTTCGAGCGTCTAAAGGCGCAGTGGGGATTACGAAGCGTAGGCGCGCAAGCGGTCGGCCCGCTCACCCTGACGAAGCTTCGACATGACCTCTCGCTCGATCTGGCGAACGCGCTCACGGGAGAGCCCGAAGTGCTTGCCGATCTGGTCGAGGGTGCGCGGCTGGCCGTCGTCGAGGCCGTAGCGCAGGCGGATCACCTGGGACTCCCGGTCGTCCAGCGTCGCGAGCACGCGGCGCAGGTCGTCCTGCAGCAGACCGGAGATCACGGCGCTCTCGGCGTCGGTCGCCTCGGAGTCCTCGATGAAGTCGCCGAGCGGGGCGTCCTCCTCGGTGCCGACCGGCATGTCGAGGCTCACCGGGTCACGCGAGTGGTCGAGCAGATCGGAGATCTTGTGCGCCGGAATGCCCGATTCCGCGGCCAGTTCCTCGTGCGTGGCGTCGCGCCCGAGCTGCTGGTGCAGGTCACGCTTGATGCGGGCCAGCTTGTTCACCTGTTCCACCAGGTGGACGGGCAGCCGGATGGTGCGTCCCTGGTCGGCCATCCCCCTGGTGATGGCCTGGCGGATCCACCAGGTGGCGTAGGTCGAGAACTTGAACCCCTTGGAGTAGTCGAACTTCTCCACCGCGCGGATCAGACCCAGGTTCCCCTCCTGGATCAGGTCGAGCAGCGGCATCCCCCGGCCGGTGTAGCGCTTCGCGAGTGAGACCACGAGGCGGAGGTTGGCCTCCAGCAGGTGGTTCTTCGCGACGTGGCCGTCACGCACGAGGGCCCTCATCTCGGAGCGCCGCTTCGGCGTGAGGTTCTCGGCGGTGTCGATGACGTGCTGGGCGAACACCCCGGCTTCGATGCGCTTCGCCAGCTCGACCTCGTCGGCGGCGGACAGCAGCGCCGTCTTGCCGATTCCGTTGAGGTACACGCGAACCAGGTCCGCGGCCGGGCTCTGGGCGTCGAGGTCGGCGTCGGTGAGCACCCCCGCTGTCACCGGCTCCTGGGTGGATTGCGCCGGGATACGGCGCTCGCGAATCCCGCGCGCTTCGCGTTCGAGAGTCTGGACTGACATTCTGCCTCCCCGGTCACGGGCTGAACGTGCTGCGATGTGTCCACCGGATCCGTCTCGGCGTAGCAAGCCCTGTGGAAACCCGCTACTCCTCGCCGTCCCAGCTTGGCTGGACACTTGGCTCAACGCCGGGAGGTCCGAAAACGTTCCCGGCCGCTATACAGGAGACGGGCGGCTGACCTGGGGCGTTGCTCCACCAACCCTGAGCTTTTCCTGAGAATGCCCGTGCGGGGGAGAAACAAACGTGGTCTAGACCTCTAACAGAACCGTGAACGGACCGTCGTTCACGCTCCGGACCGCCATCATGGCCCCGAACCGGCCTGTTTCGACCCTGGCGCCGCGTTCGCGCAAAGCCTCGACCACTGCTTCCACGAGCGGCTCGGCGGTTTCCGGCCGGGCGGCCGCCGTCCACGACGGACGGCGGCCTTTGCGGGTATCGCCATAAAGGGTGAACTGGCTTACGACAAGTAGGGGAGCACCGGTGGTGGCACAGGACTCTTCGTCGCGAAGTATGCGAGCTTCGTGCAGTTTGCGAGCCACCGTCGCCGCCTTCGTCACGTCGTCGTCGACGTGGATTCCCAGCAGCACCAGCAAATCCGGCTCGGCGATGGCGCCGGTCACCTCGTCGCCGACGGTCACGCTCGCTTCCGTGACCCTCGCCACCACCGCCCGCATCAGACGGCCGGGAGGAGCATGCCGTGCCGGACCAGTTCGCGGACGACGGGCAGCGCGGCGGCGGCCAGTTCCTCCGGTTCGAGGCCCTGAGCGGCCGCCAGGAGCACGATCAGGTCTTCCAGGGGCAGCGCGCCCTGACAGCCGGCGAGCAACCGGGTCGCCAGTTCGTCCACCTCGTGCGACCACCCGGGACCGTCGGTGCGGTGCAGCCGCTGGACGGTCGTGGCCCAGCCCTCCTCGCCCGGCTCGGCGACGCTCTCCAGCAGAACGCTCTCCGGAACGCGGAACCGGACATCGAGGAGCGAATCCCCGTTGGCGCGCAGCCATTCCACCCGGTCCAGCCAGTTCGCCGCCTCGGCGCCCAGCGGGTCGTCGTAGGCCTGGCGGAGGTCCTCGCACACGATCGTCGGCGTCTGGCCGGCGGCACGGCGAAGGGTGACGAAGCCGAAGCCGATGCCCTGGACGTTGTTTTCGGCGAACCAATCGAGCCAGGCGCCGGATTTCGCGCGGCCCTCGGGGGAGCGGGGGTCTATACCCGCGTCGCGCAGCCACGTGCCGACGTACAGACCCGGATCCGCGATGTCCCGCTGGACGAACCACGCGTCGGTCTCGGCGGGAAGCCAGCGGGTCACCCGATCGCCCCAATCCTCGCCCTCGACATGCAGCCAGGACGCGAGGAGCTGACCGGTCCCGCCGTCGTTGAGGAACCCGGGCAGCTGCCGCACCACGAGTGCGCTGGCGTCGTCGCCGGCGAGGCCGGAGTCGCGGTAGGTGTAGTCGACCCTCGGCGGGCCGACCACGAACGGCGGATTGCAGACGATCTGGTCGAACCGGCGGCGCGCGACCGGCGCGAACCACTCGCCCGGTACGAGTTCGACGTCCAGTTCGTTGAGCCGGAAGGTGGCCGCGGCGAGCGCCAGCGCGCGCGCCGAGACGTCGGTGGCGGTGACCTTCTTCGCGTGGCGGGTGGCGTGCAGCGCCTGGACGCCGTTGCCGGTGCCGAGATCGAGCAGGCTGCCGACCTCGCGGCGGCTGGTGGCGCGGATCAGGCTGAGCGAGGCGTGCCCGACCCCCAGCACGTGGTCTTCAGGCACAGTCCGGCCGAGAACGTCGGCGTCGAGGTCCGAAACGACCCACCAGGAGCCTTCGTCGTCGCCATGCGGGCGCACGTCGAGCCCGGCCCGGTAACCGTCGGCCGCGGGGACGAGCAGCGTCGCGGCGACCGCGTCATCCAGGGCCAGTGGCGCGAAAGCGGCCTCGACGTCCTTCTCGGGTTCGGTCGAGCCCAGGAGGAACAGCCGGATCAGCGTGCCGAGTTCCCCGGCGTCGCGTGTCGCGCGGTAGGCGAGTTCGGGCTCGCCGCGGCCGAGGGCGGCGTGCGCGGAGCCGAGGGCCTCGACCACGCCGTCGGCGTCGTAACCCGTCCGGTGGAAGGCTTCCCGCAGCCTCGCGCAGACGTCGGCGGACAGTTCGGGGAGGGCGGCTCGTGTGCTCACGGTGGGTAATTGCGATGGATGGGGTGCGATGGGGCTGCTCACATTGAGTAATACTGCCAGGATTGGGTCGTGAGCCTTAAGAGTGTCCTGGCACCGCTGGAAGCGGCGCTTCCCGGACTGGAAGATCTGTACACCGACCTCCACCGGCATCCGGAGCTGTCGTTCGCCGAAACCCGCACCGCCGCCGAACTGGCCCGGCGCTTGGAGGCCGACGGCTACGAGGTGCACACCGGCGTCGGGCGCACCGGCGTCCTGGGCGTGCTGCGCAACGGGCCGGGACCGAAGGTGATGCTGCGTGCCGACATCGACGCGCTGCCGGTCGAGGAGAAGACCGGCCTGCCTTACGCGAGCACCGCGCGCGGGGTCGACGCCGACGGCCGCGATTTCCCGGTGATGCACGCCTGCGGCCACGACATGCACGCCACTTGGCTCTCCGGCGCCGCCTCGCTGCTGGCGGCCGGACGTGAGCACTGGTCCGGCACGCTGATGGTCGTCTTCCAGCCGGGAGAGGAAGCCGGGGACGGCGCCGCGGGGATGGTCCGCGACGGGGTCTTCGGGCCCGCGGGCAAGCCCGACGTCGTATTCGGCCAGCACGTCGTCCCCGGTCCGGCGGGCTGGGTGCTGACCAGGCCGGGCGTGATCATGGCGGCCACCGACGCGCTGCGCATCACCCTGCACGGCCGGGGCGGGCACGGTTCGCGCCCCGAGACGACGGTGGACCCCGCGGTGCTCGCCGCGTCCGTGGTGCTCAAGCTGCAGACCATCGTTTCGCGGGAGATCGCGGCGACCGAGTCGGCGGTGGTGACCGTCGGTTCGCTGCACGTCGGCACCGCGCACAACATCATCGCCGACCACGCCGTGCTCGAGGTCAACATCCGGTCGTTCGACCAGGCGGTGCGGGAGAAGGTGGTCGCGGCGGTCGAACGGATCGTGCACGGCGAGGCGGCCACCGCGGGCGCGCCGAAACCGCCCGAGATCGAGCGCATCGGCGCGTTCCCGGTCACCGAGAACGACGAGACGGCCACCGACGCACTCACCGCCGCGTTCCGGGAGCACTTCGGCGAGGGGCGCGTCATGCCGGCACCGCTGGTCACCGGCAGTGAGGACTTCAGCGAGTTCGGCCGCGCCGCCGGGGTACCGTCGGTGTTCTGGCTGGTGGGCGGGATGGACGAGCAGCAGGTCATCTCCGCGATGACCGCCGGGCGCTTCGAACAGGACATCCCGTCGAACCACTCGCCGCTGTTCGCGCCGATCCCGCATCCGACCCTGTCGGCGGGCGTCGAAGCACTCGTGGTCGCGGCCTGGCATCGGCTCACCCACCCGGGTGTCGGATGAGCCCGGCGAGTGGGAGCATGGAAGCCGGAGGTGGTGCTGTGAACGCGCCCGCCCACGGTCCCGAACCGAGGGAACCCGCTCCGGTGCTGATCACCGAAGCCGCCCCGTCCTACGAAGAGCAGCTGGCCAAACGGAAGCGGAAGTACATCATCATGATGTCGTTCCGCATCCCGTGCCTGATCCTCGCCGGGATCTTCTACCAGACCTGGTGGCTGGCACTGGCGTTGATCGCGATCTCGATCCCGCTGCCGTGGATCGCCGTCCTGGTGGCCAACGACCGGCCGCCGCGCAAGAGCGAGGCGGTGAACCGGTACCAGGCCGAACCGACCCGGATCGAGGGCGGCGGGCACCAGGTCATCGACGGCGGCTGACTCGTTTCGCGCGTGCCATGAAAGGACCTTTCATGGCACGGCAGGGCGGCTACGGCCGCGGGCTGGCCTTCGCCATGAGACGAGGGCGAGGTCGTTCCGCCTGTTCGCGAGCTACGGCCACCCGTGCCGTGCTGAAGGGGCCTTTCCTCTCATCGCATGCGGTGAAAGCGTCCTTCAGCTCCTGCCGCAACCCCGGACCTCGACCGAACTCCTTCGGACCCCAGGACCGGTGGCGTGTGGTGCGGTCCTGAGTGGCACGACCGGTGCTACCTCGCGACGATGAGGGAATCAGGACACTCACTGCCCGAAACACACCCACACCGGCGCAAGTAGTCGGCTAACCGCGCCGGTCGAAACAGCGACGCCGCGCGTCAGGGTTGCGGGCCGACCTTCGCGACCGCCTGGGCACCCAGTCGCGTACCGGCCCGAAGGACCTCCACCGTGGACTCGCCGCGCAGCCACGCCGCGAGCACACCGGCGTCGAAGGCGTCCCCCGCGCCGGTGGAATCGACGCAGTCGGCGGGCTGCGAAGGCACCGAAGTGATGTTGCCGCCCGCGTCCACCCAGCTGGCGCCGTCGAGACCGGCGGTGACCACGACCTCGCCGACGTAGCCCAGCAGTTCCTTCGCCGCCGCCGGATCGCTCGACCCGGTCAGCGCGACCAGTTCGCTGGTGTTCGGCATCAGCAGGTCGACGCCGCGCACGTCTTCGAGGAACTGCGCCGGATCGGTGATCAGCGTCGCCGCCTGCGGGTCGACCGACGTCGTCAGCCCGGCCTTCTTCGCCGCGGCCAGCGAGGCGAGCGCCGCGGGCCGTGATGTCGGGTACAGCAGGACGTAGCCCGAAAGGTGCAGGTGGCTCGCGCCGCTCAGTGCCTCCTCGGTGATGTCCTCGGGGCTGAACCGCGCGTTCGCGCCGCGGTCGGCGAGCATGCTCCGTTCACCGGCGCCGTCGACGAGCACCACGACGCAGAACGTCGGTTCCTCGGGATCCACCGCGAAGGAGCAGCGGACACCCGCCGCCTCCAGTTCGCTCTTCACCATGCGGCCGCCGGAATCGTCGCCGATCCGCGCGATCAGCGTGGTCTCCGCGTCCTCGGCACGCAGCCAGAGCGCGGTGTTCGCGCCCGCGCCGCCACTGGTGAAGTGGACCTTCGCGCGGATGTCGCCACCGTGCGGGATGGGACCCTCGTGGCGCGCGACCACGTCCAGGCCGACGTCGCCGACGACCACGATGCCGCTCATGCCGCGTTCCCGGCGAGCGCGACGGCCACCGCGGTGGCGAGTTCCGCGTTGGACAGCACCAGTGCCTCGTTCGCGTCGAGGCTCACGCCGCCGCTGGCGGTGTGGAAGTGCTCCAGCAGCACCGGCGTCACGTCGCTGCCGTGAACTCCTCGCGAGCGCAGGAGCTCCAGTCCTTCGGCGAGCAACCGGTCGTGCAGTTCTTTGTCCATTTCGGACGCTTCAGGGATCGGATTCGCCAGCAGTACCCCGGAATTCGCGTATGCCCGATGCGCGGCGATGACGGAGGCGGCCTGCGCGGCGTCGTCGACCCGCCACGGCACCTCGAAGCCGGACGAGCGGAGGTAGAACGCGGGGAACTCGCCGGTGCGGTAGCCCAGCACGGGTACCGAGTTGGTCTCCAGCACCTCGAGGGTCGCGGCGATGTCGAGAACCGACTTCACCCCGGAGCACACGACCGTGGTCGGCACCTTCGCGAGCACGCCAAGGTCGGCCGAGACGTCCCAGCTCTGCGCCGCGCCCATGTGCACGCCGCCCAGCCCGCCGGTGGCGAACATGCCGATCCCGGCCGCGGCGGCCAGCGCCGCGGTGCTCGCGACCGTCGTCGCCCCGGACCGGCCGAGGCCGACGGCCGGGCCGATGTCGCGCAGGGAGAGCTTGTCCAGGTCCGCGCCGGGCGCGCAGACGCGCTCCAGCTGCTCGCCGGAGAGCCCGACCAGCGGGACGCCGTCGAGGACGGCGATCGTCGCGGGCACGGCGCCGCCGTCCCGCACGACCCGCTCCAGCCGCTTGGCGACGTCGAGGTTGCGGCCGGGCGGGAGACCGTGGGAGAGGATGGTGCTCTCCAGCGCGACGACAGGATCACCGTCGGCGAGGGCGGAGGCGACCTCTTCGTGAAGGGACAGTTGCGGAGTCACGAGCGAACATCATCGGTGATGTGGGTCCGTGTCACGCCAGCGGGTCAGTTCGGTGGCGAGGTTCTCGCGGGCCTTGCCCTCCCAGCGCGCCCGCGCGATGTCACTGCGGTACAGCCGCGGCCTGGCCAGCAGGTTCTCCAGCACGGCCGTGCGGCCGGCGCGCCAGTCCTCGTCGGAGTAGATCGAGTACTCCGCACGGACGCCGCTCGCGTACTCCTCGTAGACCTCGGGTGCGGCCCCGAGGATCGCGAGGTCGGCGTCGAGCAGCGTCGTGGCGAGGAGGTCGTCGTCGGGGGCGGAGTGATCGATCGTGGCGAGGATCAGGCCTTCGGTGCGCGCGATGTCGGCTTCGGGGACCCCGGCGTTGGTGAGCTCGGCCCGGGTCCAGGCCGCGCTGGCTCGTTCGTCGTCACCGGGACGGGCGTCGTAGACGACGTCGTGCGTCCACGCCGCGATGGCGACGAGGGCTCGTTCGCGGGCGCTCAGCCCGAAGGCGACGGCGAGCGCGCCGCTGTCGTGGGCGACGGCGGTGGCGTGCCGGAGGTCGTGATAGTGGCGGTGCGGCTCGGCGTAGCGGGTTTCCAGGTCGTTCCACGCGACGGCGGCGATCTGATGGTCGCCGCCGAGCCGGGTGACCGCGGTGGTCCAGGTCATCAGTCGAAGATCCCGCGTGCTTTGGCCACCTCGTGCAGCCAGCCTTCGAGCTGTGGCTCCCACTTGACCCGGTCCAGCGCGGCGTGGTCGACCTTGAACAGGCCGAGGAACTCCTGCCCGCGCCCGCCGAACCCGCCGCTCTTGGACACCCGGACCCGCTTGGTCACCTCCAGCACGACCTGCGTCTCCATGGCCGAGGACAGGAAGGTCACCGCCACGGAGGTGAAGACGGGCGCGAAGCGCGGCGAAGGGGTGAAACGGATCTCCTGGAAGAACGGGAGCTGCTGGGTCGCGCCGTCGACCCGGCCGGGTTCCAGCACGGCTTCGCGGAAGACGAAACCGATCCGGCTGAACGCGTCCAGGATCCGCTTCTGCGCGGGCAGCGGTTCGATGGCGGCGCCGTCGACGTCGACCGGGTCGGTGACGGAGTTCGCGATGTCGAGGCTGGTCTGCAGGCCGACGGCCATCCCGGGCAGCGGCTTGCCGAAGACGCTGGAGATCGGCGTCTCCCAGGGCAGGGCCACCTCGAACGGGATGCGGACCTGCTGCCCGGCCGCGACGCGCTCGCGGCCTGCCAGCTGCTGGGTGCCGAACTCGAGATCCTCGACGCCGGGGTCGCGCGCGTCCGGGATCTGGACGCGGGCGAGCAGCTTCACCGCGAGACCGTTGATCTCTTGATCGACTTCCCCGCCGAGCAGCAGGACCTCGCCGCGCAACGGGCGGCCGGGGGAGACCGTGCGGTCGAGCAGCCGGGCGTCGATCTTCGCCCCGCCCGAACCGAACGTCGCGAGCACCTTCTGGAACATGGGCGAGATCCTGCCAGGTCCCCGGTGTGCGCAGGAGGATTTGGGGCATTATGGAGGGGTGAGCACACAGACCCTTCCGAAGCCGGATACCCGTCCCGAGGGCACCGACGGCACCGACGACGACGCGCCGAAGATGTTCCACTACGTGCGCAAGAACAAGATCGCCGAGAGCGCGGTCATGGGAACGCACGTGGTGGCGCTGTGCGGTGAGGTCTTCCCGGTGACGAAGTCGGCGAAGCCCGGTTCGCCGGTCTGCCCGGACTGCAAGAAGATCTACGACGGTCTCAAGCCGGGCGACTGACGGCTGACCTTCCGGTGTCCGAAACCGGACAAAATCTGAAAATCCTTCACATGGCGGCTGCCCGGCCCGGTTTTCGCTGGTAATTCAGTACCCGCCAGCGAAAACCCGCCGGGACGGAGCCTTCATGCGTAGAACCGGGATCGTGCTCGCCATCGCCGCGTTGGTCGCGGTGTTCTCACCAGCCGCCGCCCAGGCCGTGACGGGTTGGACAACGGTCGGCTCGGACAACGCCCGCCCACTCGACGAGGGCCAGGGCCTGGCCACCATCGAGCGGCCGTCCGGGACCATCTTCCGCTACACCGGGATCGCGACCGTGCCGGTGAACCTGTCGTCGCAGGGCTGGAACCACGTCGGCGACCCGGGTTCGGCGCAAGGCTGGTACGTCGAGCCGTACCAGCGCGACGACAGGGGCGCGAAGCTCTTCCGCGTCGAGTCGCCCACCGGGACCTGGGCGAACTACACGCACGCGCTGGAATCGTGGGAGGCGAACAACAACTCGTTCGCCGCCGTGACCCCCGACGCCCGCTGGATGGTGGCCGGTGAGTGGGGCACGATGGACCGGCTCCTCGTGCACCCGATGCCCGGCGTCGCGCACACGAATCCGGCGGCGAACCTGCCGTACGCTTCCGCGATCCGGCTCGACCGGCCGATGCGGGACATCCAGGGCTGCGACTTCGTCACCGCGACGCGGCTGCTGTGCGCGTCCGACGACCCCGAAGGCTCGCTCTTCGGGACCACCAAGCCGTTGCTGCAGGTGGACCTCTCGGGTGCGCTGTCCGGTTCGGACGTGACCGGGCGGGTGACCTCGCTGGGGCAGTTGCCGCTGAAGAGCACCTGTAGCGGGAACTTCGAGACCGAGGGCATCGACGTCGCCGCCGATGGGACTCTGCGGGTCATCGTGTTGTCGCCGTCGTGGTGCGTGGCCTTCGACAGCAAGACCTGGCGGTTCCGGAAGGCTTAGCGCCCGGTCTCGTGAGTGGTGATGACGGTTATTGAGGGTTGAGGCAAGCGTGGCGTGGTCAAGTCTCTGCCCTCACCGCGTGTCGTCCGTCCAGGTACGCGTGACGTCCATCCGGGTACGCGGAACCGCCAATTCGCACCGTCGCTGAGCCCGTGCCGTGAAGGACTCCTTGAGGGACTCAGAGTCCCTCAAAGTTCCCTTCACTCGGCTCAGCCGAGGAAACTCGGCCCCAGTACATGATGGCCCCCTTCCTTGCGCCAGGCGCAAGGAAGGGGGCCATCATGTACTTCATTCGGACCACTCACGAGCCTCCTACGAAGCCGGCTCCGGAGTCAACGTCTCGGTGGCCGGGGCCGAGGACCGCTTCGCGTCCTTCTTCGCGCGGCGCTTCTCTTTCCGGGTCTCGACCATCGTGTACAGCGTCGGCACCAGGATCAGGGTCAGCAGCGTCGAGCTGACCAGCCCGCCGATGACCACGATCGCGAGCGGCTGGCCGATGAACCCGCCCTGTCCGGTCAGCCCGAGCGCCATCGGGACCAGCGCGAAGATGGTCGCGGCCGCGGTCATCAGGATCGGCCGTAGCCGTCGCCTGCCACCTTCGGTCACCGCCTCGGCGACGCTCATCCCCGAAGCCCGGTACTGGTTGATCAGGTCGATCAGCACGATCGCGTTGGTCACCACGATGCCGACGAGCATCAGCATCCCGATCAGCGCCGGCAGGCCGAGCGCGGTCCCGGTGGCCAGCAGCAGCCCGATCGCGCCGGTCGCCGCGAACGGGATCGACACCAGCAGGATCAGCGGCTGGAGCAGGCTGCGGAACGTCGCGACCATGATCAGGTACACGATCGCGATCGCGGCCAGCAGCGCGAGGAACAGGTTCCCGAACGCCTCCCGCTGGTCCTCGCTGACCCCGCCGAGCTTGTACGCCGCGCCACCGGTGAAGTTCAGACCGTCCAGTTTGGACTGGATGGCCCTGGTGGTCGCGGCGAGGTCCGCGCCGGTGTTCTTGGCGGTGACCGTGGTGCTCAGCTCACCCGACGTGCGGTGCACCGCGGCCGGGCCGTCCACAGTGGACACGTTCGCGACGGAGTCGAGCCGGACGACGCCGGTGGCCGACGGGATCGGCAGCGCCTTGATCGCGTCCACCGACACCGGGGCCGCCGTACCCGCGCGCAGCACGATGTCCGTGCGCTGCCCGTCGACCGGCAACTGGGTCACCGTGCGACCGGCGATGGCCTGGTTCGCGATCTGGCCGATCGACGTCGCCGAAAGCCCGCTCGCGGCGGCCTTGGCGGCGTCGACCTCGACCTGCACCCGCGGCGAGCCCTGCGCGAGGTCACTGGTCACCTCGGTCAGGTCCGGCACCTCCGACAGGGCTTGGCGGACCTGCTCGGCGGCGGGCTTCAGCGCGGCTTCGCCGGGGGCGGTGACGGTGATCGAGACCCCGTCGGAGTTGAAGCCGGAGGCGTCCGCGCCGACCTTGACCTCGCCGAGTTCCGGCCGCTTCAGCTTGTCCCGCAACCGGTTCGACAGCGCGTCGAGGTCGGTGTCCTTGGCGACGGTGACCGAAATGCTCGTCGACGTCCCGCCCATGCCGAAGAAGCCGGCCCCGCCGATGCTCACCTGGTAGGTCTCCACGGCGGGTTCGGCGGCGAGCGCCTGCTCCACCGCGCCCGCGGCCTTCTCCTTGGCCTCGGAGCTGGTGCCGGGCGGCAGTTTCTGCGACAGGTTCAGTGTCGTCCCGCCGGACTGGTCGAGGAAGTTCGTGTTCAGCCGTGACGCCAGCCCGACCGTGCCGCCGAAGATGATCAGCGCCAGCAGGACCACGGTGACGCGGCGCCGGGTGGCGAACCGGATCACCGGCACGTACCCGCGCTGCAGCAGCCCGCGGCGTTCCTTGTCCTCGGCCGCCTGCCGCGTGAGCTCGGCCTCGTGCTCGTTCGCCGGGGTCTTGGGCGGCTTGAGGAACCAGTACGCGAGCACCGGCACGATCGTCAGCGAGACCAGCAGCGACGCCAGCAGGGCCACGGTGACGGTGATCGCGAACGGGGAGAACAGCTCGCCGACGAACCCGCCGACGAAGGCGATCGGCAGGAACACCGCGACCGTGGTGAGGGTGGACGAGGTCACCGCGCCCGCCACCTCGCGCACGCCGTCGAGCACCGCGCGCTGTTTCTCCTCGCCGTACGCCAGATGTCGTTTGATGTTCTCCAGCACCACGATCGAGTCGTCGACCACCCGCCCGATCGCGATGGTGAGCGCGCCGAGGGTGAGCAGGTTCAGCGAAAGGTCACCGGTCCACAGCGCCAGCAGCGCCACCACCACCGAAAGCGGGATCGACACCGCCGTCACGAGCGTGGACCGCAGCGACATCAGGAACAGCAGGATCACCACGACCGCGAACGCCAGCCCCAGCAGTCCTTCGGTGGTCAGCCCGCTGATCGCGTCCTTGACCGGGGTGCCCTGGTCGAACACGACGCTCATCTCGGCGCCGATCTTCTTCGACAGGTCAGGCAGCTTGTCCCGCACCGAATCCGAGATCGCGACCGCGTTCCCGTTCTCCACCATGGTGATCGAGAGCCCGAGGCTCGGCTTGCCGTTGGTGCGGGTGATCGACGTCGGCGGCGCGAATCCCGCCTGGACGTCCGCGACGTCACCCAGCTTGACCGGCTTGCCCGCCGCGGCACCGGGACGCGGGGTCGGCGTCAGGTAAAGGTTCTTGATCGTGTCCACTGTGGTCGGTCCGCCGCCGACCTGGACGGTGAGCGTCCGGTCGCCTTCGGTCAGCGTCCCGGCCGGGACCGCGGCACCGGCGGTCTGCAGGGTGGTGGCGATCGACGACGGGTCGACGCCCGCCGCGGCCAGCTTCGCGTAGTCCAGCGCGATGGTGACCCGCGGCTGCCGCGCGCCGGTCACCTGGACGTCGCGGACACCGTCGATCTTGCGCAGTTCCGGCGCGACCTCCCCGGTCAGCGCGGGCGCGAGCGCCTGCGGGTCGCCGGTGGTCCCGGCGGCGAGCAGCACCACCGGCAGGTCGTCGGTGGACCCCGCCGACACCGACGGCTCGGTGTTCTGCGGCAACCGCGCCTTGACCCCGTCGACGACGCGCTGGATCTGCCCCACCGCGGCGTCGATGTCCGTGCCGAACTCGAACCGCGCGGTGATCCGCGACAGGCCCTCCGACGACGTCGAGCTCAGCTCTTCGAGCCCCTTCAACCCCTGAAGCCCGCCTTCGAGCGGCTCGGTCACCTGCCGGTCGACCGCGTCCGGCGACGCGCCCGAGTAGGGCGTGATGATCTGCGCCTGCGGGAACTGCAGCGACGGGAACAGCTGCTGCTTCAGCTGCGGCAGGGCGAAGGCGCCGAAGCCGATCACCACCAGGGCGAGCAGCCCGATGAGACTTCGGTTGCGCAGGCTCAATCTGGCCAGCGTGGACATGACGGGCTCCCCCAGGAATGACTCGGGACGGGCGGGTTGCCGCGAGCCTTTCATGGCGGAGGGTGGACTGGATTCACACCACGGGTGGAACCCCGCCTACGACTTCGGGATGAGGGCGTCCCCCATCCGGTGTCAACTTCGCCGTTCGGTCACCTGATCGGCTTCGCTCTGCGTCTCTTCGTTCACCGAGTGTTCCGGTTCGGCCTCGTCGTCCTGACGGGGACGCCGCAGCGGGACGGTGGTCCGCTCCCACCGTTTGCGGCCCTCCTCGGCGCGGATCCGTTCGCTGGCCCGTTCCATCTCCAGCCGCCGCCACTTCCGGCGCTGGCGTTTGGTCGCCTTGGCGGGCCACAGCTCCTGGATCGCGCTGTTGAAGTAGGCGCCGCCGACCACCGCGAGCCCGATGAAGAACATCAGCAGCAGGAACGCGATCGGCGCGGCGAGCGCGCCGTAGGTGTAGCCGGTCTTGGTGATCCAGTTGAGGTAGATGCGCAGGCCGACACTGGAGAGCAGGAACACGATCATCGCGAGCATCGCGCCCGGCAGGCCGCGGTGCCACGGCAGGCGGCGCGGCAGGGAGAGCTTGTAGAGCGTGGTGAGCGCCAGCACGATCATCCCCCCGAGAACGGGGTAGTACAGCGTGCCGACCCAGTACGAAACCGTGTCGCGCCAGTCGTTCGGGAAGAACTGGGGGAGCAGGTCCGGGCCGATCGCCAGCAGCGGTAGCCCGACCACCAGGATGACCAGCCCGGCCAGGTACAGCAGCAGCGCGAAGATCCGCTGCCAGACGTCGTTGCGGACGCCGTACTGGTCGTGCGCCACGGTGATCGCGTCGACGAACGAGGACATCGCCGACGAACCCGCCCACAGGGAGATCAGGAAGCCGATCGAGACGATCTCGCCCTTGCCGACGAACAGGATGCTGTTGACCGTCGGCTCGATGATGTCGTGGACGGCGTTGTCGCTGAAGATCGTCTTGCTGAAGGTGATGATCCGGTCGTGGACCGCGGTCACGACCTCCTGGCCGAACCAGTCGCCGACGAAACCGAGGCAACCGAGGAGCCCGAGCAGCAGCGGCGGCAGCGACAGCGTCTGCCAGAACGCGGCTTCGGCGGCTTCGGAGAAGATGTTGCCTTCCCACGCCTTGTTGAGCGTGCGGCTGAGCAGGCGCAACGGACCTCTGCGGACCTTCGCGACCCCAGCGGCCGACTCTTCCCGGCCGTTCTCCTCGCTCATGCAGCTCCTCCGCCAGCGCCGAGCGCCCTTGACGGTGTCCAGCATGGTCCATGCCGCGGCATTCGGCTCGTCACCCCTGGCATTTCGGGTGAGTAAACCGACAACGGGGGTGGCGCTTCCGGCGTTCCACGGGCCCGGCGGGTAGGCTCACCCCAGTGCCCTCACCTCAGGCGCCGGCGTCGCGGCCGGATACCAAAGTGGGGGCTTTTGCTTGTCGGACACAGTGCTTGTCAGACAGCGGTGAACAGCGCTTTTGAGGGAGAGGGAGGTGACCGGCATGTCGGAAACAGTGGAACGTGATCGTGGCACGTTGGGCGCGCCTCCCGCGGCGAAGGACAGCACCGCCCGGCCGCTGCGTGCCTGGCAGCGCCGCGCGCTGACGAAGTACCTGACGAAGAAACCGAAGGACTTCCTGGCGGTCGCGACGCCGGGCGCGGGCAAGACGGTGTTCGGTCTCCGGATCGCCGCCGAGCTGCTGAGCGACCGGACCGTCGAAGCGATCACCATCGTCGCGCCGACGGAGCACCTGAAGCACCAGTGGGCCGCTTCGGCGGCGGCCGCGGGTATCGCGATCGACTCGAACTTCCGCAACGGCGCCGGCGCCACCTCACGCGACTACCAGGGGGTCGCGGTCACCTACGCGCAGGTCGCGGCGCATCCGACGCTGCACCGCGTGCGCACCGAGAACCGCAAGACCCTGGTGATCCTCGACGAGATCCACCATGGCGGTGACGCGAAGTCCTGGGGCGACGCGGTCCGCGAGGCGTTCACGCCCGCCGTCCGCCGTCTCGCGCTGACCGGGACGCCGTTCCGCAGCGACGACTCGCAGATCCCGTTCGTCACCTACGAGCCCGACGGCTCGGGTTTCCAGCGCAGCAAGGCCGACCATGCCTACGGTTACGCCGACGCGCTCGCCGACGGCGTGGTCCGGCCGGTCGTCTTCCTCGCCTACTCCGGTGAGGCCTCCTGGCGCACGAGCGCGGGGGAGGAGTTCACCGCGCGGCTCGGCGAGCCGCTGACGGCCGAGCAGAACGCGCGCGCCTGGCGCACGGCGCTCGACCCGGCAGGCGAATGGATCCCGGCGGTGCTGCAGGCCGCCGATACCCGCCTCGCGCAACTGCGCGCCAACGGCATCCCGGACGCCGGTGGCCTGGTGATCGCCACCGACCAGGAGTCCGCGCGCGCCTACGCCAAGATCCTGCAGCGCATCTCCGGCCAGAACCCGACGGTCGTCCTTTCCGACGATCCCAAGGCGTCCGGGCGGATCAAGGAGTTCTCCGACTCGACCGACCGCTGGCTCGTCGCGGTCCGGATGGTGTCCGAAGGCGTCGACGTCCCGCGCCTGGCCGTGGGCGTCTACGCCACCAGCGCGTCGACCCCGCTGTTCTTCGCGCAGGCCATCGGCCGGTACGTGCGTTCGCGCAAACCCGGCGAGACCGCTTCGGTCTTCCTGCCGAGCGTGCCGGTGCTGCTGGAACTCGCCAGTGAGCTGGAAGCGCAGCGCGACCACGTCCTCGGCAAACCGCACCGGGAGAAGGAAGGCTGGGAGGACGAGCTCCTCGCCCAGGCCAACCGCACCGAGGACGAGCCGGGCGAAGAGGAGAAGGCGTTCACCTCGCTGGGCGCCTCCGCCGAACTCGACCAGGTCATCTACGACGGCAACTCGTTCGGGACCGCCGTGTTCTCCGGTTCCGACGAGGAACAGGAGTACCTCGGGCTGCCGGGGCTGCTCGAACCGGACCAGGTCCGCGCCTTGTTGCGGAAGCGGCAGGAAGAGCAGCTCTCGGACGAGAAGCGACGCAAGCCGAAGGCCGAGCAGCAGGCGCCGGTGGCACGGCCGCAGTCGGTGAGCGAACGGCTCGGCAGCCTCCGCAAGGAACTCAACGCCCTCGTGGGCGTGTACCACCACCGGACCAAGAAACCGCACGGCGCGATCCACAACGAGCTGCGCCGGGTGTGCGGCGGACCACCTACCGCGATGGCGACGGTGGAGCAGCTCGAAGAGCGGATCGTCACCCTGCGTTCCTGGTAGCGCCCCGTACCAACCGCTATGAAAGGTCCTTTCCTTGCAAAATTTGCAAGGAAAGGACCTTTCATAGCGTTAGGGACCCAGAGACTCGGCGAGCCACGGTCACGCTCCGTGAGTGGTGGCGGTCACACTGTCAACGTGCCTGGACTTCGTACGCCTTGCTACGCCCACGTTGCCAAACCGTGTCCATTTGATGAGGCTTAATCGATTCAGCCGTCTTCCGCGAAACCCTTTCGGCGGCATATGTTGTCGCCCACAACATATGCGCGATGGTGCGACGGGTCCTCCTGGATCGCCGCCCGCGAGCAAGATTCGGAAAGGTTCGAGGATGCGCAGCAGAACCCTTACCCTCCTCGCCGCGACAGTGGGCGCCGGCCTGGTGCTCTCCGCCTGTGGCGCCAACACCGCGGACTCCGGGAGCGGCAATTCCTCGCAGTCCGCGCCCGCTCCCGGTGGTGCCGCCACCGGTGGCAAGGTCGGCGTCATCCTCCCGGAGACGGCCAGCTCCGCGCGCTGGGAGGCGTTCGACAAGCCCTACCTGACCAAGGCGCTCAAGGACGCGGGCTTCGACGCCGACGTCCAGAACGCGCAGGGCGACGTCCAGAAGTTCACCACGCTGGCCGACGGCATGATCGGGCAGAACGTCAAGGTCCTGATCATCGCCTCCATCAACAGCGAGGTCGGCGCGGCGGTGGCCAGGAAGGCGCAGGCCGCGGGCATTCCGACGATCGACTACGACCGGCTGAACCTCGGCGGCAGCTCCGACTACTACGTCTCGTTCGACAACGAGAAGGTCGGCCAGCTCCAGGGCCAGGGCCTCTCCGACGCGCTGAAGGACAAGAAGGGCGCCGAGGTCATCATGATCGAGGGTGCCCCGACCGACAACAACGCGACGCTGTTCGCCAACGGTCAGAAGTCCGTCCTGCAGCCGAAGTTCGCCGGCGGCGACCTGAAGCTCGTGCGGGAACAGGCCATCGACAACTGGGACAACCAGAAGGGTGGCCAGACCTTCGAGCAGATCCTGACCGACAACAAGGGCAAGGTCGACGGCGTCGTCGCCGCGAACGACGGTCTCGCCGGCGCGGTCATCACGGTGCTGAAGAAGAACGGCCTCAACGGCAAGGTCCCGGTCACCGGCCAGGACGCCACCGCGGACGGCCTCATGGCCATCCTGCGCGGCGACCAGTACATGACCGTCTTCAAGCCGATCAAGGAAGAGGCCGAGGCCGCGGCGAAGCTCGCCGTCCTGCTCGCCAAGGGCGACAAGCCGGGCGCCGACGCGCTGGCCACCGGCAAGGCGAAGGACCCGAAGGGCAACCGCGACGTCAAGTCCGTGCTCCTCGAGCCGAAGATGACCACCAAGGACGGCGTCAAGGAGGTCGTTACGCAGGGTTACGTCAAGGCCGCCGAGATCTGTGGTGGCGACCTGGCCGCGGCTTGCGCGCAGCTCGGTATCTCCTGACCCGTTAAATCCAGACAACCGGGCCGGGGCGCTCCTCCCGACAGCGCGTCCCGGCCCGGTACCCAGCCGGGAGAATTCGAGAAACCCCCATGAGCGAACCCATCCTCGAACTAAGGCAGATCAACAAGAGCTTCGGACCGGTCCACGTCCTCCACGACGTGGACTTCGAGGTGCGGGCCGGTGAGGTCACCGCGCTGGTCGGCGACAACGGGGCAGGCAAGTCCACCCTGGTCAAGTCGATCGCCGGGATCCACGGCTACGACTCCGGCACGGTGAAGTTCCAGGGCGAGCCGGTCCACATCCACGGCCCGCGTGACGCCGCGGATCTCGGGATCGAGGTCGTCTACCAGGACCTCGCCCTGGCGGAGAACCTCGACATCGTGCAGAACATGTTCCTCGGCCGGGAACGCGGCAGCAAATGGCTGCTCGACGAGGCCAGCATGGAGAAGGCCGCCCGCGAGACGCTCGCGTCGCTTTCGGTCCGCACCGTCAAGTCCGTCCGTACCCCGGTTTCGGCGCTTTCCGGTGGGCAGCGGCAGACCGTCGCGATCGCCAAGTCCGTGCTGTGGGACTCCAAGGTCGTGCTGCTCGACGAGCCGACCGCCGCGCTCGGCGTCGCGCAGACCCGCCAGGTGCTCGACCTGGTCCGCCGCCTCGCCGAGCAGGGCCTCGGTGTGGTGCTGATCAGCCACAACATGGCCGACGTGTTCGAGGTCGCCGACCGCATCGCGGTGCTCTACCTCGGCCGTCTCGTCGCCAACGTGCACACCAAGGACGTCACCCACGGCCAGGTCGTGGAACTGATCACCGCCGGCCGCTCCGGCGATCTCGGCCTTGCCCGCCCCGAAGCCGCCGTCCTCTAAAACGGGCGAGAAAGAACCGGAAATGACTGAGACACCTGCAAAGCCCGCCTCGCCGGAGGGGGGCAAGTCGGCGGCCACCGCGCTCAACCCGTCGGCGGCCATCACGGACTTCGGCATCGACACGACATCGATGTCAACGTCGGAAGCGATCGGCGACTACTTCTCCCGGATCAAGGCGGGACAGCTGGGCTCGCTCCCGGCGTTGCTCGGCCTGCTCGTGCTGGTGATCGTGTTCGCGTCGCTGTCGGACACGTTCCTGACGATGAACAACATCGCGAACCTGCTGGCACAGGGTGCCGGCAAGGCGATCATCGCGATGGGCATCGTGTTCGTGCTGCTGCTCGGCGAGATCGACCTGTCCGCGGGTACCGCGTCCGGCGTCACCGCCGCCGTACTCGCGATGCACTACGTGCGCAACGGAAACCTGTTGGGCGGGATGGGGAACGGCGTGTTCATCGCGTTCCTCGTGGTACTCGCGATCGCCGGTCTGCTCGGCGTGATCCTGCGGATCTGGGCGGGCGTCGGGTTCGCGGTGCTCGCCATCGCGCTGGTGCTGTCGGGAACGGCCGCCAATCCGTGGATCGAGATCCTGCTCGCGATCAGCGTCGGCGGTGCGATCGGGGTGCTGACCGGGTTCCTGGTCTCGAAGATCGGCATGCCCTCGTTCGTCGTGACGCTGGCGCTTTTCCTTGCCTGGCAAGGTGTCATCCTGCAGTTCATCGGTGAGGGCGGCACGCTCGGCATCAGTACCTCGGACGTGTTGTTCAAGGTCGCCAACGGCAATCTGTCCACAGTGGGCAGTTGGGTCCTCTTCCTGATCGCGGCGGGCGGGTTCGCCGCGGTGACATTGGGCCAGCACTTCTCCCGGCTCAAACGCGGCCTGGTCACCCAGCCGACGCCGATGGTGCTGTTCAAGGTCGGCGCGATCGCGGTGGTCGCCGCGGTGGCGACCTATCTGCTGACGCTGAACCGCGCGCCCAACCCGAACATCGTGATCTCCGGCGTCCCGTACGTCGTGCCGATCGTGCTCGGCCTGCTGGTGCTCGGCACCTACGTGCTCAACCGCACGCAGTACGGCCGCCACATCTACGCCGTCGGTGGCAACCGCGAGGCGGCGCGCCGCGCCGGTATCAACGTCGAGAAGATCCGGGCGTCGGTGTTCGTCATCTGCTCGGCGGTGGCGGCGATCGGCGCGATCGTCTACTCGTCGAAGGTCGGCTCGGTCGACCCGCAGGCCGGTGGCCTCAACACGCTGCTGTTCGCGGTCGGCGCCGCCGTCATCGGTGGCACGTCGCTGTTCGGCGGCAAGGGCCGCGTGGTCGACGCGGTGATCGGTGGCCTGGTCCTCGCGGTCGTGGAGAACGCGCTCGGCCTGCTGAAGCAGTCGGCGGCGGTGGTCAACATCGTCACCGGTCTGGTGCTGTTGCTCGCGGCCACGGTGGACGCGCTGTCCCGGCGCCGCGCGGCTGCGTCACCGCGCTGAGCCCGCATGGAATGATGAAGTCCGTGACCAGCACACCCGTTGCACGACCAGACGAGGTGCGCAGGCACAACCGCACGACCTTGCTCCGGTTGCTGCACGTCAGCGGCCCGAGCACCAGGGCGACCCTGGCCACCGAGCTGGGGCTCAACCGCAGCACCATCAAGACCCTTGTCGACGGCCTCGCGGAAGCGGGCGTCGTCGAGGAGAGGGTCCCGAGGCCGGGACGAGGGGCGGGCCGCCCCTCGCTCCTGGTCCTGCCGCAGCCGCACGCGGCGGTGGTGCTCGCGGTCGACCTCCAGGTCGAACACGTGGCGATAGCGCTGATCGGGTTCGGCGGCCAGATCCTCGGGCGCAACAGCTGGAACCTCCGCGGCCGGATGCGGGAGGCCGACGAGGTGATCACCCATGTGATCGAGTCGACCACCATGCTGGCGAGCGATCTCGGCGTGCAGCCGATCGCCGCGGGGGTCTCCGTGCCCGGCGTCGTCCGCCGGGCGGACGGGCACGTGCACGAGGCGCCCAACCTGCGCTGGACCGACGTGTCGCTCGGGGAACGGCTCGGCGGTGTGCTGCGCATTCCCATCCTCGTCGGCAACGACGCCGAACTCGGCGCCATCGCCGAACACCTGCGCGGAGCCGCGCGGGGCTCGTCCGACGCCGTGTACGTCTCCGCGGACGTCGGTGTCGGGGGAGGGATCATCGCGGACGGCTCGTCGCTGCGCGGCGGAGCGGGCTACGTCGGTGAGATCGGGCATATGGCGGTCCGGCCTGGCGGCCGTCCCTGCTATTGCGGCTCCAGCGGCTGCTGGGAGACCGAGGTCGGCGAGGCGGCCCTGTGCCGGGCGCTCGACCTGCCCGAGGAGACCCCGCGCGGGGCGATCCTGGTCGAACTGCGCGAACTGGGCCGCGACCCGCAGGCCGCCCAGGAGCGGCTTTCGGAGTTCTCGGAATGGCTGACGGTGGGCCTGGTGAACGTCGTCAACCTCCTCGGCCCGCAGCTGGTCGTCCTGGGCGATCTACTCACCGCGCTGCCGGATTCGGTGGTGGGGTCGGTCGCGGCCGAGGTCCGCCGTCGGAGCCTGGTCAGCCGGGCGGTCGGCGGGACGCAGATCGTGAGCTCGGCGCTGGGCGCCGACGTGAAACTGCTGGGCGCGGCCGAAGCGGCGTTCGAGATGATCCTGGACACCGTCTAGCTCGCGTTCAGTCCTCTGGATGCGGTCGTTGCGTGTGCAAGTACCGCGTTCAGAGGACTAAACGCGGTCTTTCACGAGGCCCGACAGCAGGGCCACCAGTGCCTGCAGGCACCGCGCCTTCGCCGCTTCGGGATCCTCGGCGTGCGCGATCATCAGTGCCGCCTCGCCACAAGCGGTCATCACCAGTTGCGCCAGTTCCGGGATCGGCGCCGGGATCAGCTTCCCGTCGGCGGCGACCGACTCCAGGATCTCCGTGATCAGCCCCAGCCCGTACCGCTGCTCGATCGCGCGCCACTCCTGCCAGCCCAGTACGGCGAGCGCGTCGGTGAACGAGATCTGGACGACTTCGGGCCGCACGCAGACGTCGAGGAACCGCGTCAGCGCCGCGAGCGCGGCCGTCCAGGGATCCTCCCCGGCCCGCAGGACGGTCTTGAGCTCGTCGGTGATCTCCGTTTCGAGCTGCTCGACGACGGCGCGGAAGAGCCCCTGCTTGTCCCCGAAGTGGTGGTACAGCGCGCCGCGGGTGACGCCTGCCGCCCGGACGATCTCGTCGGCGGGCACGGCGGCGTAGCCCTGTTCGGCGAACAGGGGGCGCGCCGCCGTGATCAGGGCGGTCTGCGTCGACCGCGAGCGCTCGGTCTGGCTACGTCGTGGCGTGGGCACCCAGGAATTCCACCACCATGCCGCTCAGCCGCTCCGGCTGGTCCTCCGGCACGAAGGCGTAGGAGTCCTCGATCGTCTTCAGCTCCGCGTTCGGCAGCACGGCGGCGAGCTTCCTGCCCAGCCGCATCAGGAAATGCCGGTCCTCGGGCGCCCACACCAGCAGCACGGGTTTCTCGAACGCGGGCAGCCGTTCGGCCGCGGTCAGCGTGTAGCGCTTGTCGATCGCGGCGGTGAATCGTACGACGTCCTCGCGGATCGCCGGATCCCGTCTGCTGGGCAGCAGGTAGGCGTCGAGGACATGGTCCGGGATCGGATGCTTGGCCAGCCACACGAACTTCGTCGCCTTCAACAGCCGTCGTGAGCGCATCGCCTGGATCACCGGCCGGAAGCCACCGGGGATCCGCGCCAGCGTGGTCAGAGGGGCGAACATCGGCGGCAGGAACCGCTCGAAGGAGTCCGACGGGGTCAGCACGACCCGTCCGACGCGTTCGGGCGAGGTGGTCATGAGCAGTTGCGTGAGCGCGCCGCCGGTGTCGTTGGCGACCACCGTGACGTCGGTCAGGTCGAGCACTTCCAGGAACCGCGCGATGAGCGCGGCGACGCCGGGCGGGCTCAGGTCGGCATCGGGAACCGGGATCTCATGCGAGCCCAGCGGCCAGTCCGGGATCAGGCAGCGAAACCCGGCGTCGGCGACCGCGGGGGCCACCTTGCGCCAGAGCAGGCCGTTCGTCAGCAGACCGTGCACGAAGACCACCGGAGGGCCTTCGCCGCGGTCGCGGTAGCGGATGCGGGCGCCGCCGAGGTCCACCTCGTGCGTCTCGCCAAGAAGGTCGCTGGTCATGCCAGAAACATACACGCGGTATGTATGTTTCTGCTAGCTAAAACAGGGCGGCCGACCGCTCCATGGGGAGCAGCCGGCCGCCGGGTGGTCGTGGACTGGTGGTTACCGCTGAATGTCCGCGGACATTTCCTTGAGCTTCGTTTCGTGTGCGCGGGCGTGGTGACCACAGAAGAGCAACTCGCCACCGGTGCTGAGAATGGCTCGAACCTGGGCTGCAGCTCCACACCGGTCGCATCGGTCGGCAGCGGTCAGTTCGGGGCGGGTGAGCGTCGGTGAAGTCATTGGAGTCTCCCTCCGTCCCGGCACCGGTAACCCGGTGCCATCGATCCAGCTACGACCACTTCGGCACTGATGCCTGAAACGTTCGTTCCCGGCTCCGCCGTGTTCGTGCTTCCACTCTTCCAGACGTTTGGCGGCCCGCAAGTGTTCCCGCCTGGGTGTCTCATTTGTCACTGGTAATTACCTCGGATGCCGTAGCGTAATCACGCAACGTAGGAGAAGACTCCCCCTGAACCCGCCTTTTCCCATGTCAGGCACCATGCGGGAGTGGGTATCGCAGTCGTCCGGAGCCGCCTCTCGAGCGTCCCGGCCCCGGTTCTGTTCGTTCTCAGCGGAATTTCCATGTACGCCGGTGCCGCTGTCGCCGTAGGTCTCTTTTCGGTCGCCTCACCCGCGGGGGTGGCCTGGCTCCGCTGTCTCGGGGCCGCGGTCGTGCTGCTGGCGTGGCGGCGGCCACCCCGTTCGGCGTGGACCGGCCGCACGTTCCTGCTCGCCGGCGCGTTCGGTGTCGTCACCGCCGGGATGAACGTGCTCTTCTACGAGGCGATCGCGCGGTTGCCGCTGGGCACGGCCGTCGCGCTGGAGTTCGCCGGGCCCGTGCTGGTCGCCGCGTTCGGTTCGCGCACCCGCCGCGACGCCTTCGCGTTGCTGCTGGTGGTGGCCGGTGTCGTGGCCATCGCGGACGTCCGGCTCGAAGGCAGCCTGCTGGGCGTGCTCTTCGCGCTGGGCGCGGCGGCAGCCTGGGCCGGGTACATCCTGCTGGGGAAGCGGGTCGCGGTCGGCGGGAACGGGATCGACGGGCTGGCCGTCGGGTTCGCCGTCGGCACCGTGGTGCTCTCGCCGCTGGCTCTCGGCACCGGCGCGGTGTGGGCTTCGCCACGTTTGCTGCTGTTGGGCATCGGGGTCGGCGTGCTCTCGACCGTCGTGCCGTACGCGCTGGATCAGGTGGTCCTGCGCAAGGCGGGGCAGGCGCGGTTCGCGCTGTTGCTCGCGTTGCTGCCGGTCACGGCGGGCGTCATCGGCTTCCTGTGGCTGAGGCAGGTCCCGACCCTTCCCGAGGCGCTCGGCACGCTGGCCGTCGTAGCCGGGGTGGCGCTGCGCTCGCCGGAGAAACGCGATGGCCCGGCACCCCTCTGAACGCCGATACTGAGCCGATGTCCTCCGGAATCGACGGCGACCGGACCGGTCTGTCGGGACAGCGCTGGCTCCCCGGTGGTGAGCACCTCGTCGCCGTCGCGCGGGCCGAACTCCCGCAGAAGGACGGGCTCGCCGGGCCGTTCGTGGCGCTGGCCGCCCTGCGCGCCGCGGGCTTCGACGTCTCAGACCAGGACGAGGTCGCCGCGGTGGCCGGCACCACGCCGGACGGCCTCCGGCGGGCGATCGAGGCGCTGTCGGGCGGACGGCTCGCCGCCGTGCCCGCAGTGCCCGCCACCGGGCACTGGGCGCCGCAGTCGCTGTTCATGCTCCTGGCCGGGCTGTGGCGGCTGCCACGGGTCGCGGTGATCGCCGAGGTCGACCCGGCCGAATTCGGCGCGCACGACACCCCGGTGCGGGCGCTGCTCGACTACCTCGACACGGGTGTCCCGCCGCTGTGGTCGTCGCGGTGGCGCCCCGCCGGCGGCCATGCCGTCCTGGTCGCCGGGATGCGGATCGGCACCGAAGGCACCCTTTTGTCCATTATGGACGGCTATCCGTCCTTGGGGCACAACGGATTGCACGACCAGCCGGTGGAATGGGTCGCCGCGGCGCTGAACCGGATGCTGATCGTGGTGGACGACGGCGACGCCGAGGCCGCCGTCGCCGCGATCACGACGGCCGGTCTGTGGAGCTGAGGTCGTTCTTCGCGAAGCGCGAGTGCTTGCGCCCGTAGAAGACGTAGATCAGCAGGCCGAGCACCAGCCACGCGGCGAACCGCAGCCAGGTCATCACGTCGAGGTTGAGCATGAGGTAGAAGCACGCCAGCGCCGCCACGATCGGCAGGTACGGCGAGAACGGCACGGTGAACGGGCGCTCCAGGCCGGGACGGCGTTTCCGCAGCACCGGCACGGCCACCGCGACGATGATCATCGCCGACAGCGCGCCGATGCTGACCATGTCGGCGAGTTCGGAGATCGGGATGAACGCGGCCAGCGCCGCGATCAGCACGGCGCCGCTGATGGTCATCCGATGCGGGGTGCCCCAGCGCGGATGCGCCGTGCCGAACTTCTTCGGCAGCAGGCCGTCGCGGCCCATCGCGAAGCCGATCCGCCCGATCGTCACCAGTTCCACCATCATCACCGACGTCAGCCCGGTGACCGCGCCGAGTGAGATCAGCGCGCCGACCCAGTGCTGCCCGACCCGGTCGAAGGCGTCGGCGAGCGGGGCGCCCGCGTCGATCTCGGCGAACGGCACCATCCCGGTCAGCACCAGCGAGACGCCGATGTAGAGCAGGGCGCAGACGCCGAGCGCGCCGAGGATGCCGACCCGGAGGTCGCGTTTGGGGTTCACGGTCTCCTCGCCGAGGTTGGCGAGTGCCTCGAAACCGGTGTAGGCGAAGAAGACGACCGCGGCGGCGGTGACCATTCCCGCGATGCCGTAGACGGACTGCTCCAGCCCGAGCGCGGCTTGCACGATCGGCTGGTGCAAAGCCCCGGCGGTCTCCGCGGGCGGCTGGGCGGGCGGGATGAACGGGACGAGGTTCTCGCCGCGGATGTAGAACACGCCGACCGCGAGGATCAGCACGCATACCGCGACCTTCACCAGCACGAGCAGATTCGTCACCCGTGCCGACTCCTTGATCCCGATGACGGCGATCACGGTCAGCACGGCGATGATCGCGACGGCGCCGATGTTCACTTTCGCGTCTTCGCCGAACCAGTCGGGGGAGAGGCCCATCAGATTCGCGAGGTAGCCGGACCAGCCCCGCGAGACGACGGCCGCGCCGAGGGCGAACTCGAGCAGCAGGTCCCAGCCGATGATCCAGGCGAAGGTCTCGCCGAGGGTGGCGAAGGCGTAGGTGTAGGCGCTTCCGGCCGTCGGCACGCTGGAGGCGAGTTCGGCGTAACAGAGCGCGGCCATCCCGGCGACGACGGCGCCGAGCACGAAAGACAGCGTCACCGACGGGCCCGCGTGGGTCTTGGCTTCGACGCCGGCGAGGGTGAAGATGCCGGTGCCGATGATGATGCCGACCCCGAAGCCGATCAGGTCGCGCCCGTGCAGGCGGCGTTTCAGCTCACTGGAGTCCTGTCGCTTCAGGACCTCGTCCACGTCCAGAGTTCGGCGCATGAAGGGTCACGCTAGAAGATCGCCGCCCGCCTCGCAGAACGGTGGAGATCAACCCTCCAGGGTGACGCCGTTCTCCTGCGCGAGGATTGCCGCCTGTACCCGCGACCGCAGTTCCAGCTTCGTCAGTACGCGCGAAACGTGCGTCTTCACCGTGGTCTCGCCGATGTGCAGCCGGGTGCCGATCTGCGCGTTGGACAGGCCACCGCCCAGGCATGCCAGCACCTCACGCTCGCGTTCGGTCAGGTCGGCGAGCCCGTCGGGGGCACTGGACGGTTCGCGGGTCCCTTCGGCGAACGCGGCGATCAGCTTCCGGGTGACCTGTGGGGCGAGCACCCCTTCGCCCGCCGCGACCAGTTTCACCGCTTCGATCAGCCGCGACGCTTCCACCGATTTCAGCAGGAACCCGGCCGCGCCTGCCCGCAGCGCGGCGTGGACGTACTCGTCGAGGTCGAAAGTGGTCAGCACCAGGACTTCGCACAGCCCTTCCGCGGTCAGTTCCCGCGTGGCCGCGATGCCGTCGACGCCGGGCATCCGGACGTCCATGAGCACGACGTCGGGCTTCAGGGCCTTCGCCTGGCGGACGGCGGTGGCACCGTCCGCGGCCTCGCCGACGACCTCGATGCCTTCGGCGTTGCCGAGGATCATCATCAGCCCCGCCCGGATCGCGCCGTGGTCGTCGGCGACGAGCACCTTGATGGTCATGACCCCTCCAGAGGCAGTTCGGCGCGGACCAGCCAGCCGCCGCCGGACGGCCCGGCGGCGAGGGTGCCGCCCACCGCGGCGGCACGTTCCCGCATGTTCAGCAGGCCGAGTCCGGTCCCGCCGTCTTCGGGGTGACCCGACTGAAGATCATTGCGTACTTCGACGGTGAGTATGCCGCCGCCCGAGCGGATGTCGAGAACGGCCTTGCCGCCGGGGGCGTGTTTCACCGCATTGGTGAGCGCTTCCTGCGCGATCCGGTATGCCGTCAGGTCGACGGCGGCCGGGAGCGGCGCGGCTCCATCCACAGTGGAATGGACTTCGACCACCAGTCCGCTGGCCCTTGCCGATTCGACCAATTTGGACAGTTCGGCCAGCCGGGCGGGCGCGGTCGCCTCGATCTCGGTGTTCCCCGAAGCGGGGTCCTCCCTCAACAGCCCGATCATCGCGCGCATCTCCTCCAGCGCGCTCACACTGTTCTCCCGCACCGATTTCAGGACCTTCCTGGACAGCCGCGGGTCGGCGTCCGCCATCGACAACGCGGCTTCGGACTGGAGCGCGATCGCCGAAAGATGCCCGGCGATGACGTCGTGCAGATCCCGCGCCATCTTCGAGCGTTCCCCGGCGACGGCGGCCTTCCGGTCCAGTTCGCCGATCGTGGCCAGCTGGACCGCGTTCGCCCGTTCGTTGTCGGCGATGTCCCGCTGTTGCCGCACGTTCGCCGCCCACCACACCGGGGTGACGAGGAACGGCAGGAACGCGAACGCCACCAGGATCCCCGTCCGCCACTGCGAAGACAGGACGAGCGCCAGGCACACCACCGCGAGCGTCCCGATCGCGGCGATGCCGATCATCGCCCTGCTGGCCCGCCGCGAACCGTAGAGCGTCGTGGCGTAGAGGAAATCGGTGAAGACGACGAGGATCGGCAGGGAGGGACCGATCGCCACGTCCACGGCGACCACGACCAGCGCGCAGAGCAGCGCCAACGGGACCTTGCGGCGCAGCATCTCCAGCGCGCACAGCACGGTCAGTTCGGTCAGCCGGATCCACAGTGGTGTCGTGTCCGGGCCGTTGAGCAGTACCTGCATCCCGCTGAGGTAGACCAGGACGCCGATGAGCCAGGTGCCGAGCGCGATAACGAGGTCCTGCTTCCACCGCGGAAGGTGACTCAGGCGCGGGACTAACGTGGGCACCGCTCCATCCCAGCACATCGGGACGGGCGGCGGGGTCCTACGAACTGATGACGATGATCTCCTGCCCTTCGCCGACGCGCCGGACCACCACCGTGGGCGAAGCTCGAAGCGTGAACAAGATCTGGGACTTCTTCGCGGAGAATCCGATGGCGGCGGTGATCGCCGCCGGGGAGATCGGTTTCTGGGTCGCCATCGGCGCCGGCCTGCTGGCCCGCTACCTGCTCCGGCTCAAGCGGACGAGCACCGTCCTGCTGGCCCTCACCCCGGTGATCGACATCGTGGTGCTGGTCGCGACGGTGCTCGACCTCCAGGGTGGCGGCAAGGCGAACTTCGTGCACGGCCTCGCCGCGGTTTATCTCGGCTTCAGCGTGGTGTTCGGGCCTTCGATGATCCGATGGGCCGACGTGCGGTTCGCGCACCGGTTCGCGGGCGGCCCGCCACCACCGCCCAAGCCGAAGGGGCGGATGAAGGTCCGCGCCGAATGGCGTGAATGGGGTAAATGCGTGCTGGCCTGCGGGATCGCCGCCGTCGTGCTGCTGGCGCTGATCTTCATGATCGGCGACACCGAGCAGGTCGCGCAGCTGTGGAGCTGGCTGCCGCGGTTGGGGGTCGTGACGGCCATCTGGTTCGCTACCGGCCCCTTGTGGCAGCAGTTCTCACCCAAGGACGACCGGGTTTCGGAAGGGGCGTGACGATGATCGAACTACTAGGGATCCTGCTGCTGGTGCAGGGCGCGGGAGGGCTGATCAACCGGCTGCTCGACGGCGGCGACCCGAGCTGGTTCGTGCAGCTCCACCTGCTCCCGCCGGGTATGCACATCGTGGCGAGCGCGCTGATGGTGGCGGTGGGCGTGGGGGTGCTGTTCGCCGAGCGGGGCCGCAAACAGTGCCGCGGCAGCGGCTCAAACTGAGACGAGTACCTGCAGGACACCGAGGACGAGGGTGACGACCGTCAGCACGATGGTCACCACGGTGAGCCGCGTGACCCGCGCGCTCACCGTGTTCTCGTAGGCGTAGCGGGTCTCCTCGTCCATCGCCTCGGCCTGGCGGTCGAGCTGGGCGATGATCCGCTCCACCCCCATGCTGGTGACCAGACGGCGTTCTAGCGAATCGATCTCGGGCGGGAGCACCGAGTGCAGCATCTCGAGGATGTCGTCGAGCGAGCCCCGGAGCAGCCGGGTGCGGTTCGCGGCCTTCTTCTTCGCCGTCAGCGCCCGCATCTCGCGCTGGGCGGTGCGCAGCCACTGGTCGGCCAGCGCCATCCGGATCAGGACCCGTTCGAGGATGAAGAGCATGCCGTGGTCGAGGCCGCCGACGTCGCTGTCGATGCCGAAGTACGGTTCGACCGCGCCGAACGGGCCGCGCATCAGCTCGTCCTGCTGCTCGACGTAGTCGGAATCCTTGCTGTTGAGGCAGACGATCCCGCCCGCCATCGTGTACGCGGAGACGAAGGACCGCGTGCCCCAGGAGGGGCCGAGCGCTTCCCTGGCGACCTCGCGGGGTACGAACCGCCAGCCCTCGTCGCTGGTCGCCAGCCCGTAGAACGGCCGGGGATCGGCCGCGACCCGCTGCGCGGGCGGATGTCCGTCGTGGGACCGCAATTCGACGCACCAGCCCTTGCGGCCGAGCCCTTCGGTCAGGCCGCAGCCCCTGGTCAGGTCCTCGAAGATATGGGTGACGGCCTTGAGGAGCGAGGGGAACGACTTCTCGCCGTAGCCGCCGCGCAGCCCGTTCTCCCCGTTCGTCGCCTCACGGCCCTGAAGGCTCTGCAGGACGGCGATGGCGAGATCGAAGCCGGCGGCGGGCGGCTCTGGCTCCGGTCCGGTGATCGTGGTGGCGAGGATCAGCGTCATCGCGTGATAGGCGGGGTGCCAGGTGACGATGAGCTCGCAGGGCAGGCTGGCCGCGCCGACGTGGATCGACAGCCGGGAGCCACCGGTGCGTTTGCGCAGCACGCGGCGTTTCGGCGGAGTCGTGTACGTGGTGAGGAAGTCCTCCGCGGCGGTCCATTCCTCGCCGAGTTTCCCGTCGAGATGGGTCAGCAGACCGCGATCCCGGCCGCCGTCCAGTACCTTCCCCGCCTCGCGCTCGGACAGCGGGACCGCCCAGGCGTAGGTGAGGAGCACCGCCGTCATGCGGGTTCGCGGCGCAGCACGGTGATCAGATCCCGGCCGAGGTGACGGCGCAGCGGGCCGGAGGCGTTGACCAGTTCGTCGCGGTCGATGTGGTCGTCGGCGGGACCGAGGTCGTCGAGGACGTGGTAGGTCCATTCCCAGTCGGTGCGCCAGCCCGCTTCGGCGGCGTCGGCGGCGACCTCCGCCGGGTCGAGATGGCGGACCGGGAGCGCCGGGCCGTCGCCGTCGCGTAGCGCCTTGTCGAATTCTTCGCGGCCGATCCGGCGTGAGCGGACCTCGCCGCCTTCGACACTGTCCAGGCTGAAGGCGCCACGTCCGATCGGTGCGCGGCTGTAGGCCAGCACCAGAGCGCCGCCGGGCGCGGTGAGCTCGGCCAGCCGTCGCAGGATGGGCGCGACCTGCGAAGTCGGCACGTGCTGGATGACGTGACTGCAGACGACGAGGTCGTACGGGCCGCCGTCCAGCTCGGTGATCGGCGAAGCGACGAAGGAGAGCCGGGTGTCCTCGACGACGGTCTCGCTCGCCTTCGCCAGCCTGTCCCGGTCGGGATCTGCGGCCGTGACCTCGGCGGAGAACCGGGCGAGCCAGTGAAGAAGCCTGCCTTCCCCACACCCGGCGTCGAGCGCCTTGATCCCGGCTCGCGCACCGAGGGTGGCGGTGAGCCGCTCGGCGACCTTGCCGAGCGCGCGCTCCTCGCTGGCCGCCCAGTAGCCGTCGTAGGGTTCGTGCCGTCGGATGAACATGCCGGTAACGTGGTCGCCGGTGTCCGGATAGCGGTAGCCCTCGGTCAGCTTCTCGGTCAACACAGTCGCGAATATAGCCGGGTTCACGGCTTCTCCGACCCCGCCGAGCGGGATTACCATGGGTCATGGCCACCGTGCCTGTCGCGCTGTACGCCGTTGTCGCCGTGGCGCCGTCGGCTCTTTTCTGGTGCGCGCTGCGGGTCCCCGAGGCGGTGCGCCGGTGGCGCCGTCACCGCGAACCGGACATCCCCGCGGGCCCGCCCATCGAAAAACTCGCCGCCGATCTCCGCCGGGTGCACCGGCTGCTGGCGGAGCTCCCACCCGGTGCTTCGGCCGTCCGCCGGTACGGCACCCGGCAGGCGTACGACGCGCTGCTCGTCCAGGCCTGCCGGGAGGTCGAGGTCGACCACCGGCTGGACGAGCTGCCGGAAGGGTTCGACCGAGGGATCGAACGGCTGCGCGTCGAGGAATCCTTGGCCGAGCGCGGACTTTCGGTGTCCTGAAGCGTTTGTATCGAAAGTATGCGCGGGGCCGGGATGCTCGCGGTCATGAAGAGGTTGGGACTGCTCGCTTCACTCTTGCTGGTGTTCGCGCTCGTTCCCGGGATCGCCTCCGCCGCGGCCGCTTTCCCGCGGATGGACGCGGCCACGGTCGACGGCTTTCGCTGGACGCCCGGTTCGAGCTTCGACGTCTACGGCGCGCGGATCGCCGCACTGGAGCGCCAGCTCCCGGCGCGTGGCCTGCCGGAGATCCTGTCGTCGGCGAACCGGACCGCGCGGCCGTTGTGCCACGGCACATATCTCGCGACGGCGCTGAAACCGGCGGGATTCTGCTGGGAAGACGCGGGAGACGACAAGACGAACGACTGGATCCCGCAGGGCCTGACCGGCTCCGGCGACGCCGACGCGGCGACCGGGAAGGTCGGCGGCAAACGGGTCGTGGCGGCCTCCTGGCACACCCCGGGCGACACGATGGTCCGTCTGTCCTTTGTGGACGCGACTGGGCTCGGCTACCGGCACGTGCTGCTCGTCGAACCGACGTCGAACGACAACTTCGCCGTCGTGCAGGGACACGGGCACGGGATGACCTGGATCGGGAACCGCCTGTTCGTCGCGACCACCGGGGGAGTGGTGCGCGTCTTCGACACGACGCACTTCTGGAAGGTCGACGACAGCTCCGGCGTCGTCGGGAAGGGCTCGGACGGCAAGTACCACGCGGCGTTCTACGACTACGCGATGCCGCAGATCGGCGCCTACTGGTACCCCGGCGGCGGAACCTGCACCGGGGCACCCGGGGTGCGGCCGTGTCTCGCGACGATGTCCTTCGACCACAGCGACGGCTCGATCGTGACCGCGGAACACGTGCCCAACGCCGCCGGCGGCCGGGTGCTGCGCTGGCCGTTCGACCGCGCGACGGGGCTGCCCAAGCTGTCGGACGACGGCACCGTGCACGCGAAGGAAGGGTTCGTGTCGCCGGTGTGGAGCATGCAGGGAGCGGTGTCACGCAACGGATATTTCGTGCTGACCGGGACCTGCCCGGAATACGCCGGGGTGGCCGGTGACCATCCGTCCTGTCTGCACGGCGGGGTCGGCGGCACGTCGACGTCGAGGCTCAGCGGCAAGGCGCCGGTGAACTCGCAGAACCTGTCGTACTGGCCGGCGACGGGGGAGCTGTGGCTGATGAACGAACAACTCCGGGAGCGGGTCACCGTGTACGTCCCGTGGACGACCCTGACCGGCCGCCCCTGAGAGCCCGCGTTTCGTCCTCTGAATGCGATCCTTGCGCACGCAACTACCGCATTCAGAGGACTAAACGCGACGGTCACCTGGCGAAATCCCAGCGCGTGGCGCCGTACGGTTCGGCGCCTGCCACGCCGATGGCGCGGTGGAGGGTGAGCCGGTACAGGTGCCAGGGCGGCGGGCCCGCGCTGGGCGCGCTGTAGGGCGCGGTCAGCGCGTCGCCTTCCGCCGTGGCGGGCCAGCCACCGGCCCGGTACACGGCGGCCACCCGCTCCAGTGTCGCCGGATCGGTGACCCGATGGGCTTCGCCTTCCAGCGTGAGGTCGATTCCTCGCAGGCGCACCGAAACACCGCAGGCCGGGTTCGCCGCGAGGTTGCGGGAGCGCCGGGTGCCGGGTCCGCCCTTGAAGTACAGGGTGTCGTCCACCCAGACGGCGCCGACGCCCGCGGAGTGCGGCCGTCCGTCGGGCCGCACGGTCGACACGAAAAAAGTCAGGTCGGCCGTGGGTGTGTCTTCGGCGAGGATGTCGCGAGGACGGCTCCAGGGCAGCTCCGCGGAGCCGTAGCGGTCGAGGTTCTTGGTCGCGATCGGGTTCGTCGTCATATCCACGCGTCGAACGAGCGGGCCCCGATTCGACACCGGACGCGAAAAACCCCGCCACCGAAACGGTGACGGGGTCTTCCGTGAGCCTGGGATCAGTCCAGGTAGTCGCGCAGCACCTGCGAACGCGACGGGTGACGCAGCTTCGACATCGTCTTCGACTCGATCTGCCGGATGCGCTCACGGGTCACCCCGTACACCTGGCCGATCTCGTCGAGCGTGCGCGGCTGTCCGTCGGTGAGGCCGAACCGCAGCCGCACCACACCCGCCTCACGTTCGGACAGCGTCTGCAACACCGACTGGAGCTGGTCCTGCAGCAGCGTGAACGACACCGCGTCGACCGCGACGACGGCCTCGGAGTCCTCGATGAAGTCACCGAGCTGCGAGTCGCCCTCGTCGCCGATGGTCTGGTCGAGCGAGATCGGCTCGCGGGCGTACTGCTGGATCTCGAGGACCTTCTCCGGGGAGATGTCCATTTCCTTCGCGAGCTCTTCGGGGGTGGGCTCGCGACCGAGGTCCTGCAACAGCTCACGCTGTATACGGCCGAGTTTGTTGATGACCTCGACCATGTGCACCGGGATACGGATGGTGCGGGCCTGGTCGGCCATCGCGCGGGTGATCGCCTGACGGATCCACCAGGTGGCGTACGTGGAGAACTTGTAGCCCTTGGTGTAGTCGAACTTCTCGACCGCGCGGATCAGACCGAGGTTGCCCTCCTGGATCAGGTCCAGGAACGCCATGCCGCGGCCGGTGTAGCGCTTGGCCAGCGAGACCACGAGCCGGAGGTTCGCCTCCAGGAGGTGGTTCTTCGCCCGCTCACCGTCACGCACGATCCACTTGAGGTCGCGCCGCATCTGGGTGACGAGTTTCTCGCCCTCCTCTTCGGCGTTGCGGACGCGCTCGGCGGCGTAGAGCCCGGCCTCGATGCGCTTGGCGAGCTCCACCTCCTCCTCGGCGTTCAGCAGGGCGACCTTGCCGATCTGCTTGAGGTACGCGCGGACCGAGTCGGCCGAAGCGGTGAGCTCGGCGTCCTTACGGGCCTGGCGCAGCGCCTCGGACTCTTCCTCGTCCCAGACGAAATCCGGGTTGTCGGAGGTCTTTCCGGCGTTCTTGTCGGCCACCGTGCGGCGCCGCGGGGGCGTCTCTTCGGCGTCCTCGTCGGACTCGGCGTCCTCTTCGGTGTCTTCGGTGACCGTCGCGTCGACGACGTCCACCTCGACCTCTTCCAGGTCGGACAGATCCGGGGTCTCGAGGTCGGCTTCGTCGAGCTCTACCGGACCGTCTTCCGGATCGCCGTCTTCGGTCTTGACACCCTTGGTGGCGGGTTTCTTGGCCGGAGCCTTCTTCGCCGGGGCCTTCTTCGCGCCGGCCGCCTTGGCGGCGGTCTTGCGCGCCGCGGGCTTCGCCGCGCCGGTGGCTGCCTCGTCGGCCGGCTCGCCGGCTGCGGTCGCTGTCTTCGTCCCGCTTCGGGTTGCGGTTCTTGCGGCTGCCACTTACGCCCTTTCGCAGCGGTCGATCATGACGAGCCGAGGCGTGATGGTCTCGGCTGCCTCAAACTTCGGGGAACACCCCTCGGCCTGCGGTTTCCCTCGTTCTGGTGAGTGCCGCCGCCGGGGGCCGTGTTCCATTGTAACGACGATACGTGACAGCGTCGCGGCGCGGATCACCGCCCGGCGGGCGCGACACGCCGTCCGACCCGCCGAAGTGACATCCGTGGTGTCGATGTCAGCACGGGCGCGTCAGTGCTCGATGCCCTCCGCGGCGGCCGCCGCCGCGCCGACGATGCCCGCGTTGTTCTGCAAGGACGCGACGATGACCGGGGTCCGGATGTCCAGCAACGGGACCCATTTGTGCGACTTCTTGCTGACCCCGCCGCCGACGATGAACAGATCCGGCCAGATCAGGTTTTCCAGCACGCTGAGATACCTGTTCACCCGTTCCGCCCATTCGGGATACGACAGTTCCTCGTTGTCCTTCACCGACGCCGCGGCCTTCTTCTCCGCGTCGAAGCCGTCGACCTCGATGTGGCCGAACTCGGTGTTGGGCACGAGCTTGCCGTCCTGGAAGACCGCGCTGCCGATGCCGGTGCCGAAGGTCAGCAGCGCCGTCACGCCGCGCCGCGCGATCGGGTCGCCCCAGCGGATCTCCGCCATGCCCGCGGCGTCGGCGTCGTTGAGCATCGCGATGTCGTCCACGCCGCGGCCGAGGCGTTTGGCGAACAGCGCGTCGGCGTCGGTGCCGATCCACTTGTGGTCGATGTTGGCCGCGGTGTGCGCGACGCCCTTCTTGACGACCGCGGGCAGGGTGACCCCGACGGGCCCGTCCCAGCCGGCCTGGCCGGTGATCTCGGCGACGACGTCCGCCACCGCCTCGGGCGTCGACGGCTTCGGCGTGTCGAACCGGATCCGGTCGCCGATCAGCTGTCCCTCCGCCAAGTCGACCAGCGCGCCCTTGATCCCGCTGCCGCCGATGTCGATACCGAAACCTCGGGTCGCCTCCACCACGGACGTGGTCCCTTCTCGCACGATTCAGAAGCCTGCCTCGGAGACTTTAACCGGATGTGGTGACATGGCGGACGTGGGAGTTGACGAGACGTTGCTGAAGAGTGTCGCCGAGCGTGTCGCGGGCGAGGCCGCCGAACTGGTCCACGAGGCCTGGACCGGGATGAACGGGGGCCGCGAGGTGCGGGTGGACACCAAATCCGCCGACACCGACGTGGTGACCGCCGTGGACCACGAGTCGGAACGGCTGGTGCGCGCGCGGCTGGCCGAACTGCGCCCCGATGACGCCGTGCTCGGCGAGGAGGGCGGCGGGATCGCCGGCGACGGCGTGACCTGGGTGGTCGACCCGATCGACGGCACGGTGAACTTCCTCTACGGGCTGCCGTGGTTCGCGGTGTCGGTGGCCGCGCAGGTCGGCGGGGTCTCGGTGGCGGGGGCCGTCGTCGAGCCGGTCAGCGGCCGCCGCTGGACCGCCGCGCGCGGGCAGGGCGCGTTCCTCGACGGGCGGCGGCTGTCGGTCAACGCCCCCGAGCGGCTCGATCTGACCCTGGTCGGCACCGGATTCGCCTACAAGGTCGAACGGCGCACCAAACAGGCCCGGTTCGTCGCCGGACTGGCGACGCGGGTGCGGGACGTCCGGCGCAACGGCGCCGCCTCGCTCGACCTGTGCGCGGTCGCGGCGGGCTGGCTGGACGCCTACGTCGAGCACGGGCTCGGACACTGGGACTGGGCCGCGGGCGCGCTCATCGCCGCCGAGGCGGGCGCCCAGGTGTCGCTGCCCGGGGAAGACACCGAGCTGGGACCGGACGCGACCTTCGCGGTGGCGCCGTCGATCGCGGCTCCGTTGCGTCAGGCGCTGATCGACTCGGGCGCGGGCGTGATCTGAGCCCCTGCGCGCGCCATGAAAGGTCCTTTCCTCGCAAATTTGCGAGGAAAGGACCTTTCATGGCACTTGAGTACAGGTTCAGCAGGGGGCTTCGCGAGCGGCCTTCAGCAGGGCCTGGTCGATCACCGGGGCACCGCCGCCCGCCGACTGTTCACCGCCGCCGCTGCCCTGCTGCGCCTTCGACCACTGGGTGAGCTGGTCGAGGACCTGGCGCGCCTCGGCCTTCGGGCGGATATCACCCAACAGGGTGCCGGTGGTGAGCGTGACCGAAGCGTCCTTGCGGTTGTCCTTGACCAGTTCGGCGCACGGGACCACCAGGCTCAGCGTGCGGGCCGCGGCCGCGCCGTTCTCACCGAAGCGGATCTGGCCGCGGCATTTGGCTTCGACCTTCTCGTACGCCGGGTCGGTGCTCGGCTCGAGCGCCTGGGTGAAGCCCATTTCCTTGAGCGTGCTGGTGACGATGCCGCCCTGGCCGCGGATTTGGGAGCCGTTGAGCACCTGGAGGGCGACCTTGTCCGGGGGGACCGGCGCGCGGTCGTCCAGCCCGTTGTGGGCCAGCGGCGTGTAGGTGACGCCCGGTTGCGGGGCGGGCGGCGGATCGCAGCGGATCTTGGCCTCGATGTCGGCGTTGCTCGCCACGACGTTCACCCAGACGATCACCGCGCCGAGCGCCAGCACCCCGATCACGATGAGCGCGGGCAGCGGATTGCGCTTGCGATACGGCTTCGCCCCGCGGTCCCCGATGCCGTTCCCCGACGCCACCTGCCAGTCCCTTCCCCAAAGCCCGGATCCCCGGACGGTGCTTTATCTCACCGTCGTGTCCGATCAGCCTATGCGTTGAGGCGAAGGCGAGCGGCGCGGGCCTCCGGATAGCACCACGCGACGGCCACTCCGGGCAAGCGACCAGGCCCGAGGAGTGAGGTTCCCGATGTGGGGGCAACCCATTCGGACGACAAGCGTCCCGAGAACAGGTTCCCCCTGTTGGGTGACGTATTCGCAGCAATGTCTGACTCGTTGCAGAGCCGGTATCGGCGTGAGCTACCCTTCGCGGGCTCAGGCGGCAGTAAGAGGCGCAAAAGAGAGACCTCGCTCACTGCCGGGCCGGGCACAAACAGGGGCGCTGGGACGTTAACCAGCGGCACGAAGGACTCACGAGCCGCGCGCTCGCGGGTCCGGGCCATCTGACATCGAAGCTGATCGCAGGGGTGAGGGACAAATGGCGACCGACTACGACGCTCCGCGCCGCAGCGAAGCCGACGAGCTGGCCGAAGACTCGTTGGAAGAGCTCAAGGCACGGCGCAACGAAAACCAGTCCGGCGTCGTGGACGTCGACGAGGACGCGACCGCCGAAAACTTCGAGCTGCCGGGCGCGGACCTCTCCGGACTTTCCGGGGAGGACCTGACCGTCAAGGTCGTGCCCAAGCAGGCCGACGAGTTCACCTGCTCCGTCTGCTTCCTGGTGCATCACCGCAGCAGGCTGGCGGAGGAGAGTGGCGGACGGCTCATCTGCCGCGACTGCGCCTGAGCCTACGGGCACAGGGGACGGCGCGACAGGGGTTTCGGGGTTCTAAACAGGAATAAGGGGGCCGGCCGCGAGGCCGGCCCCCTTTCCCTTTTGTCAAGTCGTCAGGACCTGCTGACGGGATGGCGGAGCAGTTCGGCCACCTTCTCCGGGTGCCGGGTGCTGAACAGCCAGTACGGCGTGGGGTCTTCGGGATCGGTGAGCCAGACCCGCACGACCGGGCCGATCCAGCCCCGATGCAGCACGAAGGCCGCCGGATCGGCGTCGCGGCCGAGTGCCTTCCGCTTCTCTTCCTTGTCGATCACCTCGACGACGCCCGCGTACTTCAGCGGCAGGTGCGCGTCGCGGAGCCACAGTTCCGGCTCGTCTCCGCCGGTGACCTTCACCCGGGACCGGCCGAGCGAGATCATCAGCGCGATCACCGCGGGGATCAGCAGCACGTACGGCAGCCAGCCGCGGAGCCCGGGATAACCCATGTCGATCTCCGCCGCGAGCAGCCCGCCGCCCAGCAGCGGTAACGGCCAGCCCCACCACGGGACGTAGAGCCGCTCTGAATGCTTGACGGCGCCGCCTTCGGCCGTGTTCACGCTTTCACCCACGCCTTCAGGGTAGTCTCGCCGCCCGTGTCCACCGTTCAGGTACTGCTTTCCCGGATCGATCCTTCGGTCCCCCTCCCCGCCTACGCGCGCCCCGGCGACGCGGGCGCCGACCTCGTCACCACCTCGGATCTCGTCCTCGCGCCCGGCGAACGCGGCGTGGTCGGGACAGGGGTCGCGATCGCCCTCCCACCCGGGTACGCGGGCTTCGTCCACCCGCGCTCGGGCCTGGCGGCCCGGGTCGGCCTCTCGGTGGTGAACACCCCCGGCACGATCGACTCCGGGTACCGCGGTGAGATCCGCGTCTGCCTGATCAACCATGATCTCTCCGAGAAGGTCGTGCTCACCCGCGGCGACCGGATCGCGCAGCTGGTCGTGCAACGGGTCGAACAGGCCGAGTTCGTCGAGGTCGCCGAGCTCGAGTCGTCCGAGCGCGGCGAGGGAGGGTATGGCTCCACGGGCGGACACGCCACACTGGGAGCCGGAGCCAGGGAAGGAACGGAGAACTAGTGGGGATTTTCGGTCGCAAGCGCGGGGCGAAGCCCGGCGGACGGCACGCCGCGCCCGAGGTCGAGGAACGACCCGGGGACGACGACGGCGCGGAGGAGATCGAGCCGCAGCTGTCGGAGACCGCCGACGGCCCCTTCGACATCGCCGACGCGCCCGAGGACGGCATCCCGAGGATCGACCTCGGCTCGGTGAAGGTCCCGGTGCCCGACGGTTCCCAGGTCCAGGTCGAGATGGACCCGGACAGCGGCGGTGTCCGGGCGGTGCACGTCGTCACCGAACAGGGCCAGATCACCGTCAGCGGCTACGCGGCACCCCGGTCGGGCGGCCTGTGGAAGGACGTCAGCACCGAGCTCACCGAGCAGCTGCGGGCCGACGGCGCCAAGGTCTCGGTCGGCATGGGGGAGTGGGGACTGGAACTGTCCGCGATCGTCGGCGACGTGGCACTGCGCTTCGTCGGCGTCGACGGGCCGCGCTGGATGCTCCGCGGCGTCATCGCCGGACCGCAGTCACAGGCGTCGCAGGCGCCCGCGGTGCTGCGCGAGATCGTGCGGCACACCATCGTCGACCGCGGTGACGCGCCGATGCCGGTCCGCACCCCGCTGACCATCACGCTGCCCGACGCGGTCGCGCAGCACATCGCCGAGCAGCAGGGCTGAGCTGTCGTGAGTGGTAATGACGGTTAGAGCGAACCCTCTCCTAGGTACCTAAGCGTGGCCTGCGGGCTTGCGCCGCCGTTGTGACTAGTGGTGCCGCTGGGGCTAGTGATGGCGTTCCGTGTCCGTGAAGGACTCCTTGAGGGACCCAGAGTCCCTCAAGGAGTCCTTCACGGACCGACCGCTACCCGGCTCACCCGCCGTAGGTAACCACAACACCGTTGGCCAGAACCGTCATTACCACTCACGACACATAGGCGCGGGCGGCCTTCAGCCAGGCCAGGACGGTCGCGCGGCCGAGGGATTCCCGGTCCGCGCCGAGCGCGGTGAGCGTCGACTCGCCGACCTCGGCGCGCGGCAGGGCGTCCGCCCAGGCCCGCGCGACCGCCACCGGATGGATCGGATCGTCCACGCACGCGCCGATCCCGGCGGGTACGTCGAGGCCTTTCAGGTCGTCGAGCTCCGGGGCCGCCCGGGAGGCAGCAGTCCGCAGGCTCGCCGCGAGTCCGTCGCCGTGCCGTCGCCACGCCCGGCCCAGTTCCGCCGAAAGCCACTCCGGGACGCCGTCGGACGATTTCGCCAGCGCGCCGCCGACCCCGTTTTCGGCCACCAGATCCGCTGACAGCCGCGCGGCGAGCGACGCGGGTGCTCGCCCGGCCGGACCGTTCCAGGCCGGGAGAGCGGCCAGCAGGCCGGTGCAGCGGCCGGAATCGCGGACCGCCCACTCCGCGGCCAGGTGCGCGCCGAACGAGATGCCGCCGACCAGCAGCGGTCCGTGCGCGTCGGCCAGCCGGTCCAGCTCGTCGAGATAGCCGTCCGCGAGACGGTCTCCCGGTGGTGGCGGCGGGGCGAGCAACCGGATGCCGAGGGCCCGCAGGGGGCCGGAGAACACGTCGCGGACGAACACTTCGTCGGACCCGGTACCGGGGAGCACTACTGCCGTCGTAGGCGGAATAGCGGAGGTCACGTTGCGATCCTCTCCCAAACCGGTTTCCCTGGCTGAACACAGTTACGCTGGAATACGCACGGGCCGTTCGAGTCGGGGGCCCCGGAGCACAGGAGCACCGTTATGTCCGCCAAAGACGGCGGCTACTTCAGCCGGTTGGTTCGCAAGCTGACCAGGGACGTCGATGATCTCGACGCCGACGATCTGTCCGAAGAATCCGTGGCGGGCGGGGCGCAGCGCGCCTGCGACTGCCGTTCGGGCGAAGAGGTGACGGTGCTCGGCAGACTCCGCAGCGTGGAGCTCTGCCCGACCAACGAGGCCGCGACACTGCAGGCCGAGCTGTTCGACGGCACGCAGGGTGTGACGCTAATCTGGCTCGGACGCCGCCGGATCGCCGGAATCGAACCCGGGCGAACCATCAAGGTGCGCGGCCGGATGGCCGAACGTGATGGTCAAAAGGTGCTGTACAACCCCTATTACGAACTTCAGAGCCCTGTGAGTTGATCCCGTATCGTGACTGAACCCGCCGGCGGCGAACAGAAGAAGACCGGGGAACCGGACGAGGACAAGAAGCCCCAGCCCACCCTGTTGGAACAGATGGGCGGGCTGTCGGGGCTGTTCTACTCCTCGTTGCCGGTCATCGTGTTCGTGATCGCGAACGCGATCTTCGGCCTGACCGTCGGCATCTGGGCGGCCGTCGGCAGCGCGGTGGCCATCACGGTGCTCCGGATCGTGCGGAAGGAGCCGCTGCAGCCCGCCATCTCCGGCTTCTTCGGCGTGGCGATCGCGGCGTTCATCGCCTACCGGACCGGTTCGGCCAAGGGCTTCTTCCTGTTCGGGATCTGGACCAGCCTGGTCTACTGCGGCGTCTTCGTGCTGTCGATCGTCGTCCGCTGGCCGCTCGCCGGCGTGGTGTGGAACGCGCTCAACGGCAACGGCCACGCCTGGCGCAAGGACAAGAAGTCGCTGATCTCCTATTCGATCGCGACCGCCGCCATGGCGCTGATCTTCGGCGCCCGGTTCGTCGTGCAGCGCTGGCTCTACGACGAGGACTACACCGGCTGGCTGGCCTTCGCGAAGATCGCGATGGGATACCCGCTGTACGCGCTCGGCCTGCTCGCCGTCGTCTGGGCGGTGCGGCGGTCGGAGAAGCACCTCAAGGCGCTGGGCGAGGAGACGCCTCCCGAGGAGACCGACGCCGAGGTCGAGGCGCGGTTGCGGGAGAAGTACGCCCAGGCGCCCGGCGTGGAGAACTAGCCTTTCCCGTCAAGTCCCGCGTGCTATGAAAGGTCCTTTCCTTGCAAATTTTGCAAGGAAAGGACCTTTCATAGCACTTGAGGGGACCGTGACAGGTCCGCTCAGTACCCCAGGGCGGTCCGGATCTCCGGTTCCACGTCCGAGGTCGCCACGAACAGCAGCTCGTCACCCGGCTCCAGCGGGTCCTCCGGCTGCGGCACGATCACCCGGTCACCACGCAGGATGGTCACCAGCGCCGCGTCCCGCGGCAGGTTGATCTCGCTGACCGCCTTGCCCGCCAGCGGCGTCTCCTCCGGAAGGGTGAGTTCGACCAGGTTCGCCTGGCTCTGCCGGAAGGTCATCAGCCGCACCAGATCGCCGACGCTCACCGCCTCCTCGACCATCGCCGCGAGCATCCGCGGTGTCGAGACTGCGACGTCGACGCCCCAGGCGTCGTTGAACAGCCATTCGTTGGCCGGGTTGTTCACCCGCGCCACCACCCGGCGTACCGCGAACTCGGTCTTCGCCAGCAGCGAGACCACCAGGTTCGCCTTGTCGTCACCGGTCGCGGCGATCACGACGTCGCACTGCTCGATGCCGGACTCCTCGAGGATCGACACCTCGCACGCGTCGCCGAGCACCCAGTCCGCCTGCTCGACGGTGTGCGGCTCGAACTGGTCGGCCTCGCGCTCGATGAGCATCACCTGGTGGCGTCCGTCGATCAGCTCCGCGGCGATCGACCGGCCCACCGCGCCTGCCCCGGCAATCGCGACCCGCATCAGTTCTCCTCTTCCGGTTCGCGAGCGGCGACGCTGGTCACGTCGCTGACGGTGCCCGACTTCGCGGCGACGTACACGACGTCGTCGGCCTGGATCACGGCCTTGGTGTCGGGCAGCACGCCGGTGCCGAACCGCATGATGAACGCGACCCGTGCCCCGGTCGTGTCCTGCAGTTCGCGCACGCTGCGCCCGACCCAGCCCTCGTGCAGCGGTAGCTGCAGGAGCGCCACGCTGCCGGAGGGGTCACGCCACGCCGAGGCGACGCCGTCGGGCAGCAGGTTGCGCAGGAACCGGTCGGTCGTCCACGGGACGGTCGCCACGGTCGGGATGCCCAGCCGCTCGTAGACGGCCGCGCGCTTGTGGTCGTAGATCCTGGCGACGACCTTGTCGATGCCGAAGTTCTCCCTGGCCACCCGCGCCGAGATGATGTTGGAGTTGTCGCCACTGGACACCGCCGCGAAGGCACCCGCGCGTTCGATCCCGGCCTCGATCAGCACCTGCCGGTCGAATCCGACGCCGACCACCTGCTGACCGTGGAAATCACTGCCGAGCCGCCGGAACGCCTGCTGGGTCTTGTCGATGATGGCGACGTCGTGCCCCAGCCGCTCCAGCGCCGCGGCCAGAGATGCGCCGACCCGGCCGCATCCCATGATCACCACGTGCACGCACTGCCTCCTTAATCAGCGAACGTTTCACCCGTCCGCAGGTACCCGGTCACACCAGCGCCGAACCTACCGTGAGCATCGCTCGTCAGCTTCACCGTCCTCCCCACCGCCACCCTCAAGGGAGACGCTGCGCGTCGCCGTTACTCTCTTGAGGTGTCGAAGTTCCCGACCGTATTGAAGCGGCTCGTCCTCGGACGCCCATTCCGGAGTGACCGCCTCTCGCATACGCTCCTGCCGAAGCGCATCGCGCTGCCGATTTTCGCGTCCGACGCGTTGTCGAGCGTCGCCTACGCGCCTGAGGAAATCTTTCTGACCCTCAGTGTCGCCGGTCTGTCCGCGTACGCCTTCGCGCCCTGGATCGGGGTCGCCGTCGCGGTCGTCATGCTGGTCGTGGTCGCCTCCTACCGGCAGAACGTGCACGCCTATCCCAGCGGCGGCGGCGACTACGAAGTCGCCAATACCAATCTCGGTGGCAAATTCGGGCTCACCGTGGCCAGCGCGCTGCTGGTCGATTACGTGCTCACGGTGGCGGTGTCGACGTCGTCCGGGGTGGCGAACATCGGCTCGGCCGTGCCGTGGGTCGCGCAGCACAAGGTGATCGTCGCGGTCGTCATCGTGGTCGTGCTGACGGCCTTGAATCTTCGCGGAGTGCGCGAATCGGGCAAAACCTTCGCCATTCCGGTCTACGGGTTCATCATCGGCATTCTCGGCATGGTGATCTGGGGGCTGATCGAAACGGCCTCCGGTGCCGACATGCGGGCCGAGAGCTCCTCCTTCGAACTGCACGAAGAAGCCTCCTTGACCGGTTTCGCGTTCTTCTTCCTGCTGCTGCGGACGTTCTCCTCCGGCGCGGCGGCGCTGACCGGGGTCGAGGCGATCAGCAACGGGGTCCCGGCGTTCCAGAAGCCGAAATCCAAGAACGCGGCGACCACCCTGCTGATGATGGGCGTGCTCGCGGTGACGATGCTGGTCGGCATCATCACGCTGGCGATCGTCACCGACGTCAAATTCGCCGAGCATCCGGAAACGCAGCTCACCGGCACTCCGCCGGGCTACGAGCAGAAGACGATCGTCGCGCAGATCGCGCAGGCGGTGTTCTCCGACTTCACGCCGGCGTTCTACTACATCTCCTTCGCCACCGGCATCATCCTGCTGCTGGCCGCGAACACCGCATTCAACGGCTTCCCGGTGCTGGGCTCGATCCTCGCCCAGGACCGCTACCTGCCGCGCCAGCTGCACACCCGCGGCGACAGGCTGGCCTTCTCCAACGGCATCCTGTTCCTCGCGGCGTTCGCGCTGGTGCTGATCATCGCTTTCGACGCCGAGGTCACGAAGCTCATCCAGCTCTACATCGTGGGCGTGTTCGTCTCGTTCACGATCAGCCAGGCAGGCATGCTCCGGCACTGGAACCGACTCCTGGCCAGGGAGACCGACCCCACGGCGCGGCGGCGGATGCGCCGATCGCAAACGGTCAACGCCATCGGCCTCACCATGACCGGCACCGTGCTGATCATCGTGCTGATCACGAAGTTCCTGCTCGGCGCCTGGATCGCGATCGCGGCGATGGTGGCCATCTACATCCTGATGACCGCGATCCGGAAGCACTACGACCGGGTCGCCGAGGAATTGCGTGCGATGGAGCGGAAGCCGGCTGTCCTGCCTTCCCGCAACCACGCGATCGTGCTGATCTCGAAACTGCACCTGCCGACCCTGCGCGCGCTTTCCTATGCCAAGGCCGTGCGCCCCGACGTCCTCGAAGCCGTCACGGTCAACGTCGACGACCTCGAAACGCGCAAACTCGTCCAAGACTGGGACGACCACAATTTCAAAGTGCCGCTGAAGGTGATCGAATCGCCGTATCGGGAAATCACGAAACCGGTGCTGGACTACGTGAAGCGCGTCCGCGGCGACAATCCGCGCAACGTGGTGACCGTGTTCATCCCCGAATACGTGGTCGGGCACTGGTGGGAGCAGGTCCTGCACAACCAGAGCGCGCTGCGGCTCAAGGGGCGGCTCCTGTTCCAGCCCGGTGTCATGGTGACCAGTGTGCCGTGGCAGCTCGAATCGTCGGAAAAGGCGATCAAACGTGACCGGAAGGCGCGCCCCGCGGCTGGCGACGTGCGGCGCGGATTCTCCCCCGTGGTCAAGCAGATCGAAAAGACCGAAAAGACTAAGGACAAAGCAGAATGACTGTTGACGCGTCGACCGGTACGTGGCTCGGACGGACGATCGAGCTGGAGGTCGGCGCGGTCGCGCACGGCGGGCACTGCGTCGCGCGGGCGGAGGGGCGGGTCGTGTTCGTGCGGCACGCGCTGCCCGGCGAACGGGTATTGGCCTCGATCACCGACGACAAGGGCGGCTCGTTCTGCCGCGCCGACGCGATCGAGGTGCTGGAGGCTTCACCCGAACGCGTGGAGCCGCCGTGCCCGCTCGCGGCGCCGGGGGAGTGCGGCGGCTGCGACTGGCAGCACGCCGCGCCCGGCTACCAGCGTGAACTCAAGGCCACGGTGGTCGCGGAGCAGCTGAAGCGGCTGGCCGGGATCGAGCGCGAGGTCGTCGTCGAAGCGCTCGAGGGCGGTCCGCTGGACTGGCGCAGCCGCGTCCGCCTCGTGGCGGGCAAGGACGGCCGCGCGGGCTTCCGGGCGAACCACAGCCACCGCGTGATCCCCATCGACGACTGCCCGATCACCGTCCCGGGCGCGCTCGACGACGTGGTCTCGCGGAAGTGGCGGCCCGGCTCCGAAATCGAGGTCACCAAGGACGGCGAAGGCAAGGTCCACCTTCGCGACCTGTCGACGGTTCACGGCAAGACCCGGTCCCGGCAGCTGACGGGCGGGCTCGCCGTCCAGCACGCCGCTGGCCGCGACTGGCGGCTGGACGCCCACGGCTTCTGGCAGGTCCACCCGGCCGCCGCGGACACGCTCGCCGCCGTCGTCGCCGAATGGGCCGAAGCGCCGCGCGACGGCGTGGCATGGGACCTGTACGCCGGCGTCGGCCTGTTCGCCTCGGTGCTGGCCGAGCAGGTCGGCACCGGGGGACGCGTGCTGGCCGTGGAATCCGGCCGCCGCGCCGTCGCCGACGGCGAGGAGAACCTGGCCGATCTCCCGCAGGTCCACTGGCGCTCCGGCCGGGTCGAGCATCTGCTGGCCGACGCCCCGAAACCCGTCGACGTCGTCGTCCTCGACCCGCCGCGCAAGGGCGCGGGCAAAGCCGTCGTCGAATCCATTGTGGAGGGTTCGCCGGACCGGATCGTCTACGTGGCCTGCGACCCGGCGGCGCTGGCCCGCGACATCGCACTGTTCGCGGAGCACGGGTATGGCCTCAGTGATCTTCGTGCGTTTGACGCGTTCCCGATGACTCAGCACGTCGAATGCGTTGCGTTGTTGCAATAACGGCGCCTTTGTAGACCGTCGGAATGGCAGGGCTTCGTTTTCCTTGCCCGAGCGCCGGGTGCTCGCTAACTTGAATTTCGTGTTCACGGGGTAGCGGGCTTTCGATGCGAACGGGTCTCGAATCATGGACTATCTTCCTTCGGTGTTGCCGCCTGGGGTAACGGCGCAGGAAATCACTTATCGGAATGGGCGGAAGCAGATCATCTACACGGCGCCCCATGTCTCCGAAGGGCCGGTGCTCGTCCGGGATCTGCTGGGCAGGCAGGCGTGGATGTTCATGTACGCCCACTTCGTCTTCGCCTGGGCCGAGGGCGCGATCCAGGTACAGGTCAGTCACGGCACCCTGAACGGGCCGAAGATGCTGCTGTGGAAAGGGGTCAGCATCTCCGCTTTCTGGTCGGGGCCCGCGTTGGCCGAGTTCGGGCGGGCGTGGGCGCTGGAGCAGATGACCGGCAGCAGGGGTACCCCGGCCGTCGTCAAGGATTCCCTTCCCTGAATGCCGGGATTGCCTCTTCTGCGCGGCAAGGAATTCGGATCCCGTTGCCGAAAAACGGTAACGCCTCACGGTGTTCGTGTGATCGGGAACTGTCGGTGGCCGGTTGTACGGTTCTTGGCGTGGATACCTACACGGCCGCGTCGGCGGCGCTTCTCGAAGAACTCACCGATCCCGACCTCTTGGAGTTGGTCAATGCTTCCGTGGATTCGTTGGATGACAAGGATTCCGTCGCTGTGGCGCGGGCGGCGTCGGCGGGGATCGCGCGGTTGGAGGCGGTGCGGTTTCGGGCGTTGGCTCAGTTGAGTCGGCATCGTGGGGGTGTGGGGAGTGTGGTGCAGGAGGTCGCGTTCGAGTTGTCTCTTGTGGACAATCACGCGGGTGCGATGGTCTCCACCGCCGAGGCGTTGGCCACGCGCCTGCCGCGCACTCTGGGTTTGCTGGATCAGGGGAAGTTGTGTGGTTTCGGTGCGATGAAGGTCGCTGCCGCCACTGCCTGGCTCTCCGATGAGAACGCCCGTGCCGCAGATGCCGTGTTGGAGGATCGGTTACCGGGCAGGAATGCCGATCAGATCCGGAAAGCGGCGAATCATGCGGCGACCACGGTCGACCGTGACGGCGCCGACAAACGTACCGCACACCATCGCGAAGGGCGTCGTCTCACTCTGCGCCAGGGCGAGACGGGGGTGGCGTCGATCGAGGTCGAGGACGGCCCGGTGGAGAAGGTCACTGCCGCTTACCGGCGGATCGATCGTGAGGCCCGCGCCCTACGGAAGAGTGGGGAGACCCGGACGTTGGATCAGCTCCGCGCCGATGTCGCGCTCGATCTGCTGCTGGGCGGACAGGGCGGCCCGAGTGAACGTACCGAGGTGTCCTTGTACATGGACCTGTTCACCTACCTCGGGCTCAACAACGATCCCGCCGAACTGACCGGACACGGGCATATCCCGGCGGGGTTGGCGCGGCAGATCGCGACGGGGCCGGATGCTGTGTTGCGGCGGATCATCACTGATCCGTTGTCGGGGCAGGTGTTGGATTTGGGGCGGGATCGGTATCGGCCTACGGCGGGGTTGGGTGAGTTTGTGCGGGTGCGGGATCGTGAGTGTCGAAGACCGGGGTGCGGGCGTCCCGCGCAGGCGTGCGATCTGGATCATGTGGTGCCGTGGCAGTTCGGTGGCCATACCGCCGCCGATGAGTTGGTCGACCTCTGCCGTCGTGATCACCGGCTCAAAGACGAACCCGGCTGGACCTACCGCCTCGCGGCTGACGGCACGCTGACCGTCACCACCCCCACCGGCCAACAGCTACGACAGCACACCGCCACCGCTGCATGAGCCCCGCACGCCAAGCCCTCCCGGCGAGGAACCGCCACCGTTCTGAGCCTCGTTGCCGGGAAACGGCGACGGCTCGAGCCGGGCTTTGACGGCTGGACAGGTGCCGGTTTCGCGGCTAGGTAGGTCTTTTGTGCAGCGCGGGGGCAGGAGTCGCGTTGCCGGGTAATGGCGACGGCTCCGGTGCGCGTGGAGTCGTGCCGGTTCGCGGCTGACTGACGTACACCCCATTGCCGGTCAGCGGCGACAGCTTCGGCTGGGTTCCTGTCAGGCGGCGGTGACTTGGCGGTTGGTGAGGTGCCGGTTTGGCGGTCAGGTAGGTTTTTGTGCAGCGCGAGGGGCAGGAATCTCGTTGCCGGATAGTGGCGACGGCTCCGGCGCACATGGAGTCGTGCCGGTTCCTGCCCGACTGACGTACACCCCATTGTCGGTCAGCGGCGAGGGCTCGGGCAGGGTTCCTGTCAGACAGCGGTGACTGGCGTGCCTTTGGCGGTTGGAGAGGTGCCGGTTCGCGGTCAGGCAGGTCTCTTCTACAAGAAACCTGGCCGGAATCCCATCGCCGAAAAATGGCGACAGCCCACCTGGTCTCCAGCCTGGAGCTGATGTGAATACTTTCAGGGTCTGCGGCTAGTGCTAGTGCGGCCGGTGTGGCTCTGACAGCCGAAGATGCCGGGCCTCCCACTCATGGCCACCAGCACGAGAGCCCGATTGCCGGAAAACGGCGACACCCCCGCCAAGCTTAAACGACCTCCACCAAAACCCACGAGGTCGTTCCCCGCGGCCACGTCACCGCGGTCTCGATGTTCTCGCCCCGACCCTGCCGCGATCGCGCCGTACCGACACCGCCGCAGTGAAGACGTGGGGCGAATCCCGGAGGACCCGCCCCACCCCAACGTGCCCAAAGCCGAAACCAAAGCCAGCAGCGACTCAGGAGCGCGCGTCCTCCTTCAGCATGTCCGCGCATTTCTCGCCGATCGCCATCGTCGTGATGCACGGATTCACCGCGACCAGGAACGGCATCGCCGAACCGTCGGCGACCCGCAGACCCTCGACACCGCGCACCCGCAGCCGGGCGTCCAGCACGGCCGACGGGTCGTCGTCACCGCCCATTTTCGCGGTGCACGAAGGGTGATAGACCGTGTTGTGTGTCTTGCGCAGGTAGTCGGCGATCTCGTCGTCGGTCTTGACGTCCTTGCCCGGCGCCAGTTCCGTCCCGGCCCATTCGTCCAGGGCGGGCTGCTCGGCGATCTTGCGCGCCAGTTTGATGCCGTAGGTCATCACGCGCATGTCGTGCGGGTCGCTGAAGTACCGCGGGTCCACCTTCGGCTTGTCCCGGTAGTCGCGGGTGCGCAGCCGCACGGTGCCGGTCGATCGGGACCGGGTGACGTTCGGTGTCAGGCAGAAGCCGTTCTCCGTGGTCGGGTAGCCCTGCCGGAGCGTGTTCATGTCGAACGGCACGGAGCCGTAGTGGAACATCAGGTCCGGCCGGTCGAGGCCGTCCTCCGTGGTGGTGAAGATGCCGATTTCCCACCATTGCGTGGATTCGGTGGTCATCGGTTGCAGCGCGTCCCACTGGATGACGCCCTCGGGGTGATCCTGCAGGTTCTCGCCGACGCCGGGGGAGTCCACCAAGACCTCCACGCCGACTTCGCGCAGATGCTCGGCCGGGCCGATTCCCGACAGCATCAGGAGTTTCGGGGTGTCGATCGCGCCGGAGGACAAGATGACCTCGCGCCGGGCACGCAAGGAAATGCCGTGGATCAGGTCGTCGGCGAGATACTCGGCTCCGGTGCAGCGTTTGCCGTCGAACAGCAGCCGCCGGACCCGGGCGCCGGTGATGATCTCCAGGTTCGGCCGCTTCCCGATGATCGGGTGCAGATAGGACACCGACGCCGACGAGCGGGTGCCGTCTTCGCGCGCGTTGATCTGGAACCAGTTCGCGCCGTGCGTCACGGTCTTGCCGGAGTTGAATTCCACCCGGGGGATCCCGGCTTGCTCGCACGCCTGGAGCAGCGCGACGCCGGTCGGGTCGTTCGGCGGTACCGAGCGGATGGTCACCGGGCCCGAGCGACCGTGGTGGTCGCCGGGACCGTCGTTGGTCTCAAGACGCTTGTACAGCGGGAAGATGTCCTTCGCGGACCAGCCTGGCAGGCCGAGTGACGACCATTCGTCGAGGTCTTCCGCCGGTGCCCAGAAAGCGATGCACGAGTTGTGCGACGAACAACCGCCGAGCACTCGCGCGCGGGCGTGGCGCAAGAAGGAGTTGCCGGACTCCTGCGGCTCGACCAGGTAGTCCCAGTCGTAGCCCGATTCCAGCAGGGCCATCCACTTCGTCAGCTCCAGCACCGCGGGGTCGTCCACATCGGACGGTCCCGCTTCCAGCAGTGCCACGGTGACGTCCGGATCCTCCGAGAGTCTCGCCGCGACCACCGAGCCCGCCGTCCCGCCGCCGACGACGATGTAGTCGAACTCTCCGGTCACTGTGCTGCCTCCTCGGGATGTGCCGCCGCGGCGTGATCGGCCAGGACGCCGCTCTTGTGCCGCAGAACGAACCAGTAATACGCGAAACCGACGACCGCCACCGCGCCGACGAACAGCACGGCCCCCCATTCGAGGTACCAGTGGTACGGCTCGGTCGCGTTGTAGACCTCGCGCCGCGGCCACGCCAGGTTCACCACGATCGCGCCGCCCCACAGCACGCCGAGGATGTTGACCGGCAGGCCCAGTTTGCCGAGGGAGAAGTACTTGGTCCCCGCTACCTTCGGCGGCGGCCACTGCCCGCGCAGCCGTTTGACCAGCATCGGGATGGTGACCAGCAGGTACGCCAGGTAGATCATGATGATGCCGATGCTGGTGATCACCGTGAAGATCTGCGGCTGGCCGACGTTGACCACCAGGATCAGCACCGCGATGACGCCGGAGACGATCGCGGGGACCACGGGGGTCTTGGTCTTCGGCGACACCCTCGCCAGATGTTTCCCGGCGGGCAGGTTGTTGTCGCGGCCCATCGCGAACATCATCCGGATCGACGCCGACTGCACGGCCAGGTTGCACACCGTGATGGCGATGACGACCGCCAGCAGGAAGATCGTGCCGACCGTGCTGCCCAGGACGTCGAGCACGATGAACTGCAGGCCGCCCGTCGCGATCTGGGGGTTGTTGATGTCGCCGACGGCCATCAGCGCCAGCAGCAGGATCAGCCCGCCGATGACGAACGACGCGATCAGGGCGCGCAGGATCGCCTTGGGCGCGTTCTTGCGCGGGTCATGGGACTCTTCGCCGAGCGAGCTGGCGGTGTCGAAGCCGTACATGACGTACGTGGACGCGAGCGAGGCGACCAGGAACGCGCCGAAGTAGCCCCACGGTTGGTCGGCGCCGGTGTTGTTGGTCTGCATGACGACCTCGGGACCCCGGGTGATGTTCACCGCGAGCGCGATGATCAGCAGGACCGCGGCGATCAGCTCGATGAACACCCCGGCGCTGTTGATCCGCGCCATCAGCTTGACGCCCCAGGCGTTCACCAGCGTGGTGAACAGGATCAGGGCGGTGCCGAGGATGACCGCGTTGACCGCGCTGTCACCGGAGAACGAGAAGAACGACGAGATCTGCGGGAGCGTGATCTGGTAGGCCAGCGCGACCGCGGCGATGCTGACGATCGAGGCGGTCAGCATCATCCAGCCCGCCAGCCAGGCGACGTGCGGGCTGCCGAGCCGTTTCGACCAGTTGTAGATCGACCCGGCCACGGGATAGTGCGCGGCCAGTTCGGCGAACGACAACGCCACCATCAGCTGGCCGACGAACACCATCGGCCACGACCACCAGTAGGCGGGCCCGCCGAAGCTGAAACCGAAGTAGAACAGCTGGAAGGTCCCGGTCAGGATCGAGATGTAGCTGATCCCGGCGGCGAAGGTGTGGAAATTGCCGAGCGTTCTTTCGAGTTCCTGTTTGTAGCCGAAACCGGCAAGGCCGTCGTCGGAAGGAGTACTCATCGGCACTTTCCCCTCTTTAGCTGGACGCGGGCTCCCCGGAGAACCAGCGCTGTGGTGCGGGCCGGAGGTTCTGGTAGATGTGCTTCGCCTCCGTGTACTCGGCCAAGCCCGTCGGGCCCAGTTCGCGCCCGAAGCCGGATTGCTTGTAGCCGCCCCATTCCGCCTGCGGCAGGTACGGGTGGAAGTCGTTGATCCAGATCGTGCCGTGCCGCAGCCGGTTCGCGACCCGCTGCGCGCGCGAGGCGTCCGAGGTGAACACGGCGCCCGCGAGGCCGTAATGCGTGTCGTTGGCGATGCGGACGGCGTCGTCCTCGTCGGTGAAGGTCTCGACGGTGAGTACCGGGCCGAACGATTCGTCGACGACGGCGCTGCTGCCCTGCTTCACGTTGTCGAGGATCGTCGGCAGGTAGTAGTGGCCCTTCGCCAGCTCGCGATCGTCGGGGCGTTTGCCGCCGGTGCGCAGGACGGCGCCCTCTTCCAGCGCGGCCGCGACGTAGCGTTCGATCTTTTCCAAATGGGCGGCCGAGATCAGCGGGCCGGTTTCAGCCTTCGGGTCGAAAGGTCCACCCAGTCGGATCAGTTCGGCACGGCGGACGAGCTCGTCGACGAACTTCTCGTGCCACTCCTCCTGGACGATCAGCCGCGCCCCGGCCGAGCAGACCTGACCGGAGTGGAGGAACACCGCGGTCAGCGCGTAGTCGACGGCGGTGTCGAAGTCGGAGTCGGCGAAGACGACGTTCGGGTTCTTGCCGCCCAGTTCCAGCGCGACCTTCTTGACGGTGGCTGCGGCCGACGCGGCGATGATCTTGCCGGTGGCGAGGCCGCCGGTGAACGAGACGAGATCGACATCCGGATGCTCCGAAAGAGGCGCCCCGGCTTGCGCGCCGGCGCCGAGCACCAGGTTCGCGACGCCGGCGGGGAGCCCGGCCTCGGTCAGCAGTTTCATCAGCATGATCGAGGTATGCGGCGTCAGCTCGCTGGGCTTGAGGACGAACGTGTTGCCCGCCGCGAGCGCGGGGGCGACCTTCCAGATGGTCTGCAGGAGCGGGTAGTTCCAGGGCGTGATCAGCCCGCAGACGCCGACCGGCTCGTGCACGATCCGGCTGAACGCGTCCGGGTTGCCGGTGTCGACCACGCGGCCGGCGTCGTTGGCGGCGAGTTTGCCGAAGTAGCGCAGGCAGGCGGCGATATCCGCCATGTCGTATTCGCTCTCGACCAGCCGTTTGCCGGTGTCGAGCGACTCGGCGCGTGCGAAGGCCGCGACGTCGCGGTCGAGCAGGTCGGCGGTCTTCAGCAGCAGGTCACCGCGTTCCTGCGCGGGCGTCTGCGGCCAAGGACCGGTGTCGAACGCCTTCCGCGCGGCGGCGATGGCCGCTTCGGTGTCCTCGCGGGTGCCCTCGGCGACCTCCGCGACCAGTGATCCGTCCGCCGGGCAGCGGATTTCCCTGCGACCGCGGCCGACCGCGTCGACCCACTCGCCACCGATGAAAAAATCCGCCATCAAGCCACTCCAACCGGGCTTCTTCTTAACCGTCGAGGAGCGATTATGTCGGCCACCTGACGTGACCGCTACTTGGCAAAAGAGACCATGTTCACACCATTGGGTACCGTGTGGTGATTTTCTGACATGTGACCCGTGACGCGGCGGACGGAAGGTTCTCAGCCGGGCTCCGTAGACTGGCCGGAACGGCGGAAGAGGAATCAGGCGAGGTGGGAGAGTGACGTTGCTCGAGTCCGTGCACGGACCGGCCGACTTGAAGCGGATGGACTCCGATCAGCTCGGGGAGCTGGCCGCGGAGATCCGGGACTTCCTCGTCGAGAAGGTGCGGCTCGCCGGTGGTCACCTCGGCCCGAACCTGGGTGTGGTCGAGCTGACGATGGCGCTGCACCGGGTCTTCGACTCGCCGCGCGACGCCATCGTGTGGGACGTCGGCCACCAGGCGTACGTGCACAAGATCGTCACCGGCCGTCATGACGGCTTCGGCAAGCTGCGCCAGCTCGGCGGCCTCACCGGCTACCCGGCGCGCGGCGAGAGTGAGCACGACCTCGTCGAGAACAGCCACGCCTCGACCGCGTTGTCCTATGTGGACGGTCTGGCGAAGGCGTTCGAACTCGGCGGTGGCGGCAGGCACGCGATCGCCGTCGTCGGTGACGGCGCGCTGACCGGCGGCATGTGCTGGGAGGCGCTCAACAACATCGCCGCGAACCCGCGCCGTCCGGTCGTCATCGTCATCAACGACAACGGCCGCTCGTACTCGCCGACCATCGGCGGCGTCGCGGACCACCTGGCGGCGCTGCGGCTGAAGCCGGGCTACGAGCGCGTGCTGGACCGTGGCAAGGAACTGCTGCGGCACACGCCGTTCGTCGGCAAGCCCATCTACGCGGCACTGCACGCGGCGAAGGCGGGGCTCAAAGACGCGCTGAGCCCGCAGATGATGTTCTCCGACCTCGGCCTGAAGTACCTCGGCCCGGTCGACGGCCACGATCTCGCGGCGCTGGAGAAGGCGTTCCAGAGCGCCCGCGACTTCGGCGGCGCGGTCATCGTGCACGTGGTCACCGAGAAAGGCCACGGCTACGAGCCCGCCGTGACCAACCAAGCCGACCAGATGCACCAGACCGACCCGATCGACCCTGAAACCGGTCTGCCGCCGGTCAAGGGCCCGAGCTGGACCGGCGTCTTCGCCGACGAACTGGTCAAGATCGGCGCCGACCGCGAGGACGTCGTCGCGATCACCGCGGCCATGCTGCGTTCGACCGGGCTGCACAAGTTCGCCGAGGCGTACCCGGACCGCTGGTACGACGTCGGTATCGCCGAGCAGCACGCGGTGACCTCGGCCGCGGGGCTCGCGATGGGTGGCAAGCACCCCGTCGTCGCCGTCTACTCGACCTTCCTGAACCGGGCGTTCGACCAGGTCCTGATGGATGTCGCGCTGCATCGCCAGCCGGTGACGCTGGTGCTGGACCGCGCCGGTATCACCGGGCCGGACGGGCCGAGTCACCACGGCATGTGGGACCTCTCGCTGCTGGGCATGGTGCCGGGCATGCGCGTCGCCGCGCCGCGAGACGCCGGCACGCTGCGAGAGGAACTGCGGGAGGCCGTCGCCGTCGAGGACGGGCCGACGGCACTGCGGTTCTCCAAGGGCGGCGTGATCGACTCCGTGCCCGCCGTCGAACGCGTCGGCACGGTGGACGTGCTGCGCAAGCCGTCCGGCGACGCCGACGTGCTGCTCATCGCAGTGGGCGCGTTCGCCATGCTCGGGCTCGCCGCCGCGGACCGGCTGGCCGACCAGGGCATCGGTGTGACCGTGGTGGACCCGCGCTGGGTCGTCCCGGCGCCCGCGGAACTCGTGGCGCTGGCCGAGCAGCACAAGCTGGTGGTGACCGTCGAGGACAGCGGCCGTCACGGCGGTTTCGGCTCCGCGCTGTCCGCGCTGTTCCGCGACGCCGAATGCGACGTGCCGCTGCGCGATCTCGCGGTGCCGCAGGTGTTCCACGAGCACGGCTCGCGCGAAGAGGTGCTGGCCCGCGTCGGGCTCACCGCGCAGGACGTCGCGCGGCGGGTCACCGAGTGGTCGGCCAAACTGGCCAGCCGGACTCCGGCGCCGGAGGACACGCATCGCTGAGCTTGGTGGTCGTGAGTGGTAATGACGGTTCTGGCCAAGTGTGTTTTAGGTACCTACGGCGGGCGAGCCTGGAGGGCCATCATGAGCCTCAGCGGCACCACCAGTCACACCGGCGGCGCGTGAAGGCCTCCTTCCCTGCTCTCAAGGTCAGGGTCCCGGCAAAGTCGAGGTAGGGCAGGCTTGATTCTGGAGGCCGCGGGGCTGCGGGTGTGGTTTCGGAGGAATGGTGTGAGTGGCGGTTCGGGTGAGGGCTACTTGTGTCTTAGGTACCTGCCATCGGGCGACACGCGTGATCCGGCGGAGGGCACGCGTGAGTGAACGGAGAACACGCGACGAAACCTGCCGCTCCCGCGTGTCATCCATCCAGTCACACGTGTCCTCCGTCTGATCACACGCGCCATCCATCCAGCCACGCGAAACCACCCACTCGGCCCCTCGCGAAACCGTGCAAGATGCCCAAATCGGGCATTTTTGTCCCGAGAAGTGTCCCTTATGGACAGTCGGGAGCCAGGTGAGGCCCCTTTGTATGAATCCGCTCCCGCCGGGTCCGCCACGACACGTTCGCCTTGACCCGCGCTAGCAATGGAGCCGACCAGCGATTATGCGACTTTGCCGGGGCCCTGGGCTCAGCCGAGAAAAGGGGGCCTTCACGCGCCGCCGGTCGCGCGTGTTTGGTCAGTGATTTAGATACCGCAACGCTATCTTGCCGACATGGAAAAGGTGTCCACTTTCGTCGCCCTCGACCGAGCTGACATGTTTGGGGCGATGCGACAGGCGGCCAACGCGACCGTTTTGGCGACAAAGGCCCAGCATGAGTTGATTTGCGAAGCTGCCGCGATGGGGATCTCACAGCGGCAGATCGCTCAGGCCAACCACACGAATCAAGCTACGGTGAGCCGAATTCTTGCTCGGCAAGCTCGGACAGGTAAGTCGGCGAGCTGACAAGCGCCATGGAAGGTCCTTTCCGTGCAAATTTTGCAAGGAAAGGACCTTTCAGAGCACGCGCTAGGCCCGCCAGACGGTGCCTCGCCGCTCGTACTCCAGCACCACCTCGGCCCGCTGCGCGGCCTTCGCGCCCAGGAATCGCTCCACGAGCCAGAGCGAAACCTCAAGTCCCGCGGTGATCCCGCCGCCGGTGATCAGGTCCCCGTCGTCGGCGACACGCGCGTCGATCACCTTCGTGCCCTGTGCGGCCAGATCCGCCTTCGCGCCGTTGTGTGTCGTCGCGTTGCGGCCCTTCGTCAGGCCGGCGGCGGACAGCACCATCGTGCCGGTGCAGATCCCGACGGGCAGCGCCCGCGACGCGGCGAGACGCCGCAGAAAACCCTGATCGGCGTTGAGCCGGTGCACCCCGGGCCCGTTCCGGTCGGTGTAACCGCCGCCGGGCACCACGAGGACGTCGGCCTCGCCGGGCGACCAGCCGCGCGGGACCTCGACGACGGTGCCATAAGTGCATTTCACGGGTCCGGGCCGGCCCGCCGCCACGAGCGAGGTGACCACGGCGCCGCCGGTGAGTTTCCCCGCCAGCCCCAGTACTTCGACGGGTGCGATGAAGTCCTGTTCCTCCACGCCGTCGAACATCAGGATCTGCACCCGTAACGGGGCGGCGGCGGAAGCGGCGGGCGCGGTGACGCCCACGAGACCGGCGGACAAGGCTGAAGCACGCAGAAAAGTTCGGCGCTGCAAGACGACCTCCCAGGTGATTTACCCAGTGGTCGCGCGAAAAGTGTCTCAGGTTCCCACGAGCCGGTTGACCGAGCGGACGACGAGGTCGCGGGTCGCGGCGGCGGAGGTGAAGCCCAGGATCGACAGGTGCACGACGAGGCTCAGCAACTCCTCGGCGTCGAAGTGGTCCGGCACGGATCCGGAGCGCTGTGCCGCCTGGATCGCGGCGACCTTGTCCGCGTATGCCCGTCGTTCGGCTTCCGGCATGGCGTCGAAGCCCTGCTCCAGCCGGAGCCAGCCCATGAGCCGCAGGACTTCGGGGTGTTCGAGGTAGCGGTCGAACAGCCGTCCCGCGTAGCCGGGCAGGTCGTCGGGAGTGATCGGGACGGACCTGATCGCGAGGTCCACCTGCTCCTGCACGACCTTCTCGAAAAGCTCTTCCTTGCTGCAGAAGTAGGCATAGATCAGGGCCTTGTTGGCGCCGGCGTTCTTCGCGATCCGGTCCACCCTGGCGCCCGCGATGCCGTACGTCGCGAACTCGTGCGTCGCCGCGTCCAGCAGTTTCCGCTTGGTCGCTTCCTTGTCCCTGACCATGGGACCCACTCTAACTAACTGTTTGGTTGACATCCAGATCAGGCCGTGGCAGCCTGAGTTAGCAACCAACTGGTTAGTTAGGAGATCGACGATGAAGGTCGCACTGGTCACGGGCGCTTCGGCGGGGATCGGCGAAGCCACGGCACTCGCCTTGAAGGACGCGGGCTACACGGTCTACGGGGCCGCGCGGCGCGTCGAGCGGATGGCGGGGCTCGCCGAACGCGGGATCGAGGTCCTCAAGATGGACGTCACCGACGACGCGTCGATGGTCGCGGGGATCGAGCGGATCATCGAGGAGACCGGCCGCATCGACGTCCTGGTCAACAACGCGGGCTACGGCTCGTATGGCGCCTTCGAAGACGTGCCGCTCTCGGAGGGGAAGTACCAGTTCGAGGTCAACCTCTTCGGTCTCGCGCGGCTGGTCCAGCTCACCACGCCACATATGCGCGCACAGGGCTCCGGCAAGATCGTGAACGTCTCGTCGATCGGCGGCAAGATCTACGAGCCGCTCGGCGGCTGGTACCACTCGACGAAGTTCGCCGTCGAAGGCCTGAGTGATTCGCTGCGGCTGGAGCTCAAGCCGTTCGGGATCGACGTCGTGGTGATCGAACCCGGCGCCATCAAGACCGAATGGGGTGGCATCGCCATCGACAACCTGCTGAAGACCTCGGGCGACACCGCCTACGCGCCGCAGGCGAAGGCCTTGGCGAAGTTCTTCGACCAGGCCGCCCGGGGCTCCAAGCCCCAGGTGATCGCCGACGTCATCGTGAAGGCGGTCCGGACCCGGCGCCCGAAGACCCGCTACGCGGCGGGTTTCGGGGCCAAGCCGATCCTGTTCGTGCGCCGGGTGCTCCCGGACCGCGCCTTCGACGCTTTGTTCCTCGGCGCGCTGCGTCGCTTCGCCTAGGCCTCTTGCGCGATCACGACCGCCGGTGTCGCGACGGGTTCCGCGTACGCGTAGACCTCGCGCGGCTCAGGGAAGAGCTTGACGAGCAAGGGATAAGCGATCGCCGCCGTGCACAGCGTCACCACCATGCTGATGTCGACGCCGCCCGCGATGTCCTTGAACGGTCCGGCGATCATCGGCGTGTTGGCGGTCAGCAGGCCCAGTGTCGTCGCCGGGATCCATGCGGCCATCGCACGCCAGTTCACGCCTCGGGTGAACCAGTAGCGGCCGCCCTCGCGGCCCTGGTTGAACACCTGGAGGTCGTCTGGGTCGTAGAACCCGCGCCGCAGCACGAAGCCGATCATCATGATCACCATCCACGGCGAGGTGCACAGCACGATCAGCGTGGCGAAGGCGTTGATGCTGGAGACCATGTCCAGTACGAAATTGCCGACGAAGATGAACACCACGCTGAGCGAGCCGATCAGCAGCGTCGCCTGGACCCGGCTCAGCTTCACGAAGATCGAACTGAAGTCCAGCCCGGTCCCGTAGAGCGACGTCGTGCCGGTGGACAGCCCGCCGATCAGCGCGACCACGATCAGCGGGATCGCGTACCAGAGCGGGGAGATCGCGGTCAGTCCGGTGATGTAGTCGCCGGGGTCCGCGACCAGTGTCGCGGTGGCGATGCCGAAGCCGAACGGCAGTAACGTCGCCACCTGCGCCAGGAACGGCGCGGCCAGCAGGGAACGGCGGCTGTGGCGCGCGGGGATGTAGCGCGTCCAGTCGCCGAGGAAGGCGCCGAACGAGATGGGGTTCGCCATCGTGGTGAGCGCGGCCAGGATCCAGGTCGGCCAGAAGTCGCCGAGGGCGTAGACGCCGGTGCCGGCGAAACCGGGGTCGAAGGTGCCGCCGTAGGCGACGATCCCGAGCAGCATGATCGCCGTGCCGAGTACGACGGCGACCCGGTTCACCAGCAGCATGAACCGATAGCCGTAGATGCACACCACCAGTGTCGCGATCGCGATGACGCCGTACGCGACGCCGCGGAGCACCTCACCGCCGTCGAAGCCGAAAAGCCGTTGTGCCGCACCGGCGACGGCGTCCCCGCTGACCCAGACCGAGATGGCGAAGAAGGTGATCGCCGTCAGCAGGGAGAGGAAGGAACCGACACAACGGCCGACGACGCCGAAATGCGCGCCGGAGGAGACGGCGTTGTTGGTCCGGGTGAGCGGGCCGAACAACGACATCGGCGAGAGCACCAGCGCGCCGACGACCACACCCGCGACGGTGGCCGCCACCGCCGCCCAGAAGCTCAGGCCGAAGGCGATCGGGAGCGTCCCGAGGATGATGGTGGCGAAGGTGTTCGCGCCGCCGAACGCCATGCGGAACAGGTCGCGGGGCCGCGACGTCTGCTCCTCCGGCGGGATCGGCGCGATTCCGTGCTGCTCGACTTCGGTGATCTTCTCACCCATGGGGACCTCCAAGTACGCGTTTAGTCCTCTGAATGCGGTCCTTGCACACGCAACTACCGCGTCCAGAGGGCGAAACGCGGGTCAGGCGAAGCGGGTCATGACGTGCTTCACGCGGGTGTACTCGGCGAAGGAGTAGGACGAGAGGTCCTTTCCGTGGCCCGAGTGCCCGAAGCCGCCATGGGGCATTTCGGCGACCAGCGGCCCGTGGGTGTTGACCCAGACGCAGCCGAAGTCGAGTTCGCCCGAGACGCGGGTCGCGCGTGCCAGGTCGTTGGTCCAGATCGACGACGCCAGTCCGTAGGGGACGCCGTTGGCCAGACGCACCGCCTCGTCATCGTCCACAAAGGACTGAACGGTGATGACGGGGCCGAAGATCTCCTCCCGCACGATCTCGTCGTCCTGCTTCAGACCCGAGATCACGGTGGGGGAGAAGAAGAAACCGCGGTCACCGGCGGGCAGGCCACCGGTCTCCACGCGAGCATGGGACGGCAGCCGCTCGACGAGCCCGCGTACCCGGTCGAACTGAGCCTCGCTGTTGAGCGGGCCGAAATCCCGGCCGGGTGCCTGCACGGCGGCGGCCTTGGTCAGTTCCGCGAGGAACTCGTCGTGGATCGCCGCGTCCACCAGCACCCGGCTGCCCGCGGTGCAGTCCTGCCCGGCGTTGTAGAACGCCGCGCCGACGATGCCTTCCGCCGTCTCGGCCAGGTCCACGTCACCGAAGACCAGCAGTGGCGCGTTCCCGCCCAGCTCCAGGTGCGTGCGCTTGAGGTCGGCGGCCGCGACGGTGGCGACGTCGATGCCCGCGCGTGTCGATCCGGTGATCGACACCAGCTCGGTGATTGGGTGCCTCACCAGCGCGCGGCCGGTGTCGCGGTCGCCGCACAGCACGTTGAACGCGCCCTGCGGCAGGAATTCCGCCGCGACCTTCGCCAGCAGCACCGCAGTCGACGGCGTGGTCTCGGCGGGCTTCAGCACGACGGTGTTCCCGGCGGCCAGCGCCGGGGCGATCTTCCAGACACCCATCATCAGCGGGTAGTTCCACGGTGCGATCTGCGCGCAGACACCGACCGGCTCCCGGCGGATCGCCGACGTGTGCCCCGGCAGGTACTCCCCGGACGCGGTGCCTTCGAGCTGCCGGGCCGCACCGGCGAAGAACCGCAGCGCGCTGACACACTCTGGGATCTCCTCGTCCAGTACGACGGACCGGATCTTCCCGGTCTCCCGGATTTCGAGGGCGGCGAACTCCTCCGCGCGGGCCTCGACCGCGTCCGCGATCTTCAGCAGCGCCAGTTGACGCTGGGCGGGCGTGCTCTTGCGCCACACCTTGAACGCGCGGTCCGCGGCCGCCAGCGCGGCGTCCACATCGGACTGTTCGGACAGCACGCTGGTGCCGAAGACCTCACCGGTCGCGGGGTTCACCAGGTCGAGCGTCCGCGAGCCCGCCGCCGGTACCTCGGTGCCGTCGACGAAGTTCAGGACCTGAGTCATTTCTTCTCCAGGTGGGTCGGCTCGAACATCTTCAGCAAAGCGGGGAGGACGACCACCGAAGGACCGGGCGTGCCCAGCGCGTCGGCGAGGTCCTTGCCGATCGTGTCCAAAGAGGACACCGTGGCGGAGAGACCGAAAGAGCGTGCCAGCGCGGCGAAATCGGGTCGCGCCAGTTCGGTGGCCGTGGACTGGCCGAAGGCGCCGGTCAGGTATTCGCGCAGGATGCCGTAACCGCCGTCGTCGATGACGAGCCACGTGACGTCGAGTCCGTGCTGGACCGCGGTGGCGAGTTCGGCGATGCCGTACATCGCCCCGCCGTCGCCGGACACCGCCAGCACCGGGCCGCCGGTCGCGGCCGCGCCGCCGAGTGCGCCGGGCAGACCGTAGCCGAGCCCTCCCGCCCCCTGCGCGGTGTGGATCGGCGCGCCATCGGGGTTCCACGCCGACCAGGCCCAGTAGGCCGCGATCGTCATGTCCCAGAACGTCTGCGTGCCCTCGGGCACCGCCGCCCGGATGTCGTCGATCAGCTTGCGCTCGACATCGAGAGGCTGGGCGCCGAGGCGTTCGCGCACCTTGGCCAGCAGATCCGCCACCGCCGCTTCGGCGGCACCGTCGGATTGGCTGAACGGCACCTGCTCCAGAAGTCCTTGCAGGACAAGGCGGACGTCGGCGTGGATACCCAGCGCCGGGTAGTTCGACTCCAGCTTCCCGAGATCGGCCTCGACCTGGATCATCCGCCCTCGCGGGGCGAACTCGCGGTAATTGCTGGACAGCTCGCCCAGCCCGGAGCCCAGCACGAGCAGCACATCGGCGTTCGCGAGGAACTCGGTGCTGTGCCAGTCTTCGAGCCAGGACTGCCCGGAGAGTTCGTGGTCCCAGCCGAAGACGCCTTTGCCGCCGAACGTCGACAGCACCGGCGCGCGCAAGGCCTCGGCGAGTGCCTTCAGTTCGGCGTGGGAGCCCGAGCGCAACGCGCCGCCACCGGCCAGGATCACCGGATTCTTCGCCGCGCCAAGGAGATTCGCGGCCTCGGTGAGCAGTTCCGGCAACGGCGCGAGCGGAGCGGGCTGAGCGGTCACCGACGTGATCCGCGGCAGTTCCGTCGGCGCCAGCAGGATGTCCTGCGGGATTTCGACCCACACCGGACCGTACGGCGCTGTCGACGCCGACTCCCAGGCCTCACGCAGCGCCGTCGGGATCTGGCTCACGGTCCGCACCACGTGCACCGACTTCACGACGTCACGGAAGCTGGCCTGCTGATCGGGCAGTTCGTGCAGATAGCCGTGCCGTCCACCGCCGAGTCCGGCGACCGGGATCTGGCTGGAGATGCCGAGCACCGGCACCGACGCCGCCCGGGATTCCTGCAGTGAGGCCAAGGTCAGCAGCGCGCCGGGGCCGGTCGACACGATCATCGGGGTCACCGGGACCGGGCCCTCGGGGTCCGCGGCGAGCCGGGCGCGGGCGTGCCCGTCGGCCGCGAACGCCAGGTTGTTCTCCACCCGTGAGCTGATCACCCGCAGGTCGTCCGCGCGCCGGAGCGCTTCGAACAGGCCGAGCGCGTGCTGGCCCGGCAGCCCGAACACGGTGTCCGCGCCGAGCGCGCGCAGGGTTTCGACGACGACGTCGCCGCCTATCCGTTGTGTCATTCGCTCTTTCCCAGGCTGAGCAGGCTCACCAGGTCGTAGGCGACGTGGGAGGCCGCGATGGCGGTGATCTCGGCGTGATCGTAAGCCGGGGCCAGTTCCACCACATCCGCTCCGATGAGGTTGCAGTCCCGCAGCCCGCGCAGGATCTCCAGCAGTTCGCGGCTGGTCATGCCACCCGCTTCGGGGGTGCCGGTGCCCGGCGCGTGCGCGGGGTCGAGCACGTCGATGTCGACGGAGATGTAGAGCGGGCGACCGCCGATACGCTGGCGCAGCGCGTCGACGGTCTCGGCGACCCCGCGGCGCATGACGTCGCCGGAGGTGACGATGCCGAATCCGAGGCGGCGGTCCTCTTCCAGATCCCGCTTGCCGTACAGCGGGCCGCGCGTGCCGACGTGGGACAGCGCTTCGGTGTCGAGGATGCCTTCCTCGGACGCCCGCCGGAACGGGGTGCCGTGGGTGTACGGCTCGCCGAAGTAGGTGTCCCAGGTGTCGAGGTGCGCGTCGAAGTGCAGCAATGCCACCGGACCGTGCTTCTTCGCCGCCGCGCGCAGCAGCGGCAACGCGATCGTGTGATCGCCGCCGACGGTCACCAGGCGCGTCCCGTTCGCGGTCAGCGCCTCGGCCTCGTCCTGCAGGGTCTCGATCGCCTCGCCGATGTTGAACGGGTTGAGCGCGATGTCGCCGGCGTCGACCACCTGCGTTTCGGCGAACGGCGAGACGTCGAGTTCCGGGTGGTACGGGCGCAGGAGCCTGCTGGCCTCACGCACCGCGGCGGGGCCGAACCGCGCGCCGGGGCGGTAGGACACCCCGGCGTCGAACGGCACTCCGACGACGGCGACGTCGGCACGCTCGACCTGATCGATCCGTGGCAGCCTCGCGAAGGTGGCGAAACCGGCGAACCGGGGCACCTTCGATGAGTCGACGGGTCCGATCGGGCGCTGCTCAGGCACGGTGTCTCCTTCTTGGGGTATAAGGGTTTCAGGACTTCGAAGCGGCGAGTTTCGCCTCTTCTTCTTCGGCGACCGCGCTGCCGTTCAGGCGGCGGGTCCACACGGTGAGGATCTCCTCGGAGGTGCGCGGGGTCAGGAAGCTGACCACGAGGTAGACCGCGAGGCTGGAGCCGAGCCCCCAGTAGATCGGGCTGTTCGCTTCGACGCCGTCGACGAACATGAACGCGATGACCACGACCGTGCCGACGACCATCGACGCGAGCGCGCCCTGACGGGTACCGCGTTTCCAGGCCAGTCCGCCGATGATCGCGACCAGCAGGCCGCCGACGAGGATGTCGTAGGCGATGGTCAGCGCGTTGACCACGTCGTCCACGACCATGGCGATACCGATCGCGACGATACCGAGGATCAGCGTGGTGACCCGGTTCCTGCGGACCTCGTCGACGGCCTTCTTGAGGCCCAGCTTGGAAAGCAGATCCGAGGTGCTGACCGTGGAGCAGGCGATGAGCGCGCCGCTCGCGGTCGACATCATCGCCGACAGTGCGGCCGCGAGCACCAGGCCGCGGATCCCGGCAGGCAGCTGCTGCTCGACGATGGTGGCGAACGCGTCCTGCGCGCTGGCGAGGTTCGGGTACAGCGCCTTCGCCGCGGTGCCGATCAGCGCGCCGGCGAGGCCGTAGACCAGGCAGTAGACGCCGGAGACGACACCGCCGCCGGTGGCGATCCCCGGGGTGCGTGCGGTGAACACGCGCTGCCAGATGTCCTGGCCGATCAGCAGGCCGAAGCTGTAGATGAGGAAGTAGGTGAAGATCGTGTCGCCGCCGATGGCGGTGAGCTCGAAGTAGCTCTCGTCGAGCCGCGCGGCCATCCCGTCGAAGCCGCCCGCCGAGACGATCGAGACCGGCAGCAGGATCAGCAGGATACCGATGGTCTTGATGACGAACTGGACGATGTCGGTCAGCGTGATCGACCACATGCCGCCGAGTACCGAGTAGAGCACCACGATCGACCCGCCGATGGCGATACCCGCCCAGCTCGGGACGTTGAAGAGGACCTTGAAGATGGTGGCGAACGCCAGCGTCGAGGTGACGGTCAGCATCAGCGTGTACGCCCACATGACGACCCCGGAGATGGCGCTGGTGGAACCGCCGTAGCGCAGGTCGAGCATCTCGCCGACGGTGTAGACGCGCAGTTTCACCAGTCGCCGCGCGAACAGTGTGTGCAGGACCAGGATGCCGACGCCGATCGCGATCACGAGCCAGGCGCCGGAGATGCCGTAGGTGTAGCCGAGTTTCACGCCGCCGACCGTCGAAGCGCCGCCGAGGACGACCGCGGACATCGTGCCCGAGTACATGAACCAGCCGAGGCGGCGGCCCGCGACCAGGTAGTCGGATTTGGTCTTCGCCAGGCGCAGACCGAACCAGCCGACCCCGATCATGCCCGCTATGTAAAGCGCGATCACCGCGTAGTCACCGGCCACGGTGTCCTCCTTGCCTTGGGCTGTTCGCTTCGTTCGGGTCACCGTAGGTTCGTTCGCCTGGTGAACGACATAGGATGATCCAGCCAAGGTTGCGTACAGTTGAGGACGAAATGACCCAAACCCACGATCCACTCGGCTCCGAGGTGAATGTCCCGTTACGGGCGGTGGTCGGCAACCCGGAACTGGCACTCGACCCGGTCGTGGAGACGCTGCGGCCGGGCGCGCTCGACACCCCGGTGCGCTGGGCCCACGTCAGCGAGTTACGCGACCCCGCGCCGTACCTGCTCGGCGCGGAGCTGCTGCTCACCGCCGGGGTGAACCTGCCGGTGGAGCCTGCCGAGGTCGACCGCTACGTCCGGCGGCTGACCGACAGCGGGATCTCGGCACTGGGATTCGGGCTCACGCCCGGGACCCACGAGACGCTGCCCCCGCCGTTGCGGTCGGCGTGCGCGCGGCACGGTCTGCCACTGGTGGTCGTCCCGCCGCGGACGCCGTTCCTGGCGATCAGCCGGGCGGTGTCGGTCGCGCTGGCGGAGGCGGGACAGCGGGAGCAACGGCGGATCACGGCCGCGCGCGAAGCGCTGACCAGGGCGGCCGGTGACGGACTCGGTGAACTGGCGAGCGCGCTGGCCGGGCGGCTACGGGCATGGGTGGCGATGGTCGGTGTCGGCGACATCCTCGCCGCCGACTACGGGGCCCCGTCACCGTTGCCGCCGGAGGTCGGGGAGCTGCTCGCCACCCTGCGGTCGGGCCGGGGAATCCGCAGCGCGACGACAGAACTGGCCGACGGCACGCACGTCGTCGCTCAACCGGTGTACCCGCAGGCGACGGCGTCGCATCTGGTCGTGGTCGGCCGCGCCGCCCGGTTCGACGGCGCGGACCGCTCGATCCTGTCGGTCGGGGCGGCGCTGCTCGGACTGGTGGGCCGCGCGGGTTCGGACGCGGCCGGACTGGGCGCCACCGCGACCGCGTTGCTGCTCGGCGAAACCGACGTGCTCGGCGGGGACGAACGCCGTCTGGTCGCCGGGATCGCTTACCGCCGGGGCCCCGACGAGGTCGCCGCGCGCTACGACTGGCTGCGCGCCCGGCTCGACACCCCGCTCGTGCGGCTGCTGCCGGGGCCGCGCTTCACCGCGATCGTCGGTGAGGCGCCCGAGATCGAGGACCTCGACCGGCTCCGTGCCGACGGCTGGCTGGCGGTCGTGGGTTCGCCCGTCCCGCCCGAGCGGCTCCCGGAAGCGGGCGCCGAAGTGGAGTTGCTGCTGCGGCGGGCGGCCGCGTTGGAGCGGCCGGTGGTGGCGGAGGCGTCCGGGCTCGGCCTGGACGCGCTGATCGCCCCCGGCGCGGCGGCCGGATTCGCCGCCCAAGCGCTGGCGCCGCTGCGCGAACTCGATGAGAAAGGCGACCGCGAACTGGTCGACACGCTGCGGACCTGGCTCGCGCACCACGGCGGCTGGGACCGGACGGCCGCCGAACTGGGTGTGCACCGCAACAGCGTCCGGCACCGGATCGGCCAGATCGAACGGGCACTGGGCGTGGACCTGGCCGATCCGGAGATCCGGATGCGGTTGTGGTTCGCCCTCCGCTGGGCGTAAGGCTGCGGCTGAGTCCAATCAGGTCACTCTCAGGTAAATGTGGCAACGTGGGGTCGTGCGAATTCTGGTAGTCGAAGACGAAGAACCCCTCGCCGACGCGATCGCACGCGGCCTGCGGCGCGAGGGGATGGCGGTGGACATCGCGCTCACCGGGGACGACGGGCACGAGAAGGCCACCGTCACCCGGTACGACGTCGTGCTGCTCGACCGCGACCTGCCCGGCATGTCCGGTGACGACCTGTGCCGTGAGATCGTCGCGTCCGGCGAGCTGACCCGCGTGCTGATGCTCACCGCGAGCAGTTCCGTGTCGGACCGTGTCGACGGCCTTTCCCTCGGCGCCGACGACTATCTCGCCAAGCCGTTCGCGTTCCCCGAACTCGTCGCGCGGGTGCGGGCCCTGGGTCGCCGGGCGACCCCGGCCGCGCCGCCGCTGCTGACCTCGGGCGACGTCGAACTGGATCCGGCGAGGCGGACCGTCCGCCGCGCGAGCGGGCCGGTCGAGCTGACCCGCAAGGAGTTCGGCGTGCTGGAAGTGCTGCTGTCGGCCGCCGGTTCGGTGGTCAGCAGCGAGGAACTCCTCGAACGTGTGTGGGACGAGAACGCCGATCCGTTCACCACCACCGTCCGGGTCACCGTGATGACGTTGCGGAAGAAACTCGGCGAGCCGGGGATCATCGAAACCGTCGTCGGCTCCGGGTACCGAGTGCCGGAGCAGGGGACCGCACGCGGGTGAACCTGTCCGGCGCCCGCAGCCTGCGCGCGCGGGTCACGCTGCTCGCGACCGGGCTGGTGGCTCTGGTCAGCGTCCTGCTGCTCTGGCTGACCTGGAATCTGGTCGGCGACGCGGTTTCCGCCGTTCCGCGACTGCCGCCGGGTACCACGGTGCGGGTCGACGGGATCGACGTCGACGCCTCCGCCGTCACCGAGCATCTGCGGGTGTACTCGCGGAACCGGGTGCTGCTGTTCGGCGCCGTCGCGTTCTGTTTCGTCGTGCTGGCGGCGGGGATCCTCGCGTGGACGTTCACCGCGCGGGTCCTGCAGCCGCTGCGTGAGATCACCGGTACGGCCAGGCGTCTCTCGATCGAGTCGATGGGGGAGCGGATCGGTGAAGTCCGCACCAAAGACGAACTCGCCGAACTGGCCGAGACCTTCGACGACATGCTCGACCGGTTGCAGGCCGCCTTCGACGCGCAACGGCACTTCGTCGCGAACGCCAGCCACGAACTGCGGACACCGCTCGCGGTCATCCGCACCGAACTCGACGTCACCCTGTCCGACGAAAACGCCGACGAAGCCGAACTGCGGCGGATGGCCGAGGTGGTCCGCGACGCGACCGAACGGGCCGAACGGCTGGTCGGCTCGCTGTTGCTGCTCGCGCGCACGGACGGCGCGGGACTGGCGGCCAGGGAGCCGGTCGATCTCGCGGTGATCGTCGCGAGCGCGTGGCGGGCGGTGCGGGCCGAAGCGGAGAAACGCGGTCTCCGCGTCGAATTCGCGACCCCGGGCGCGCCGACGTTCGGTGATCCCGCGCTCCTGGAACGGATCGCGGGCAACCTGCTGGAGAACGCCGTGCGGCACAACGTCGACGGTGGCTGGCTGGACGTCGTCACCCAGGCCGGTCCACAGTGGTCGGTGCTGCGGGTGCGGTCGTCCGGTGGTCTCCTCGATCCGGCCGCGGTACCCGAGCTGTTCGAACCGTTCCGCCGCGCGGGCGTCGCGCGGACCGCCCGCACCGGCGCCGGGCTGGGCCTCTCGATCGTGCGGGCCGCCGTCGACGCCCACGGTGGCACGGTGTCCGCGGAACCCGTTGTGGGCGGCGGCCTTTCGGTGACCGTCCACCTGCCCGCTCTGCCTTGAGCCCTCGCCGGGGTTACGGTTCAAGGATGGTCCCCAGCATCAGGCTGAACAACGGAACGTCCCTGCCCCAGCTCGGATTCGGGGTGTACAAGATCGGCGACGACGAGGTCGTCGGCGCGGTCCGCACCGCCATCGAGGCCGGTTACCGCGCCATCGACACGGCGACCCTGTACGCCAACGAGCGGGGTGTGGGCGAGGCCGTCCGCACCAGCGGACTGCCGCGTGAGGAACTGTTCGTCACCACGAAACTGTGGAACACCGAGCACGGCTACGACTCGGCGTTGCGCGCCTTCGACACCAGCCTTCGCGAACTCGGTCTCGAGTACGTCGATCTGTACCTGATCCACTGGCCGCTGCCGTCGCGGGACAAGTACGTGGAAACGTGGCGGGCGCTGGAAAAGATCGCCTCCGACGGCCGCGCCAAGGCGATCGGCGTCTCGAACTTCCAGATCCCGCATCTGGAGCGGCTGATCGAGGAGACCGGGACCGTGCCGGCGGTGAACCAGATCGAGTGCCACCCGTGGCTGCAACAGCCGCTGCTCCGGAACTTCCACGAGAAGCACGAGATCGTCACCGAGGCCTGGGGTCCGCTGGCGCGCGGCGGGGACCTGCTCTCCGACGAGAAGATCACCACGATCGCGGAAAAGCACGGCAAGACACCGGCGCAGGTGGTACTGCGCTGGCATATCGAGATGAACCACCTGGTGATCCCGAAGTCCGTGACGCCGCAGCGGATCGCGGAGAACATGGACGTCTTCGACTTCGCGCTCGACGCGCACGACGGCGCCGCGATCGCGACCCTGGAGCAGGGGAAGCGGCTGGGGCCGGACCCGGACACGCTCTCTTGACCGCTCGCTCACCGCGTTTAATCCTCTAAACGCGGTGAGCCTTGGGGTTGGCGCTCCAGCCTGCGATTCGCTGCCCGCGTGCCGTGAAGGCCTCCTTCCCTACCTTGAAAGTCAGGGTTGCGGCAAAGTCGCAGAGTTGCTGGTTGGCACTTGTTCTTGGTGGTTCGGATGTGGCATCGCTGATGCCTGCGGGGTCCGAGTGTGGAGGATTTGGGACGGTGAACGTCCCCAATCCTCCACACTCGAGGTACACCAGGTTCAGGGGCATGCCCCTGAAGTTCTGTTGATCAAGCTTCGCAACCGGGTGCGACCCCGCGTCTATGAAGGAATTGGGACACTCAACGTCCTAATTCCTTCATAGACGTCGGCCTGCGCCATGATCAAGAGGCCTCCGACCTGCACGGTCCCGACTTTGCCGGGGTCCTACCATCAAAGTAGGGAAGGAGGCCTTCACGGACCATCAGAAGAGGCCCATTCAGGCATGGGGTTGGTTCTTTGTGGGCAGCTGATCGCCCCTGCGGCCGGTCTAGCGCAACTCCTCGGCGCGTGACCCACCCGAATAAACCAACAGCATCGTTGAGTGTCCCGATTCCTTCATGCATAACCCGGGTCCGAGGGGTAAGGCAATGGCGTCGTGGCCGGCACTCCGCGGTGCGCGTTTCCTCGAGTCGGCGCCCGCTTGCTCATGTCGCGAAAGCCACTTTCGGGACATGTGACGTCCTGCAAGTGGCTTTCGCGACACGTCAGATTCGCCTTACCAGTCCTCTAAACGCGGTGAGCGAGGGCCAGTCCCGCTCGGAGGACGCCGGCCGCGTGCAGCAGGGCTTGCCGAGCCGACGGATCGATGCCCGCCCGGCTCGCGAAGCCGTGCAGCTGCCCGGGATGCCGACGGTGGATCACCGGGACACCGGCGTCGGCCAGTTTCCGGGCGTAGGCCTCCCCTTCGTCACGCAAGGGATCGAAGCCCGACGTCGCGATGTAAGTGGGCGGCAGGCCCGCGACGTGTTCGTCGTACAGCACCGACGCGCGCGGGTCGCGGTAAAGCGTCTCGTCCGAGAGGTAGCGGTCGCGGTACCAAGCGCGTTCCTCGGTGTCGAGCCGGAACCCGAGGCCGAACAGCTCATGGGACGGATGCGTGCCGAACGCGTCGGTCGCCGGGTTCAGCAGGAGGCTGAACACCGGCCGCGCGACCTCGCCGCGGGCGCCCGCGTGCGCGACGACGGCGGCGAGGTTGCCGCCGGAACTGTCCCCGCCGACGGCGAGCCGTGCCGGGTCGAGGCCGTAGCGGCCGGCGTTCGCGTGGATGTGGGCGAAGGCGGCGATGCCGTCCTCGACGGCGGCGGGGAACGGGTGTTCCGGAGCGAGCCGGTAATCGACCGAGACCACCCGCGTCCCGGCCTCTTCGGCTAGGTAGCGGCACGCTCCCTCATGCGTTTCGATCCCGCCGAGCACGAAGCCGCCGCCGTGGAAGAACACCAGCGCCGGACCCGGCGACGCGGCGTCCGCCGGTTCGTAGAGCCGGATCCGCACCGGCCCGGCGGGACCGGTGAAGACGTGATCGGACTGGCGGACGTCCCCGCCGATCCCGGCGCCGGCCAGTGCCCCAGCCTGGTTCAGTTCGGCCCGCGCCCGTGCGACGCTCCCGTTGCGGTGCGGATAGTCGAACGGCGCCAATCTGGACATTTTGATCAGTACCTGTGAACTGGTCGCCAGCCGCTGCCCGTCCAGGCGGACGGGGCGGCCGGCGACCAGGCGCAGCAGAGGTTCCGGAAGACCGAGCAGGAACCGGAGGGCGGCCATGAGCGAACGCACGAGCAGTCTCCTGCTCAGTGAAAGCATGGGCGAACCCTACGCCTGGCGGACGTCCACGAAGACCGGATTGCCGTAGAGCCACAGGTCCTCGAATGGGTTGGATCGCCCGATGACGTCGGCGCTCGGCTCGATGCCGCCGGGCACGTGTTCCCTGCCGTCCGTGCCGCGGGTCCGCACGAAGAACGACTCACGCACGTTGCGGAAGGTGTACCGGAAGGCGACCTGCCGTCCGGGCGCCCATCGCGGTTCGAAGGACTTCACCACCCGCGTGCCGGGGGCCGTCTGGGTGTCAGGGTCGGCCGCGGGGCCGGTGACCGGTCCCGCGATGAGGTCGAGCCGTGCGAGCCGGGGGATCGTGCCGCCGCCGTTCGGCCGGGCCGCGAGCCGCGCCGAGACCACGACCGTGACGTCGTCGCCGCGCCGGACGCGGAGCCTTCCGCCCATGGTGGCCGAGCTCCAGCCGCTGTACGCGCCGAACTCCAGTTCCTGCGCCAGCCCGCCGTGGACCACCCAGACCCGGCCTGCCCGCAGACCCTCCAGCACCCCTTCGTGGCTCTTGCGGGTCACGCCGACGACGGTCCGGCTGAACTCGGCGGGGGCGAAGTCCGCGTACGGGGGCAGAGTCTGCGGGACGCCGGTGTCGATCGGGTCCGGGTAGTTACCGTGCTCGTCGTAGTACCCGTCGGGGACGCCGGGCCGCACGAGCGTGTCGCCGCGGTTGTAGTGGGAGTCGGAGTTGCTGGTGATCCACCACGGCTTCCCTTCGGCGAGCAGGGAATCCCACAGCCCGCCGACGGTCGCGGTGCTCCAGTCGAAGCCGCCGTAGGTGCGGTAGGCCGACTCCGGGAAGCCGGACCACGAGTTCGAGCCGGGGGAGTTGCCGTACCCGCCACGCGCGCCACCGCCGCTCCCGAGCGGTTTCGGGAAACCGTCGGCCTGTGCGCCCGGCGCGCCTTCCATCCCGATGACGATGCCGGGCGCGGCGTCGCGCAACGCGCGGATCTCGTGCGGCGCGATCCTGCCGTTGCGCAGCGGATGGTTGATCACCACCACCGGCGCGTGGATCCGCCGCGCGCGTTCCTCGGCCGCGAGCCAGCGGATCGCCGCGACAGCCAGGGCCTCGTTCGACGGCGTACCGGGTTCGGTTCCGGTCAGACGCCAGTCGAAGGCGCGCTCGAACTCACGCAGTTTCACCGCCTGGTCCGCGCCGGCCTGGAAGAACAGCGTCGCGTGCTCGGCGCCCGGCACGTTCCACTCCATGCCCTGCCACAGCAGGATATCGGGGTGCTCGCGCTGCGCCGCCCTGACCGCGGCGTTCGTCCGCTCCACCGAAGACTTCTCGTGCGTGGCGTGGCCGTGGTCGGTGATCACCGCCCAGTCGGCACCGTGACGGCGGGCGGCGTCGGCGATTCCGTCCACTGTGTACATCGCGTCGTAGGAGTACTGGGTGTGGATGTGGTGATCGCCCACCAGCCACCGGTAGCGGTCCCGGCCGAAGAGTCGTCTGACATCGATGTCGAGGTCCAGTTCGAGATCGAGGGCTTCGGCCGGGGCCGTGGCGGCGAGCGGCGCGCCCACGGCCGCCGCGGACACGAGGCCCGCCCGCTTGAGGAAACCGCGCCGGTCCACGCCGGGATTTTCGTTGTTCACCGGCGGCACGCTAAAGAGCTTCGCTGAACAGGTGGTGGCCGAACGGCCAACGGACGGCGCCGTGTGATGATCGTCCCTGTGGAAGAAGAGAGAAGGAGACCCAGAGCGTCACGCCGGTCGCTCTGGGTGCTCAGCGCCGGTGCCGTGCTGGTCGTCGCGGCCGTCACGACGGCCCTTGTGGTGCTCGGCGGGATCGGCGCCACGCCTGCCTACCTGGTGGCCCAGAGCCGGGACACCGCGCCCGCCGCGCTCGGCAAGCGGGAACTCTGCGGGGTCCAGCTGGTCATGTACGTCGGAACAGACCAGGAGATGACCTCCGCCGCGGCAGGGCTCCGGGACGACCCGAAAGCGCGTCGCGTGCTGACCGAGACCAAGCAGCAGGCCTACGAACGGTTCAAGGAGATCTTCGCGAGCCAGCCGGAGTTGGTGAAGCAGACGACCCCGGAGGCCCTTCCCGCGGTCGTGCACCTCGTACCTGTCGCCGGAACCGACGCCGAAGCGTGGGCGAACGAACTGCGGCAGCGATTCCCCAAGGCGCACAAGGTCGACGTCCTCGACCCCGCACGGCTCGCCGCCCGGATGAACGTCACGCCCCCGCCCTGTCCGCCTTCCGGGGAGCGGTGAAAGCCCGGCTCCCCGGCGGATGGCCGGAGAGCCGGGTTCCCCGCTACATGTCCCGGTTGGCCGGGGTGACACCGAAGTCGCGGTTGTCCACTCCGGTGATCCGGACGCTGCCGGTCTCGTCACCGGTGATGCGGACGCTGTCGTCAGCGCCCGCCACACCCGCTCCGAGCATCATTCCCAGAACCGCCGCGCCGGCCCCCAGGCCCACGCGCACGACGATCTTGTTCATCGTTCCTCCCAGTGTGTTCTCTTCCCCAGTACCTGGAAACCCAGGTGTGGGTGAGTGTTCCGGAAATCGCGGGCAAGTGCCACAAAGTCGGCGAAATACGCGAAAAGCCACCGCCTGCGATCGAGAGATCGCCGACGGTGGCCTTTCACGCTGAGGTCAGGAGAGCGGAACGCTCGCCACACCCGGAGCCAGGAACCGCTTGCCGTTGACCTTCTCGGACACCCCGGCCCGGTCCAGATACGGCGTGATGCCGCCGAGCCAGAACGGCCAGCCCGCACCGAGGATCAGGCACAGGTCGATGTCCTGCGCCTCGGCGACCACACCCTCGTCGAGCATGATCCGGATCTCCTCGGCGATCGCGGCCAGCGCGCGGTCACGCACCTGCTCGGACGTCGACGGCGAGTCGCCGCGCTGCCAGAGTTCCGCGACCTCGGGATCGACGGTGGCGTTGCCCTTGTCATCCCACTGCCAGACGCCCTTCTTGCCCGCCTTGACGAAGCGGTCGAGGTTTTCGCTGACGGTGAACCGGTCCGGGAACGCCTCGTGCAGGGTTTCCCCGACGTGCAGGGCGATCGCCGGGCCGACCAGCTGCATCAGCGTCAGCGGGGTCATCGGCAGGCCCAGCGGTTCGAGCGCCTTGTCCGCGACGTCGAACGGCGTGCCCTCGTCGACGGTCACCAGCACCTCGCCGAGGAACCGCAGCAGCAGCCGATTGACCACGAACGCGGACGCGTCCTTGACCAGCACGCTCGACTTCTTGAGCTGCTTGCCCAGCGCGAACGCGGTGGCCAGGGTGGCGTCGTCGGTCTTCTCCGCGCGGACGATCTCCAGCAGCGGCATCACCGCGACCGGGTTGAAGAAGTGGAAACCGACCACGCGCTCCGGATGCTCGAGCTGCGACGCCATCGCGGTGATCGACAGCGACGAGGTGTTCGTCGCCAGGATCGCCTCGGGGGAGACGTACTGCTCCAGGTCGGCGAAGACCTTCTGCTTGACGCCCAGTTCCTCGAACACGGCTTCGATCACGAAGTCGGCGTCGGCGAAGGCGGACTTGTCGAGCGAGCCGGTGACGAGCGCCTTCAGCCGGTTCGCGCCGTCCGGTGAGACCCGCTTCTTGGCCAGCAACTTGTCGATCTCACCGTGCACATAGGACACACCCTTGTCGACCCGCTCCTGGTCGACGTCGGTGAGCACCACCGGCACCTTGAGACGGCGGACGAACAGCAGCGCCATCTGGCTGGCCATCAGGCCCGCGCCGACGATGCCGACCTTGTTCACCTTGCGCGCCAAGGATTTGTCCGGTGCGCCCGCCGGTCGCTTCGCCCGTTTGTTGACCAGGTTGAACGAGTACAGCCCGGCGCGCAGCGTGTCGTCCATGAGCAGCTCGGCGAGCCCGTCGGTCTCGGCCGCGTAGCCGCGGTCCAGATCGTTCTCGCGCGCCAGCTCCAGCAGCTCGACGGCCTTGGTCGCGCCGGGGGACGCGCCCTTCGTCCGGCCGTCCACAATGGACTTGGCGCGGGCGATCGCGGCGTCCCAGCCGGCGCCGCGGTCGATCTCGCGGCGGGCGGGGGTGATCTCGCCGTTGACGACCTTCGCCAGCCACAGCAGGGACTGCTCGAGGTAGTCGGCCGAACCGAAGACCTCGTCGACGATGCCGAGCTCCGCCGCCTGCGCGACCTTGAGCATCTTGTTCTGCGCCAGCGCGTTCTCGATGATCACGGTGACCGCGGCGTCCGGTCCGATCAGGTTCGGCAGCAGCTGCGTACCGCCCCAGCCCGGGAACAGGCCGAGGAACACCTCGGGGAACGCGATCGCGGGGGTGTTCTCCGACAACGTGCGGTAGTGGCAGGAGAGCGCGAGTTCGAGCCCGCCGCCCATCACCGCGCCGTTGATGAACCCGAACGTCGGGATCTCGGTCTCGGTGAGACGACGGAACACATCGTGCCCCGTCTGCGCGATCTCCCGCGCCAGCGCGGGATCCGCGACCGCTTCGACACCGGAAAGGTCGGCGCCCACGGCGAAGATGAACGGCTTCCCGGTGACCGCGATCGCGGCGGGCTCGGCCGCGAAGGCGGCGTCGATCGCGGCGTTGAGGCTCACCAGGCCCTGCGGGCCGAAGGTGTTCGGCCGGGTGTGGTCGTGGCCGTTGTCCAAGGTGATCAGCGCGACCGGCTTCTCAAGGCCGGGCACCTTCACCAGGCGCGTGACCGCGTTCGTGACGACCTCGTCGGGGAAAGCGGCTTTCGCCTGCTCAGCGGTGAAAGTCATTACTTCGCCCCCTCGGAGCCGTTGTAGGCCGGGTTCTCCCAGATCACAGTGCCGCCCATGCCGATACCGATGCACATGGTGGTCAGGCCGTAGCGCACGTCGGGGCGCTCGGCGAACTGACGCGAAAGCTGCGTCATCAGCCGGACCCCGGACGACGCGAGCGGGTGACCGCAGGCGATCGCGCCACCCCACTGGTTGACCCGCGGGTCGTCGTCGGCGATGCCGAAGTGGTCGAGGAACGCGAGCACCTGGACGGCGAACGCCTCGTTGATCTCGAACAGGCCGATGTCGTCGATCGACAGGCCGGTGCGCTTGAACAGCTTCTCGGTGGCCGGCACCGGGCCGATGCCCATGACCTCCGGCTCGACACCGGCGAAGGAGTAGCCGACGAGCCGCATGCCGATCGGCAGGCCGAGTTCGCGGGCGGTGTCCTCGTCGGCGAGCAGCGCGGCGGTGGCGCCGTCGTTGAGGCCCGCCGCGTTGCCCGCGGTGATCCGGCCGTGCGGCCGGAACGGCGTCTTCAGCCCGGCCAGCTGCTCGACCGTGGTACCCGGGCGAGGCGGCTCGTCTTCGGTCGCCAGCCCCCAGCCCAGTTCCTTCGAACGGGTGGCGACCGGGACCAGCTCGGGGCCGATCTTGCCGGTCTTCACGGCTTCGGCGTACTTCTCCTGGCTGCGCGCGGCGAAGGCGTCGGTGCGCTGCTTGGTGATCTCGGGGAACCGGTCGTGCAGGTTCTCCGCGGTCTGGCCCATCACCAGCGCCGTCGGGTCGACGAGCTTGTCGGCGATGATGCGCGGGTTCGGGTCGACGCCCTCGCCCATCGGGTGGCGGCCCATATGCTCGACGCCGCCCGCGATGGCGATGTCGTAGGCGCCGAAACCGATCCCGCTCGCGGTGGTGGTGACCGCGGTCATCGCCCCGGCGCACATCCGGTCCAGCGCGAAACCGGGCACCGACTTCGGCAGGCCCGCCAGCAGCGCGGCGGTGCGGCCGATGGTCAGACCCTGGTCACCGATCTGGGTGGTGGCGGCGATCGCCACCTCGTCGACGCGCTCGGGCGGCAGCTCGGGATGCCGCCGCAGCAGTTCACGGATGGCGTTGACGACGAGGTCGTCGGCACGGGTGCCGGCGTACATGCCCTTTTCGCCTGCCTTGCCGAAGGGCGTTCGCACCCCTTCGACGAAGGCGACATTGCGTACCGACCGCGCGTTCGGCGCGAGCGGTGTTGCTCCTGCGGCCACGAATGCTCCTGAAGTAGAGGTAGTCCTGACCGCACCCTAGCCCCGGTTACCCGTCGGTAACCAGGATGGTGGCCCGGTCGAGTGGGGGAAGGCACACTCCCGGGGGCATTCCAGGGGCCGGCGTCGGCCGCTTGGCCGATCCGGCGAAGGTCAAGAAGTTGCTATGTTCGAAGTGATCAGGGGGAGGGATCACGATGACATCGCCGGGTCCGGCCGTCACCCGTCGTGGGCTGCTGGGGATGGCGGTCTTCGTACCGCTGGCCGCGTGCACTCGAGGGGCTCCGCCCGCGAAGCCGTCCGTTCCCACGCCACCGCCTCCGCCGCCTTCGACCGCCCGGCAGTTCCACGACCGGTTGCTGGAGCTGGAGAAGAAGTTCGACGCCAGGCTCGGCGTGTACGCGCTCGACACCGAGGGCGGTGCCACGGTCGAACACCGCGCCGACGAGCGCTTCGCGTTCTGTTCGACGTTCAAAGGGGTCGCGGCCGCTGCCGTCCTGCAGCGCAATCCGTTGTCGCACTTGGAAACCCGAGTCACCTATGCCCGGAGCGACCTGATGAAGCACGCCCCGGTCACCGGACAGCACGTGGCCACCGGGATGACGATCCGCCAGCTGTGCGACGCCGCCGTCCGATTCAGCGACGGGACCGCGGGCAACCTGTTGCTGCGTGATCTCGGCGGACCGGGGGAGCTGACGGCCTTCGCCCGCGGCCTCGGCGACACCGTCACACGGATGGACCGGCTCGAACCGGCGATCACCGAGGCCACCCCCGGCGATCCGCGCGACACCACGACACCGCGCGCGTTCGGCACCGATTATCAGAAGATCGTCCTTGGCGACGCGCTGACGGCCGACAAGCGCGACTTCCTCCGGGACCTGCTCCAGCGCAACGTCACCGGCGCCCAGCGGATCCGGGCGGGCCTGCCGTCCGGCTGGACCGTGGCCGACAAGACCGGGACCGGCGACTACGGCACGATGAACGACTTCGCGATCGTATGGCCGCCGCACCGGGCGCCGATGGTCGTGGCGATCATGTCGAGCAAGGCGGCCAAGGACGCCCCCTACGACGAGACACTGCTCGCCGAGGCCACGAAGTATGTGGTGGAGACACTCGCTGTGGCCTAGGGCGTGTTTCACAAGTCATGTTCGCGGTCTTCGCGCCCAGGTGGTCCCTGACGGCACGGGCGGATGCGGCCGAGTACGACCCGGTACGAGGCCGATCCGCCCGCACCGCCAGGAACCACCTGGATCACGAAGCCCATCGAACAGACTTGTGAAACACGCCCTAGTCGTGGGGGTGAGCGGACGACACGCGTACCCAGACGGACGACACGCGGCGCTCACGACCGTCGCGCGGACGTCTAGTTGCCGGTGGCGCTGGGGAGCAGGGCGGGACAGCCGCCGGTGATGTAGGCCGGGTCGTACTCGAAGTGCCACTTCTCGTTGTCGTAGCGGCGGCACCAGCCCAGCGCGCCGCCGTTCTTGTCCACCCACGACGCCGAATTCAGCGGCTGGATGTCGACGGCGATCCCCTTGACGTGCATGGACGTCTCCGGCTGCAACGCCCACTTCTTGGCCTGTTCCACCGAGCCGAATCGCTGGACGGCCTTGTCGAACTCGCGTTGCTGCTGTGCCCGGCTGCGCTTGCCGTCGTTCACGCAGAGGGTGATGTTCTGGGCTTTGGCCTTGGCGCGCAGGGCTTTCCACGCGTCGACCACGTCCGGGCGCATGCCGAAGGTCTCCTCGTCGACGTACCGTTTGTCGACGGCGCACGTCGGGCCGGTCTCGGGTCCCGGGACCTCTTCGAGGATCGCGAGCGGCTGACCGGCCACCGGTTCGACGGCGAACGGCAGACCACCGGTGGCCCCCAGCGACACCATCGCGATCCCGACGAGTCCCAGCGCCACGAGCACGCTGATCGCGGTCCTGCGGCTGGCGGTGAATGTGGTGGACACCACTCCGAAGCTACCGCGCGACCGGCGGGCCGCCAGGGTTTGTGACCTTGTTCCCAGAACACCCCGGCAGGCCAACCAAATCGGAAAACGCCTGGTGAGAACTAACCCTAGCTTGCTAGCAACCTAGAGTGCTAGCATCGACCCATGGGTGACGAGGAGGTCAAGCAGTTCAACGTGTACCTGCCGGTCGGGCTGATCAAGCAGGTCAAGTTCCGTGCCATCGAGTCGGGTTCGTCCCTGTCGGCGCTGGTCGCCGACGCCCTGCGCGCCTACCTCGATGAAGCCGACGAAGACAAGGAGAAGTGACATGGCGACCGAAGGAATCGAAGCCGTCTTCCTGGAGACCAGGAACTGGGGCAAGGCCGCGAAGTTCTTCCAGGAGCTCGGTTTCGAGCTGGAACTCACCAGCGGCGACGGGTCCGGGGTCTTCCGCAACGGCGAGGGCGCGTACTTCGTCGTCGTCGAGGTCCCGGAGAACCGTGACCCCGGACTGCAGATCGCGCTGAAGGTGTCCGATGAGGACGGTTTCCGTCCCGACCCGGTGGTCGAGGTGGTCACGCCGTTCGAGGACACGCACTACGGCACGAGGGAGATGACCGTCCGCGACCCCGACGGCCGGATCTGGAGCCTCCAGGCCGCCAAGACGGCATGAGGCGCGGCGATCCCTGGGCGGTACTGCTGATCCTCAGCCTGGGGTTCTTCATGACCCTGCTGGATCTGACGGCGGTCAACGTCGCGCTCCCCGGCATGCTCGACGAGTTCCACGCGCCGCTGGACGAGCTGTTGTGGGTCATCAACGTCTACGTCCTGATGCTCGCCGCGCTGCTGATCACCGCGGGCAGGCTGGGTGATCTGCGCGGCCCGCGCACGATGTTCCTCTGGGGTGTCGCGTTGTTCACCGCGGCGTCCATCCTTTGTGGACTGTCGCGTGATCCGGCTCAGCTGATCGCCGCCCGCGCGCTGCAGGGGCTCGGCGCGGCGGCGTTGATCCCGCAGTCGATGACGCTCATCGTCGCCACCTTCCCGCCTGAGCGCAGGGGGACGGCGCTCGGGGTCTGGGGAGCGGTCGCGGGGGTGGCGACGATCGCCGGGCCGACGCTCGGTGGCCTCCTGGTCAGCACCGTCGGCTGGCGCTGGATCTTCTTCGTGAACGTCCCGATCGGCGCGCTCGTGCTCGTTCTGGCGCTCACCCTGATCCCCGACGTCCGCCGCGGCACGCGCCACAAACTGGACATCCTCGGCGCCGTGATCGTCACGGCGGCCCTCGTCGCGCTGACCTTCGCGCTCACCGAAGGGCAGCGCTACGGCTGGAACGGCGGGATCTGGGCGTTGCTGGGCGGCGCCGTGGTGCTGCTGGCGGTGTTCCTCCTCCACCAGCGCGGCAGGCAGGGCGGCGAACCGCTGTTGCCGTTCGCGCTCTTCCGTGGCCGGGATTACGCGGTCATGGGGTTCGTGGCCGCGACCGTCCAGGTCGGCATGATCGGGCTCTTCCTCCCGGTGATGCTGTACCTGCAGACGGTGCTGCACTTCAGCGCGCTCCTCGCCGGGCTGGTGATGGCGCCCGCGATGGTGGTGTCTGCGGTCCTGTCGCCGATCGCGGGCCGGGTCGCGGACCGGTTCGGCGGCAAGTACGTCCTGATGACCGGGCTGGTCCTGTTCGCGGCCGGGCTCGCCTGGTTCGCGGTGATCGCCGACGACGGCCGCGAGGGGTGGGAGTTCCAGCCCGCCTTGATCGTGGCCGGATCCGGGATCGGCTGTGTGTTCGGCCCGATGGTCTCGCTCGCGATGGCGGGGGTGGCGCCGGAACTCACCGGGGCCGCGTCCGGCGTGCTGAACACGATCCGCCAGGTCGGCACCGTGCTCGGCAGCGCCGCTGTCGGTGCGCTGCTGCAGAACCGGCTCGCCCACCACGCGACGTTCACCGACGCGCTGCGCCCGACACTGGCGTTGCCGATCGCGGTGGTCGCGCTCGGCGCGGTGGCTTGTTCCCTGGTGCGGCGCGAGCCGGGCCCGCGCCGCACCAGGGAATCACCGCGCCAGGTGACCGAGCCAGCCGCCGAACCGTGTGATGTCCTCGGCACCCTCGATCGCTGAAGGCTCACAGACGAACCCGGACACCTCGCTCCCGTCGGCCAGCCGCACCTTCCCGATCGCCAGCGGCGCGGGGACACCCGCCACGAACTCGCCGAATCCGGCCAGCGGCAGGTCCCACACCTCGGCCTCGATCGGTTCGCCACCCGAGGCGACCCGGACGAGGCCGGGTTTGGGCGGCACGGTGTCCAGCGCGTAGAGCCGGTACTCGGCCGCCGTCGGCCCCGCCGCGACGAACCGGCCGCCCCGCGAGGTCAGTTCGTGGTTCAGCGGCTGCCCGCGCAGATGGGCACCGACGACGGCGATCCGCGTCCGGCGCGGCACCAGCCGGGTGACGTCGGCGAGGATCCGGTCGGCGTAGGCGGGGCCGACCAGCATCACCCCGAACGGCAGGCCGGCGACGGTTCCGGCGGGTACCGCCAGCGACGACAGACCCAGCAGGTTGGTCGAGTTCGTGAACCGGCCCAGCCGCGCGTTCACGCCGAGCGGGTCGGCCTCGACTTCGGCGATCGTCGGATGCCCGGTCGTCGTCGGCGTCAGCAGGCAGTCCACAGTAGACAGAACGGCCACCGTCTCCCGCTTGAGGTCGTCGAGCGTCGCCAGGTCGGTGCACAGCCGATGCGCCGGGATGTCCTTGGCCGCGCCGATGATCTGCCGTACCGAAGGATCGACCACGTCCCGGTGCGCGTCGATGAACTCACCGACCGCCGAGTACCGCTCGGCCACGAAGGCGCCCTCGTACAGCAGGCTCGCCGCGGCCAGGAACGCCGATATGTCGACAGGGACCAGTTCGGCCCCGGCCGCACGGAACGACTCGGCCGCTGCGGAGAACGCCTCCGCCCAGCCATCCTGCAGCGGACCCAACGCCTCCGGCACGCCGATCCGGACGGGACGGTTGACCGCGGGAAGATCCCGAGGCTCGCTCAGGCAAGCGAACGCCGCCGTCGCCTCGTCGACCGTCCGCGCGAACACCGTCACGCAGTCGATGCTCGCGCACGCGGGCACGACACCGGTCGTCGGCAAGAGGCCCCGCGTCGGCTTCAGGCCGACGATTCCGTTGAGCGCCGCCGGAACCCGGCCGGATCCGGCGGTGTCGGTGCCCAGCGCGAGATCCGCGATCCCGAGCGCCACCGCGACCGCCGAGCCCGAACTCGACCCGCCCGAAACGTAGGCCGGGTCGATCGCGTTCCGGACCGCGCCGTGCGGACTGCGCGTGCCGACCAGGCCGGTCGCGAACTGGTCGAGGTTGGTCGTGCCGAGGATCAGCGCCCCGGCCGCGCGCAGCCGCGCCACCACGGGCGCGTCCTCGTCCGGACGGTAGGCGTATTCGGGACATCCCGCCGTCGTCGGCAGCCCGGCGACGTCGATGTTCCCCTTGACGGCGGCGAGTTTCCCGTACAACGGCAAGGGCTCCCCGGCCGCGCGACGGGCTTCCAGCTTCTCGGCGTCGGCGAGCACGTCGTCCTCGGGACGCAGGTCGATCCAGATCTCGGGCCGGTCGACCCGGGCGATCCGGTGATACGCGGCACGAACCCGCTCCAGCACACTCATCCCGCGCTCCTTCCCAGAACCACCAGCGGAGTGCCGGGGGCAACTTGGTCGCCGGGGGAGACGAGTACTTCGACGACCTCCCCAGCGGCGGGCGCGGGGATCCGCGCCTCGGTCTTCATCGCTTCGAGGATCACCAGCGTCTCCGCCGCGTCCACCCGCTTGCCCGGCTCGACGTCCACCCGCCACACCGTCGCGGCGAACGGCGCTTCGACGACGTGACCGCCGGGAGGGACTTCGACCTTCGCACTCGGGACCTTCGCGCCTACGGGCTCGGGACGAGGGTCGAATTCGCCCGCGGCCGCCCAGGCCCGGCGTTCCGCCTCGAACGCGGCGCTCTGCTTCGCCCGGAACGAGGCGATGTCGGTGGCGTTGTCGGCGAGGAACCGTTCGTGGTCGGCCAGCGCGAACTCGCCGTCGCGGATGTCGAGTTCCAGTTCCCCCGCCGAGCTTTGCGCCCGCAGGTCCAGCAGTTCCTCGGCGGAAACGGGGTACCACGAGATCCGGTCGAAGAACCGCAGCAGCCACGGCGACCCCGGCTCGAACGACCCGCGCTGCCGCCAGCCGCTCCACACCTGCACGGTCCGCCCGACGAACTGATACCCGCCGGGACCTTCCATCCCGTAGATGCACAGGTACGAACCGCCGATGCCGACCGAGTTCTCCGCGGTCCACGTGCGCGCGGGGTTGTACTTCGTGGTGACCAGCCGGTGCCGTGGATCCAGGGGAGTCGCCACCGGGGCGCCGAGATAGACGTCGCCGAGACCCAGCACCAGGTATTCGGCGTCGAACACCGTCCGGTAGACGTCGTCCACACTGGACAGACCGTTGACCCGCCGGATGAACTCGATGTTCCACGGGCACCACGGCGCGTCGTCGCGCACGCCTGCCATGTACCGCTCGATCGCCTCGCGGGTCGCCGGGTCGTCCCAGGACAACGGCAGTCGCACCGTCCGGCTCGGCACCACCAGGTCGGCGGTGCGCGGCAGATCGTGCTCCACCTCCTGGACGATGCCGAGCAGCTTCGAGACCGGCAGCTCGTCCGGATCGACGTGCACCTGCAGCGACCGGATACCGGGCGTCAGGTCGACGACGCCGTCGAGCCCCTCCTTGGCCAGCCTGTCGGCCAGGGCGTGGACCCGCATCCGCAAGGCCAGATCGAGCTTCATCGGGCCGTACTCGATCAGCAGGTTGTCGTCGCCGCTGCGCCGGTAGGTGACCTCGGGGTTCTCGTCCGATGTGGACAGACGGCCGAAGATCCCGCCGTCGTCGATCGGCTTCCGGCTCGCCTTGACCGCGGTGGCGGGGTCCGTCCGCAACGCGCCCGCGTGCTCGATGGTGATCGGCACGAACCGCACGGTGTCGCCCGGCCGCAGCTGGCCGAGTTTCCAGCGCTGCCCGGTCACCACCGTCGCCGGGCAGACGAAACCGCCGAGGCTCGGCCCGTCCGGGCCCAGCAGGATCGGCAGGTCGCCGGTGTAGTCGACGGCGCCGATCGCGTACGGCGTGTCGTGGATGTTCGACGGATGCAGCCCGGCCTCGCCACCGTCCTCCCTGGCCCAGCGCGGACGCGGCCCGACGAGCCGGACACCGGTGCGCGCGGAGTTGAAGTGCACTTCCCAGTCGGTGGCGTAGAACGTTTCGACGTCGTCCGCGGTGAAGAACTCCGGAGCCGCGTGCGGTCCCTCGGACGCGCCGATCTCCCAGTGCGTCGCGAACACCGGACGTTCGGACTCGGGAACCGGTCCCGTTACGGCGTTCTCCGGTTCCGGGCCGAGGGAGAGGACGTCGCCGGTCGCGAGCGCGCGCCCGGCGTGCCCGCCGAAACCGCCCAGGGTGAACGTCGCCGCGCTGCCCAGGAAGCCCGGCACGTCGATCCCGCCGCGAACGAGGACGTACGCGCGGAGCCCGGCGGTGCCGGTGCCGACGTCGAGGACACCGCCCGCGGGCACCTCGACCGGAGTCCACTGCGGAACGGCCTCCTCGTTCACGGTGACCGGTGACGGGGAACCCGTGACGCAAACGATTGCGGCGTCGGTGAACCGCAGTGACACACCGTCCACAGTGCACTCGAGACCCGGTGCGCCTTCGGGATTGCCCAGCGCGCGATTGCCCAGTCGCAGCGAGAGGTCGTCCATCGGTCCGCTCGGCGGCACACCCACGTGCCAGAACCCCAGCCGTCCCGGCCATTCCTGCACGGTGGTCATCGTGCCGCCCCGCACCACCTCGATCCGCGGTTCGGGATCGGTGATCGCGTCCAGCGTCGCGGTGTCGTGCGTGACCTCACGCAGCCGATGGTCGGCGGCGACCGCGCGCAGCTGCCCGAGGTTCGTGCGGACGCCGTCCACCCGGCTTTCCGCGAGCGCGGCCCCCAGCGCGGCCAGCGCCCCGGCCCGGTCCGCGCCGACGGTGATCACCTTGGCCAGCAAGGGGTCGTAGTGCGTGGTCACCGTCGTCCCGGCCTCGACCCAGGTGTCGACGCGGACCCCGTCGGGGAAGTCGGCGCGGGTCAGCAGACCGGCGCTCGGCCGGTGTCCGGCCGCCGGGTCCTCGGCGTAGACCCGGGCTTCGACCGCGTGCCCGCGTGGTTCCGGCGCGGTGGCGAACATCCCGGTGTCACCGTCGGCGAGCCGGAGCATCCACTCGACGAGGTCGATCCCGTAGACCGCCTCGGTGACCGGATGCTCCACCTGGAGCCGCGTGTTCACTTCGAGGAAGGCGGCCTCTTCCCGGTCCGGGTCATAGATGAATTCGACCGTGCCCGCCGACCGGTAGCGCACCGACGCGCAGAGATCGACGGCCGCCGAGACCAATTTCTCCCGCACCCCTTCGGAAAGTCCCGGGGCGGGGCATTCTTCGAGCACCTTCTGGTTGCGCCGCTGCAGGGTGCAGTCCCGCGTGCCCAGCGCCAGCACCTCACCCGTACCGTCGCCGAACACCTGCACCTCGACGTGCCGGGCGCGGGTCACCAGCCGTTCGAGGAAGACGCCCGAGGTCGAGAAGCTCTTCGCCGCGATGCTCTGCACGGCGTCCCAGGCGTCCCGCAGCTCTCCGGCCGAAGCGCAGGCGCGCATGCCGATCCCGCCGCCCCCGCCGGTGGCCTTGAGCATCACCGGGTAGCCGATCTCGGCGGCCGCGGCTTCGGCGTCGGCGAGCGTGTCCAGCAGCCCGGTACCCGGCAGCAGCGGGACACCGGCGCCGACGGCCTTGTCACGGGCGGTGTGCTTGCTGCCGAACACCTCCAGCTGTTCGGCGGTGGGTCCGGCGAACCTGATCCCGGCCGCTTCCGCCGCCCTGGCGAAAGCGGCGTCCTCGGACAGGAAACCGTAGCCGGGGTGGATCGTGTCCGCTCCGGTCTTCAGCGCGGCCTCGATGATGGCGTCGCCGAGGAGGTAGCTCTCCCTGGCGGGCGCCGGACCCAGCCGGACGGCCTCGTCGGCGAGCCTCACGTGTGCGGCGGTGCGGTCCGCGTCGGAGTAGACCGCCACCGTCGGAATGCCCATCTCCTTGGCGGTCCGCAGGATCCGGACCGCGATCTCCCCCCGGTTGGCGACGAGCAGCTTCACTCGCCACCGCCGGTGACGATCATCCTGACCGGCGTCGGGTCGAAACCGTTGCAGGGGTTGTTGATCTGCGGACAGTTCGACACCAGGACCAGGACGTCGGTTTCGGCGCGGAGCTTGACTTCGAGACCGGGCGCGGAGATGCCGTCGACGATGCCGAGCGTGCCGTCCTGTTCGACCGGGACGTTCATGTACCAGTTGACGTTGCTGACCAGGTCCCGTTTGCCGAGGCCCCATTTCGCGCCCTCGGTGAGGAAGTTCTCCACACAGGCGTGCTGGTGGCGCGTGTGCTGGCCGTACCGGAGGCTGTTCGACTCCTTGCTGCAGGCGCCGCCGATGGTGTCGTGCCGCCCGCAGGTGTCCTCGACGACGGTCAGCAGCGGCGCGCCCTCGCCGGTGCGCAGCACGCTGCCGGTGGTGAGGAAGATGTTGCGCTGCGCGGCGATCGTGGCGGCCGCGCTGTACCTCTTGGCCGTGTCTGCGGCGTCGTAGCAGAGGAAGTCGACGGCCTGGTTGCCGCCGAGGTCGATGATGGTCAAGGTCTCGCCGCGCCGGAGCACGGTGGAGTACGGTGCCCGCGCGGCGACCTCGGTGTCGGAGACGATCGTCGTGGTCATGCGATCCCCCTGGCGGTGAGGTAGTCGGCGGTGTTCTCGAAGGCGCGCTGGGCTTCCGGCGACGCTGTCCACTCAGGACTGTCCGGTGTGGATGGAGCGCTGCGCTGCGCGAGGACACGCAGCGGGGTGACCGGGTAGTCCGGGCGCGGGTCGAGCGGATGCGCCACATTGGCGATCAGGACGACGACCGGGAGTTCGGTGCGCAGGACCACGGATTTGCCCGGTCCGGCCGAGCCGGTGAACGTCAGCCCGCCGTCGGCTTCCACGCGGACGCCCTGGAAGAAGGAAAGACTAGGCGGCAGATCGCGCGGCGTGAGCCCGTGTTTCGCCGCCGCGAGCGTGAACAGCGCGTTCCCCGACGGCGAACCACCCTGCGGGCTGCCGTCGCCGTACCGCTCGGCGTTTCCGTCCACAGTGGAGGTTCCGCACAGGGCGTCGTGCTTGCCGCTCTCGTCGGCGACGACCGTCGCCAGCACGCGGGCCTGATCGGACAGCAGTGCCATCGCCTCGCCGAGGTAGGCGTTCCACTGGACCTTGACCGTGTCCGCGACGTTCAGCCGCTCCCACGGCTGGTCGGCGTTGAACAGCAGCAGATGCGCGCAGGCGTCTCCCTCGACGTCGGTCAACCGTAGCTCGGTGCCGCGGGCGAGCACCTTGTGCGTGTAGCCGCCACCGGCGACGGTCTCGGCCCAGACCAGCTTCGCCGGGTCGATCCCCGGCGGCGGGTCCGGCCAGGTGGACGCCGGGATCGACGGCATTGTCTCGGCGACCGTTCCCGCCTGGGCGCGGGCGTGGTCGCGAGCGCCGTACGTGGTCGATGTCGTGCTCATGGAACCTTCCTTCAGATCGTGGGGACGGGAACCGTGGTGAGCGCGGAGCGGCGGCGCCAGCAGAGGTAGCCGGTGAGCAGCGCGGCGCCGACGAACTCGATCGGGAACAACAGGACCCAGACGGAGCCGGTGCCCGCCAGGTCGTAGATCGCGGCTCGTGGCCAGGCGATGTTGACGATCATCATCGCGCCGTACCCTACTGCCGCGACGTTGACCGGAATAGCCCATCGTCCCAGGGAGAAATGGCCTGGTTCGGCGGTGAACCGGCCCTGGCGGCGCCGCAGGAGCAGCGGTCCGGTCACCAGAAGGTAGGCGAGGTAGACCACGACCACCGAGGTACCGGTGATGGTGCTGAAGATGGTCGGGTTCCCGAGATTCAGCGCCAGGAGCGCGATGGCGAGCGCCCCGGACAGGATGGCGGGCGCGATCGGTGTGCCGGTGCGGGAGTTGACCGCGGAAAGCCGTTTGGCGCCGGGAAGCGCGCCGTCGCGGGCCATCGCGTAGATCAGCCGGACGGTGCCGGTCTGGATGGTCAGGGTGCAGACGACGACCGCGATCGCGACGTCGGCGAGGAAGATCCGGCCGAGGGTGTCGCCGAAGACGGCCGTGATCACGTACGGCAGGCCCTTCCCGGCCAGCTGTCCGTCGGTCAGGCTCGGTGCCGCCATCAGCGCGGTGAGGACGACCGCGAGCCCGCCGAGCCCGGAGATCAGGAGCGCGCGGAGCACGGCGCGCGGCGCGGTGCGGCGGGCGTCCTTGGTCTCCTCGGCGACCGAGGCGGCGGTGTCGAAACCGTAGAGAACGTATGCGGCCATGAGGGCGGAAGCGAGTACTCCGCTTACGCCCGGGTTTTCGACGGCGGGCTGGAGCACGACCTGCGGACCGCGGACGGCGAACAACGCGAGACCGGCGATCAGCACCAGGACGCCGACGAGTTCGGCCGCGACCCCGACGTCGTTGATCCGTGCCATGAGCCGCACGCCGGCTGCGTTGACCGCCGTGGTGAAGACGATCAGCAGGGCGCCGAGCAGGACCGCGTTGGTGGCCCCGGTCGGCGACGTGACCGCCGGGTCACCGCCGACGAGCTGGAAGCCGCTCCAGACCGAGGGGAGCACCACCTGCAGCGCGATCGCGGCCGCGGCGAGCGCGACGACGCAGCCCACCAGCATCATCCAGCCCGCGAGCCAGCCCGCGAATCCCGGCGACAGGTGTTTCGCCCACTGGTAAACGGATCCGGCCAGCGGGAAACGGGCGGCGAGTTCGGCGAAGTTGAGCGCGACGAGCATTTGCCCGGCGAGCACCAGCGGCCACGTCCAGAAGAACAGCGTGTCCCCGAAGGAATAGCCGAAGGCGAACAGCTGGAACACCGTGGTCAGGATCGAAACGAAGGAGAAACCGGCGGCGAAGGCCGAGAAACCGCCGAGCGTCCGGCGAAGTTCTTGGCGATACCCGAAGGCGGAAAGGTCTTCGGAGGGCATTGCGAGGGCTCCTGTCTGAAGGGCCGAATTTCGATCGGCTGACCGAAATTAAGGGCATGCGGGGTCCTTCTCATCTCCGCCTGGTAAGTGCGGTGTTAACAGATACCGGATTCGGTAACCTGAGCCGACCGCCGGACGTAACAAAGATCGCCGCGAAGAAATGGCAGGATCGGATAGATGACGAAAACGACCGGGGTGGGCAGGCCGAGGGCCAGCGGCGCGGCGGCGAGCAAGCGGGAGGCGCGCCTCGCGGTTTTGGACGCGGCGGGGGAGCTGTTCACCGGCGCCGGATACGCGGCGACGACCACGCGGGCCATCGCCGAACGCGCCGGCCTGCGCCAGGCGTCGCTCTACTACCACTTCCCGTCCAAAGAGGACATTCTGGCGGCACTGCTGGAGGACACCGTCCGGCCGTCGCTCGACGTCGCGGGCGAGCTCTCGGCCGTGCACGCGCCGGTCGGCGTCCGGCTGTGGGCGCTCGCCTACGCCGACATCCACCTGCTCGGCAGCGCGCGGCACAACCTCGGCGCGCTGTACCTGCTACCGGAGATCTCCTCGCCGAGGCTGGCGCGGTTCCGGGCCGAACGGGCGGAACTCAAACGCGTCTACGGTGCCCTCGTCGAGGCGGCCGGGGTCCCCGGCGACCTCGCGGGCATCCGGACCGACCTCGTGTTCGGCCTCGTGGAGAGCATCGCGATCGTCCGGCGCGACCGCCCGGACCTGGACGTCGAGGCGCACGCCGTCGAAGGCGCGGACAGCGTCCTGAGGCTCGCCGGTCTCGGGGAACCGGACGCCGGTCTGCGCACTTCCGCCCGGGCCCTGCTGGAGAGCTGACGAAGAAGGCCGCGGTGAGGCGTGGGTCCGATCGGGCTCCGTCAGGCGGCGGCGGTCGAGTGCAGTGCCTTGCTCAGCGCCGCCGCGGTCAGCTCGATCTGCCACGGCCGGGCGCCGCCGTCGCCGAGGACCTTGGCGACCGACTCCTCGCTCAGATCGGCGGGCGGACGCCAGCAGGTGCGGCGCACGAGTTCCGGCAGCAGCAGGTTCTCCACCGGCAGCTTGCGCTCTTCGGCGATTGCGGCCAGTGCGGCGCGAGCGGCCGAAAGCCGGGCGGCGGCGTCGGGATCCTTGTCGGACCAGCGGTTCACCGGCGGCGGGCCGTCGGTCTGCTGGGCAGGGGTCGGCAGCTCGTCGGCCGGGAGCGAGCGGGCGTTCTGGAGGTGCCGCAGCCAGCTCGCGGTGTACTTGCGCTGGACCCGGCCGCTGAACACCGGGAGCGCCTGCAGCTGGTCGACGGTCTTCGGATCCGCGGTGACGGCGTTGATGATCGCGCTGTCGGGCAGGATCCGGCTCGGCGCCCGATCGCGTTTGCGGGCGAGTTCGTCCCGTGCCTGCCACAGCTCGCGCACCGCGGCGAGGCCACGGGCACTGCGGATCTTGTGCACGCCCGATGTCCGGCGCCACGGCTCGGCCCGAGGTGCGGGCGGCGGCGCGGTGCGGACGGCCTCGAACTCCTGCTGGGCCCATTCGAGCTTGCCCTGGGCGGCCAGGTCGGCTTCGAGTTTCTCGCGCAGTTCGATGAGCAGCTCGACGTCGAGGGCGGCGTAGTTGAGCCAATCGACCGGGAGCGGGCGCTTCGACCAGTCGGCGGCGCTGTGCCCCTTCTCCAGCTGGTAGCCGAGGAGGAGTTCGACGAGGGTGCCGAGGGCGACCCGTTCGTACCCGGCGAGACGTCCGGCGAGTTCGGTGTCGAACAGGCTCTTCGGACGCAGGTCGAGTTCGGCCAGGCACGGCAGGTCCTGTGAGGCCGCGTGCAGCACCCATTCGGCGTCGTTGAGCACTTCCGCGAGGGGTGCGAGCTGCCCTTCGAGGGGAATGGGGTCGATGAGGAAGGAGCCGGCACCTTCGCGGCGCAGCTGCACCAGATAGGCCTTGGGCCAGTACCGGTAGCCGGACGCGCGTTCGGTGTCCACCGCGATGGCCCCGCTGCCGCCCGCGATCTTCGCGCAGGCTTCGGCGAGGGCGGTCGCGTCGGCGATCACCGGTGGAGTGCCCTCGGAGGGCTCGCGTAGCAGAACCGGTGCACCGGAGTCTTCGGTGCCGGTCGTCGAGTCCGCCTCTGGTGCTCCTGGTCGGTCGCCTTCCATAGGTGAAGACCCTACGGGACGAGCGGACCGCGCCTGGTCCGCCCGCCCCGCAGGGCAGTTCGCCTTTGTCAGCGGATCACGCCGGCACGCATGGCCAGCGCCACCATCTGAGCCCGGTCACCCGTGCCGAGCTTGCGCCCGATGCGGGAGAGGTGAGACTTCACGGTGAGAGCGGAGAGGCTGAGTTCCTCGCCGATCTCCTTGTTGGACTGGCCGTCGGCGACGAGCTGCAGCACCTCGACCTCGCGCGCCGAAAGCTCGCGCGGGGTGTTGTCGGTGCCGGCGACTCGGGTGCCGGTGGCCAGGACCGGTGCGACGCTCGGGTCCGCGTAGACGCCGCCCTCGAGCACCCTGCGGACGCCGTCGGTCACTACGACCGGCGATGCCGACTTGAGCAGGTATGCCTGGGCGCCGGCCTGGAACGCCGACCTGACCGCGTACGGGTCGTCTGATGAAGCGAGCACCACTACTCGAGGCCAGCCTTGGCTACGGAGTTCCGTAACCAGCTCGATGCCACTGCCATCCGGCAGTCCGAGATCGAGGATCGCCAGATCACAAGGCCCAGTGGCCTGTGCTCGCGCCCTCGCCTCGGCCACCGTGGCGGCCTCGTGGACGGTGCCCGCACCCATCTGTGCGAGTCTTGCTGAGATTGCCTCCCTCAACAGCGGGTGGTCATCGACCACCAACACGGAAAAAAGCTCTTCCCGCGGGTGCGGAACCATGCTCGCCGGCAATGAACCGGCTGGCGTGGATCGGACGGCCTGAGAAATGCCGACGGTAGCCACGTCACTACCTCCCTGGAGTCGGTCGTGCCCCCCGACCGGCACCGGGACTTTCGGCCGTTCAGCCGCGCCAGCTTTAGACCGAAAGTGGTGTCGTCGATGGCACTGTAGCCGCCCTGAGGCCGTCGCGGGGGGATCGAACGGGTATCTATCTCAAACCGGCAGTCACTCAGGGAGTTCGTAGTAACACGATCGGGCTAGTACACAGCCGGTGGCTAACACATCGCCAAATGAACGCGATGGACTTCAGTTACCGGGGCTCAACCGACTGTGCAGATGGGTCGTGCACCTGCCGGTGCCTCTTCCCGGTACCGCCGGACGGCGGTGCGGCGGAGGGCGGAATGTCCCTCCGGCATGGGGCTTGATCAACTTCGCGGAGCGTCATGATCACTTCGCTCGGTGACCGTGACCGTAACGCTCCGGAAGCAACTCGGGGTGTCACGAGAGCCGGTTCCGGCAGACTTGATCTTGTTGCGGTCAGTGACACTGTGCGTAGCACGAACGGGGTGGTCCAGACCTCTGGACGGCAGGCTCTCCGCTGGTCGGGGCTGGTCTAGTCCAGATGGCCCTATGGGCGGTCTCGACGGCGTACGGACGCTCTCAGGGTCTCGCGTACGGCGTAGGCGAAGGCGTCTACGGGCGCTTCGCGGGGGCTCGCGAGTGCATGAAGGTCCCCTTGCTTGCGCTAGGCGCAGTGAAGGGGTCCTTCACGTACTTCCAGCCGCGGTTCGCGCGGGGGAGCAAGGGACCTTTAGTATCGCTAGCTTTCCTAGCAGCGCTAGCCGACCGGGAATCGCAAAATAACCCGAATGCTATGTCTCGATTAGTGGGATTCCGGCGTGTCGGGACGCGCGGCGAGGCTCAGGAGGCGGCCGGGCTCAGGAGGACTGGCGTTGTCCGAAGAGGGTCACGCCGACCGGAGGCAGTCCGACGACGCTCGCCATCACCTGACAGAAGGCCTGTCCGTGCGGCCGCAGGGCGGCGTCGGTCGGCGTCCAGGACGCCCGCAGCTCCAGATCGTCGGTGCGCGCGGGACCGGAGATGTCGCCGAAGCGGGCCGACGACGTCTCGGTGACCGTGCCACCCAGCGCCGTCCACTCCGCGCCGGAGCTTTCCAGCGCGTCGGTCAGCCACGACCAGCCCACGGCGGGCAGGAAGGGATCGGTCGCCAGTTCCCGGTCGAGTTCCGCGCGGACGTACATGACCAGCCGCAGGACGCCGTCCCAGCCTTCCTGGCCATCCGGATCGTGCAGCAGCACCAGCCGTCCCGACGCCAGTACGTCCGCGGGTCCCTCCACCTCGCAGCTCACCGCGTACGACCACGGCGCGAGGCGCTGCGGCGGACGCATCGTCTCCAGCTGCACTTCGGGACGGGGCCGGACCGATTGCAACGCCGCGACGGCTTCACGGAAGAGATCGGGTACTGACGTCATCGCGGTCACCAACCGACTGTAGGACGCGATAGTCCGGTTCGGGGCGCAGACGCGCCGAGAGTAAGGCCGCTGAGCGCCCATGGCACCATGAACCGTGATGTCTCCTTCAGCTGCTTCTCCCGCGCAGACCGTCCCGGCGGCCCGTCGCGCCCTGCCTGGAGCGCCGTTCCTCGCCGCCGCGCGCGGCGAACGCCCGGCGCATACCCCCGTGTGGTTCATGCGCCAGGCCGGCCGGTCGCTGCCCGAGTACCGGGCACTGCGCGAAGGCACCTCGATGTTCGAAGCCTGCTTCGACCCCGAGATGCTCGCGGAGATCACCCTCCAGCCGATCCGCCGTCACGGCGTCGACGCGGCCATCCTCTTCAGTGACATCGTCGTCCCGCTCAAGGCGGCGGGGCTCGACATCGACATCGTCGCCGGTACCGGCCCGGTCGTGGCCTCGCCGATCCGCGACGCCGCGGGCGTGCGCGCGCTGCCGGTCCTCGACCCGGAGCAGGTGCAGCGGGTCGCCGAGGGCGTCGGGCTGCTGGTCGGGTCGCTCGGCGAGACGCCGCTGATCGGTTTCGCGGGCGCGCCGTTCACCCTGGCCTCCTATCTCATCGAGGGCGGGCCGAGCCGCAACCACGAGCACACCAAGGCGCTCATGCACTCCGAGCCGGAGCTGTGGCACGAGCTGGCCGGGCGCCTGGCGGACATGGCGATCACCTTCCTCGGCGCGCAGCTGGACGCCGGGGCCGACGCGATCCAGCTGTTCGACTCGTGGGCGGGCGCGCTCTCGGAGCGGGACTACCGCGAGTTCGTCCTGCCGCATTCGGCGAAGGTGCTGTCCGCGGTCGCCGCGTACGGCGTGCCGCGGATCCACTTCGGCGTCGGCACCGGCGAGCTGCTGGTGGCCATGCGCGACGCGGGTGCCGACGTGGTCGGCGTCGACTGGCGCATCCCGCTCGACGAAGCGGTCCGGCGGCTCGGTGGCGGGATCGTGCAGGGCAACCTCGACCCGGCGCTGCTGCACGCCTCCTGGCCGGTGCTCGAAGCGGAGGTCCGGCGCGTGCATGCCGAGGGCCGCGCGGCCGACGGCCACATCTTCAACCTCGGCCACGGCGTGCTGCCCGGTGTCGACCCCGACGTATTGACGCGCGTGGTCGGGCTGGTGCACGAGCTTCAGCCGTGAAGGGCGTGAAGACCATTGCCGTCGTCGGTGGCGGTATCTCGGGACTGACCGCGGCCTACCGCCTGCGGACGCTGCTCGGCGAAGACGCCAGGATCGTCGTCTTCGAAGCGACGGGGTCCCTCGGCGGGAAACTCCGCACGGTCGAGCTCGCCGGGGCACGCTACGACGTCGGCGCGGAGGCTTTCCTCACCCGCCGTCCCGAGGCGCTGGCCCTGGTCCGCGAGGTCGGGCTGAGCGAAAGCCTGGTCCACCCCACCAAGGCCAGGGCCAAGATCCACGCCGGTGGTTCCGTGCTCGGCCTGCCGCCGGGCACGGTCATGGGCGTTCCCGCCTCGGCCGACGCCGTCGCCGGGGTGCTGTCGGAGAAGGGCCGCGCCCTGGTCGAGGCCGAATCGTCGCTGCCGCCGATGGAACTGCCCGACGGGGACGTACCGCTCGGCCCGCTGCTGCGCGAACGGTTCGGCGACGAACTGGTCGACCGGCTCGTCGACCCGCTGCTGGGCGGCGTCTACGCCGGGGGAGCGGACGGGCTGGGGCTGCGTGCCACGATGCCCGGTCTCGCGTCCGCGATCGATCGCGGCGCACGCTCGCTCACCGAAGGCGCCGCGTCGCTCATGCCCGCCTCGCCGAGTACGGCGCCGGTCTTCGGCACTTTGCTGGGCGGCCTCGGGACGCTGATCGCCCGGCTCGCGGAGCTGTCCCGCGCCGAGATCCGGACCGGGACCACCGTGACGGCGCTTGAGCGCACCGCCACCGGCTGGCAGGTCGACGACCTCGAAGCCGACTCCGTCCTTCTCGCCGTCCCGGCTCCTTCGGCGCGGCGGCTGCTCGACGGTGTCGCAGGAGTGGCCTCGTCGGTGTTCGCGAAGGTCGAACTCGCCTCGATGGCGGTGGTCGCGCTCGCGCTCCCGCCGGGGACCGTGCTGCCGGAGTCGTCCGGGGTGCTGATCGGCGCCGGGGAGCGGGACGCTGCCGGGAAACCCTTCGCCGCCAAGGCGTTCACCTTCTCCTCCCGCAAGTGGGCGCAGTACGGCGAAGGCCCGGTGCTGGTGCGTGGCTCGGTCGGTCGCTTCGGCGAACCGGGGGCGCTGCACGCCGACGACGACGAACTCGTCCGCGTGGTCCGCGACGACCTGGCCCGGCTGACCGGTGTCACGGCCGAGCCGATCGACACCCTGGTGACCCGCTGGGGCGGCGGGCTCCCGCAGTACGGCACCGGGCACCTCGTCCGCGTCGAGCGGATCGAACGTGCCGTCGCGGCCGTGCCGGGGCTCGCCGTGGCGGGCGCGACGTTGCACGGCGTCGGGCTCCCGGCGTGTATCGCCACCGCCGACGCGGCCGCCCGGCGCATCGCCGGGATCACACCGACCCACGAGGGCTCCTGAGCACCGGCAGTGCCAAGATGGCGGTATGGCGCGGCTGAACTACAACGAGCTCAATGACACCATCCGCTACACCGCCTGGTCGGTCTTCCGGGCCGAGCAGGGCAAGCTCGGCGACGACCGCGCGCAGGCGACCGCGGAGACCACCGAGTACCTCGACGCGCTGGAGGCCAAGGGCGTCGTCGTCCGCGGGGTTTACGACCTTTCGGGGCTGCGGGCCGACGCCGACTACATGATCTGGTGGCATGCCGAGGAGATCGAGCAGGTCCAGGCGGCCTACAGCGGTTTCCGGCACACGCCGCTCGGCCGCGCCTCGGTTCCGGTGTGGAGCCAGGTCGCGCTGCACCGCCCGGCGGAGTTCAACAAGAGCCACATCCCGGCGTTCCTCGCCGGTGAAGAGGCCCGCAAGTTCATCTGCGTCTACCCGTTCGTGCGGTCCTACGAGTGGTACCTGCTGCCCGACGACGAGCGCCGCAAGATGCTCGCCGACCACGGCAAGGAGGCCCGCGATTACCCGGACGTCCGCGCCAACACGGTCGCGTCGTTCGCACTGGGCGACTACGAGTGGATCCTGGCCTTCGAGGCCGACGAACTGCACCGCATCGTCGACCTGATGCGCCACCTGCGCGGCACCGAGGCCCGCCTCCACGTGCGCGAGGAGATCCCGTTCTACACCGGGACCAAGGTGGCCCCCGCCGAACTGATCGCCCTGCTGCCGTAGTGAACGCCCCAGTGGACGCCCGCGTCTGGACCACGCTCACCGGCGACACCCTGGCCGAAGACGCCGTCGAGGTCACCGGCCCCGGGTCCGTCCTGCCCGGGATCTTCCGGGTCGAGGAGGCGGCGACGTCGAGTATCGCCGCGGCGACGCTGGCGGCCGGGGAACTGTTGCGGGTGCGGGGAATCGAGCCGGGCAAGGTCTCGGTCGACACCCGGCACGCCGCGGCGTCGTTCCACAGCGAGCAGTACATCCGGGTCGACGGGGAGCCGGTGCCGTTCAGCGCGCCGCTGTCCGGCGACTACCGGGCGAACGACGGCTGGGTGCGGCTGCACTGCAACTACCCGCGTCACGTCTCCGCCGTGTGCTGGGGCCTCGGCGTGCCCGCGACCCGCGCGGCGTTCGAGAAGGTCGTCGCGGCCAAGTCGAAGTACGAGGTCGAGTCCGCGGTGATCGGCGCCGGTGGCGCCGCGGCCGTGCTGCGCTCCCGCGAGGAGTGGCTGGCGCACAAGCAAGGGCAGGCCTCGTCCGCGCTGCCGGTCGCCGAGATCCGGCCGCTCGGCCCGTCGGAACCCCGGCGGCTCTTCGAGTCCGACCGGCCGATGGGCGGCGTACGGGTCCTGGAACTGACGCATGTCATCGCCGGACCGGTCGCGGGCCGGGTACTCGCCGCGCACGGCGCGACCGTGCTGCACGTCGGTTCGGCGAACCTGCCGACCGTGCCGCCGCTGGCGGTCGACACCGGGATGGGCAAGCGGTCGGCGTACGTCGACCTGGAGTCCGAGGCCGGCCGGGCGCGGCTGCGGAAGCTGGTCGCCCGCGCCGACGTCGTCCTGCAGGGTTTCCGGCCGGGATCGCTGGTGGCCAAGGGTTTCTCGCCGGAGGCACTCGCCGAACTCCATCCGGGGATCGTGGTCGCGGACCTGTCGGCCTACGGCTGGGAAGGGCCGTGGGCGCGCAGGCGCGGGTTCGACAGCCTGGTGCAGATGGCGTCGGGGATCGCCGACGAAGGCGGGAAGGCCGCCGGGCTCGACGGTCCGGGACCGCTTCCGGTGCAGGCGCTCGACCACGCCACCGGCTGGCTCACCGCGGCGGCGATCATGACCGCCTTGCGCCGGGCGATGACCGAGGGCGGCAGCTGGCACGTTCGTACCTCGCTGGCTGGCACCGCGCAGTGGCTGGACTCGTTGGGGCGTAAGGAACCCGGTCCCTCGGGCTTCGACGGGACCGAGTGGCTGGAGGACGTCGACAGCCAGCTCGGACGGCTGACCAGGGTCAGGATGCCCGGCGTGCTGCCCGGAGCGAATCCACAGTGGACAGAAGCGACGCACGTGCCGGGCAGCGACCCCGCGTCGTGGAACAACACCGGTGTCTGACAGCCCATCCAGCCCATCTCTCACCGCGAGCCTCTAGCCGGGAAAGTCCGTAAAGGCCTCCTTCCCTACCTTGAGAGTAGGGTCCCGGCAATGTCGGGATCGTGCAGGTCGGGGACCTCTTGATCATGGCGCAGGCCGACGTCTATGAAGGAATTGGGACGTTGAGTGATGCTGTTGGTTTTCTCTGGTCAGGCGGCTGGGGCTAGGGCGAGGTGGCGGATCGGGCTGGTTCGTGTGGTGGCGCGTGGGGTTCCGGTGAGCC
>NZ_JBVKAE010000025.1:0-154287 GCF_055598845.1 Amycolatopsis sp. NPDC039088 | reverse complement strand
ACCACCAGGGAAACGCGTAGGCAGCAGCGACCACAGCCCGCGACACGACACGTTTGACTTACCCCTCAATAGAACGACCCAAATCACTCACGACCTCCTCGTGAAACCGTGTAAATTACCTGAATCGGTCACTTTTGCCTCGAAATTTGTCCCTTATGGACAGTCGAGTATCGGGCCGAACCTCTCGTGTCAGCCAGCTCCACCACGACACGTTTGCCTTGTCCCGCTATGACAGCGGCCCCGACCAGCGGTTATGCGACTTGCCACAATCCTGACCTTGAGGGCAGGGAAGGACTCCTTCACGGAAACATGGCCAACGTGTCGCGAAAGAACGCGCCGTATGAGGTGTCGTCTATGGCAACTTTGCCTTACCCCTCAACGAAACATAAATCACCACTTCCAACGCTAGACGCGCACCTCGTCCACGCGGACCGGTCGGCGTTCGCGACGGGAGACCTCGCAGGCTTCGGCGATGTAGAAGGCCTCCAGTGCGTCGGCGGCACCGCACGGGCTCGGTGCGCGACCGGCCGCGACCTCCAGGAACGCCTTCAGTTCGCTGACGTACGCCGGGCGGAACCGCTCCATGAATCCGGGATAGGCCGGACCGGGCAGGGGCTGGACACCGGGCTCCACCGAGGTCAGCGGCGTGCGCTCGTCCAAGCCCACCACCGCGTTCCCTGCCGAGCCGAGCACCTCCAGCCGGACGTCGTAGCCGGCGCCGTTGTAGCGGGTCAGCGAGACGACGGCCAGCGTGCCGTCGTCCAGCGTCAGGGTCGCGGCCGCGGTGTCGACATCACCGGCGTCGACGAAGAATTGCTCGCCCTTGTTCGCCCCGACGGCGTAGACCTCGACGACCTCACGGCCACTGACGAACCGGACGACGTCGAAGTCGTGCACCCCGCAGTCGCGGAACAGGCCACCGGAATGCACGACGTACTCCGCGGGCGGCGGCGCCGGGTCCAGGGTGGTGGCGCGGAGGGTGTGCAGCCAGCCCAGCTCACCCGAGGCCACCGCGGCGCGGGCGGCGACGTAGCCCTCGTCGAACCGGCGCTGGAAACCGATCTGCACCGGGACGGCCGAACCGGAGATCTTGTCGATCACCGCGCGCGTGCCGGGGATGTCGGCGGCGACGGGTTTCTCGCAGAACACCGGGATGCCCGCGTCCACGGCCCGGAGGATCAGTTCCGGATGGGCGTCCGTCGCCGCCGCGATCACCAGTCCGTCCAAAGAGGACGCGAAGAGCGCGGAGAGGTCCGCCGCCGCTTCGACACCGAGTTTGGCCGCGGCCGCCTGGGCTCGCGCGGTGTCGACGTCGGCGACGACCACGGACGAAACCTCGTCGAAGCCCTTCAAGGTTTCGGCGTGCGAAGTGCCGATCCGGCCGGTGCCGGCAAGTCCCAACCTCATTCTCTTGCCCTTTCTAGAGCGCGGCGGTGGTCGAGCGGACCACCAGCGACGGATGCAGCAGATGCCGGACCGGTTCGGTGCGTTCGCCCCGGACTCGTTCGAGCAGGGCCTCGACGGCCAGCCGTCCCATTTCGGTGCGTGGCTGGTCCACTGTGGTCAGTGAGAGATGGCGCAACGCGGCGAGCGAGGTGTTGTCGTAACCGACCACGGAAACGTCCTCCGGCACCCGCAGGCCGGCCTCCTCCAGCGCGGAGATCGCGCCGACGGCGTTGAAGTCGTTTCCTGCCACCAAAGCCGTCGGCAGGTCCGCGCGCGCGTAGTCACCGAGGAGTTCGTGCACGGCCTTTTCCCCGGCGGTGTCGGTGTGTTCACTGCGCACGATGATCGGGTGCAGGCGGTGCCGCCGCATCGCCTGCTGATATCCCCGGCGCCGGGCGGCCGCACCGGCCGCGACGCCACCGTCCAGATGGGCGATCCGCCGGTGCCCCAGGGAGACGAGATGCTCGACGGCCAGCGCGGAACCTGCCTCACCGTCGTCGTTCACCGTGTCCACGTCCCGTACGCGCGAGGTCCGCGAGACGAGGACGACCGGGCATTGTGCGGCCGCTTCCTCGATCGCCATCGCGGGCAGCACCGGTGACAGCAGGATCACCCCGGCCGGCCGGAAGGAGAGCAGGTTCCGCAGCGCGGCGCGTTCGCGCGCGGGACTGCGGCCACCGGTGTTGAGGATCAGGTTGAAGCCCGCGGCCTCGGCCGCGGCGTCGAGCCCTTCGACGACGTCGGCGAAGAAGGCGTTGCGCAGATCGGAGACCATCACGCCGAGGACGGTGGAGGTCCGGCTGGCCAGCGACCTGGCCATGGCGTGCGGTTCGTAGCCGAGTTCGTGCGCCGCGCACAGCACCCGCGTCCGCCGTTCGTCGGAGACGTTCGGCGCGTTGCGCATCACCAGTGACACGAGCGCGCGGGAAACCCCCGCTTTCGCGGCGACGTCCTCCATCGTCGGTCGTGCCATTCGCCGCTCTCCCCTGCCTGCCGAAATCGGCTGAAACCAGCCGAACCCTGCCCTTGACTTTGCTGTGACGGACGCTACATGATTAGAGCGCTCTAATCAATAGAGCGCTCTAATCCGCTCCCCCTACCCGGAGGTCGCCGATGACATCCCGGATCCGAATCGCCGCCGCCCCGATCTCCTGGGGTGTCTGCGAAGTCCCCGGCTGGGGCCGCGTTCTCGAGGCGGGGACCGTACTGGGCGAGATGGCGGAACTGGGGGTGCGCGCCACCGAACTCGGCCCTCCCGGGTATCTCCCGCGCGACCCGGCCGCGCTGCGCGAGCTGCTGGGCGGGTACCGGCTCGACCTGGTCGGCGGCTTTCTCGCCGTCGTGTTGCACAAAGACCCCGAAGCCGCCCTGGCGGAGGCGGAAGAGTCGGCGGCGCTGTTCGCCGCCTGCGGTGGCGACCTGCTCGTGCTCGCCGCCGCGACGGGACTCGACGGCTACGACGACAAGCCGAAGCTGACCGATGCCGAGTGGGCGACCTTGATCGAAACCTCGGATGAGATCGCGAAAATCGCCGCGCGGCACGGTCTTCGCACCGTGCTGCATCCGCACGTCGGGACGCAGGTGGAGACCGAGGAGGAGGTCGAGCGCTTCCTCGCCGATTCCGCTCTCCCGCTGTGCCTGGACACCGGACATCTCCTGATCGGCGGTACCGATCCGGTCGCGCTGGCCGGACGCCACCCGGATCGGATCGGTCACCTGCACCTCAAGGACGTACGCGGCGCGCTCGCCGAAGACGTCCGCGCAGGCAGGCTTCCCTACGCCGAAGCGGTGGGCCAAGGTTTGTACGTCCCGCTCGGTGACGGGGACGTCGACATCGAAGCGATGGTCAGGTCCGTCCACGAGGCGGGCTATGCCGGGTGGTACGTGCTCGAACAGGACACCGCGCTGAGCGAGGGGAGCCCGGAAGACCTGCCGAAACGGGATGTGACCAGGAGCCTGGCCCATCTCGGTGAGATCGTCAGCCGGCTCCCGGCTGCCAGGTAACGGAAGAAGCGAGGAGAGACGACGATGTCCCATCGCTTTAAAGCGGCGTTGGTGGCCGCGGCGGGGCTGGTGCTCCTGTCCGCGTGCACCGGGCCGAAGGCCGAGGAGAAACCCGTCGAGGGCGCCGGCCCGGCGACGACACAGCCCAGCGGGCCGCTGCGGGTCGCGGTCATCTCGCACGGCACCGCGGGTGACGCGTTCTGGAATGTGGTCAAGAACGGTGCCGAGGAGGCCGGCAGGCAGCTCGACGTCCAGGTCGAGTACAACTCCGACGGAGACCCCGGCAACCAGGCCAAGCTGATCGACAACGCGGTCGCGCAGCGGGTCGGCGGGCTGGTGGTGTCAATGGCGAACCCGGAGGCGCTCAAGACCTCGATCGAGAACGCGGTCCGCGCCGGGATCCCGGTCATCACCATCAACTCCGGCGAGGACAAGAGCGCGGAGTACGGCGCGCTCACCCACGTCGGGCAGAACGAGACCATCGCCGGCGAGGAGGCCGGGAAGAAGTTCAAGGACCTCGGCAAGAAGAAGCTGCTCTGCGTGGTCCACGAAGCGGGCAACGTCGGGCAGGCCCAGCGCTGCGACGGCGCCAAGGCCGGGTTCGCGGGCGACGTGCAGACCCTGCAGGTCGACATCAGCAACCCTGCCGACGCCGAATCCCGGATCAGGGGCGCGGTGCAGACCGACTCCTCCCTCGACGCCGTCCTGACGTTGAACTCGCAGGTCGCCGCGCGGGCGGTGAGCGCCATCAAGGCGGTCGGCTCGCCCGCCCAGGTCGGCACGTTCGACCTGAACACCGACGTCGTCGGCGCGATCAAGGCGGGCGACGTGGTGTTCGCGGTCGATCAGCAGCAGTACGAACAGGGCTATCTCCCGGTGCAGTTCCTCAAGCTCTACCGGGACAACGCGAACGTCGTCGGCGGCGGGAAGCCGGTGCTCACCGGTCCCGACCTGGTCGACAAATCCACTGTGGACACCGTCGGCCAGTACGTGCAAAGGGGCACGCGATGACAACCACCACCCTCGACGAACGGATCGCGAAACCCCGGCTGCTCGACAGGCTGGTCGTCCGCCCCGAGATCGGCGCGCTGCTCGGCGCCGTCGTCGTCTTCCTGTTCTTCACCGTCGTCACCGACCAGTTCTTCAGCGGCAGCGGAGTGGCGACCTGGCTGGACGACGCCTCGACCCTCGGCATCATGGCGGTCGCCGTGTCGCTGCTGATGATCGGCGGCGAGTTCGACCTCTCGGCGGGCGTGATGACCGCGTCCACCGCCCTCGTCACCGCGACACTGGCGACGCAGGCAGGCTGGAACGTCTGGCTCGCGCTGTTCGCGTCGCTGGTCTTCGCGCTCGCGGTCGGGGCGTTCAACGGCTGGCTGGTGATGCGCACCGGACTGCCCAGTTTCATCGTCACCCTGGGCACGTTCCTGGCGTTGCAAGGGCTCAACCTCGGCGTCACGCGCTTGGTCACCGGCACCGTCCAGGTATCCGGGATGCGCTCGACCGACGGTTACGAATCCGCCGGTTTCATCTTCGCGTCCACAGTGGACATCGGCGGGACCGCGTTCCAGATCTCGATCGTCTGGTGGATCGGGTTCGCCGTACTGGCGGCCTGGCTGCTGGTCCGGACCCGGTTCGGCAACTGGATCTTCGCCGTCGGCGGCAACGCGCCCAGTTCCCGCGCGGTCGGGGTTCCGGTGGTGCGCACGAAGATCATATTGTTCATGACCACCGCGCTCGCCGCGTGGCTGGTCGGTTCGATCAACATCCTGCGGTTCGCGAGTGTCCAGGCGAACCAGGGCATCGGGCTGGAATTCCAGTACATCATCGCGGCCGTGATCGGCGGTTGCCTGCTGACCGGCGGTTTCGGTTCGGCGATCGGTGCCGCGATCGGTGCGCTGATCTTCGGTATGGCACGGCAGGGCATCGTGTTCGCCCGCTGGGACAGCGACTGGTTCATGCTGTTCCTCGGGGTCATGCTGCTGTCGGCGGTCCTGGTCAACAACGCCTTCCGGCGGCGCGCGGAAAGGGTACGGCGATGAACCATCTTCTCGAGGTCAGGGACGTCGGCAAGACCTACGGCAGCGTGATCGCCTTGCGGGACGTGTCCACCGTCGTCAACGCGGGCGAGGTCACCTGCGTACTCGGCGACAACGGTGCGGGCAAGTCCACCTTGATCAAGATTCTCGCCGGGGTCCACCGGCACGACGAGGGCGAGTTCCTCGTCGAGGGCGAGCCGGTCGAGTTCGCGTCGCCACGGGAGGCGCTCGATCGCGGTATCGCGACGGTGTACCAGGATCTGGCGGTCGTACCGCTGATGAGCGTGTGGCGGAACTTCTTCCTCGGCTCCGAACCGACGGTCGGCTTCGGCCCGTTCCGGGCGCTGGACCGGAAGAAGGGCCGCGAGACGACCAAGAAGGCGTTGTCCGACATGGGCATCGACCTGCGTGACGTCGAGCAGCCGGTCGGCACGCTGTCCGGTGGCGAGCGGCAGTGCGTCGCCATCGCGCGGGCGGTCCACTTCGGGGCGAAGGTGCTGATCCTCGACGAGCCGACAGCGGCGCTGGGCGTGAAACAGGCCGGTGTCGTCCTCAAGTACGTCGCGCAGGCCCGTGCTCGCGGGCTCGGCGTCGTGCTGATCACGCACAACCCGCATCACGCGTATCCCGTGGCCGATCGGTTCCTGCTGCTCAAACGGGGGGCGCCGCTCGGCTCCTACGAGAAGTCCGAGATCGACCTCGCCGAACTGACCCGGCAGATGGCGGGCGGCGCGGAACTGGAAGCCCTCGAACACGAATTGCGAGCCGTGGAGTCCCCTTCATGACCACTCTCGAAGCACTGACCGTCGGCCGGGTCGGGGTGGACCTCTACCCCGAACAGAGCGGCGTGCCGCTGGCCGGGGTCAGTACCTTCGCCAAATCGCTCGGCGGCACCGCGACCAACGTCGCGGTCGCCGCCGCGCGGCTCGGCCGCTCGACGTCGGTGCTGACGAAGGTCGGCCCGGACGGGTTCGGCGACTACGTACGGCAGGCGCTGCGAGGGTTCGGTGTGTCACCCGACCACGTCGGGACCTCGGCGGGGCTGCAGACGCCGGTGGTGTTCTGCGAACTGAACCCGCCCGCGGATCCGCCGCTGCTGTTCTACCGGTCCCCGGTCGCGCCGGATCTGACGCTCGACGAAGCCGACGTGCCCTGGGACATCGTGGAAACGGTGCCGCTGCTGTGGGTCACCGGGACCGGTGTGTCCGTCGAACCGGCACGCGGGACCCAGCGCGAGATGCTCCGGCGGCGCGGACGGCGATCGCATACCGTGCTCGATCTCGATTTCCGGCCGATGTTCTGGCCCGGCACCGAGACCGCGCGCGAGGAGATCGGCTGGATGCTCGACCACGTCACGGTCGCGGTCGGCAACCGCGCCGAGGCGGAGGTCGCCGTCGGAACGGCGGATCCCGATGAGGCCGCGTCCAGGATGCTGGCCAGGGGCGTGGAACTGGCGGTGATCAAGAAGGGCGCCGAGGGTGTTCTGGTGGCCACCGCCGAGGGGCGCTGGACGGTGCCGCCGCAGCGGGTCGAGGTCGTATGCGGGCTCGGCGCCGGTGACGGATTCGGTGGCGCGCTGATCCACGGTCTGCTGTCCGGCTGGGATCCGGTACGCATCGCCACCTACGCCAACGCGGCCGGTGCGCTCGTCGCGTCCCGGCTGGCCTGCGCCGACGCCATGCCCACCGCCGACGAGATCGAGGAGTTGCTGTGAGCAAGCTGCACCGTCCACTCGGGACGCTTTCGGACGAGCGGGACCCGGTCCGGCTCACCCCGGATTCGGCGGGCTGGACCTACAGCGGGCTCCGGGTGCTCGCGCTGCGCGCGGGTGGGAAGCGGGTCGTGCGCACCGGCGACTACGAGGCGTTCGTCCTGCCGTTGTCCGGCGCGTGCACGGTCCGCGTCGACGGACAGGTCTTCGAACTCGCCGGACGCGACTCGGTGTTCACCCGGGTCACCGATTTCGCCTACGTGCCACGCGATGCCGAAGTCGAATTGTCGACGGTGGACGGCATCGAGGTGGCGTTGCCGATGGCGCGCTGCACCCGCCGTCTCGAACCCCGCTATGGACCGGCCGAGAACGTCCCGGTGGAGGTCCGCGGGGCTGGGCAGGCCACGAGGCAGGTCACCAACTTCGGCGTGCCCGGCGTCTGGGACCACGCCGACAAACTGAACGCGTGCGAGCTGATCACCCCCGGCGGCAACTGGTCGTCCTATCCGCCGCACAAACACGACGAGGCGTCCGAATGCGAGGTCGTCAACGAGGAGATCTACTACTTCCGCGTCGCCGGCCGCGACGGCGTGACACCTTCGCGCGAGGGCTTCGGCCTGCACCGGACGTACACCTCGGACGGCGAACTCGACGAGGACGTCGCGGTCCGGGACGGTGACGTCTTCCTGATCCCGCGCGGCTATCACGGCCCTTGTGTCGCCGCGCCGGGGTACCCGATGTACTACCTGAACGTCTTGGCCGGGCCGGCCGACGAGCGGTCGATGGCCTTCTGCGACGACCCCGCGCACGGCTGGGTCCGCGAGACCTGGAACGAGCAGGACCTCGACCCGCGCTGCCCGGTCACGAGCCACGAAGGACGGGTGTCATGAAACTGACCACCGCACAGGCGCTGGTGCGCTGGCTGCTCGCGCAGCGGTCGGAGGCGATGGACGGCCGGGAGGTCCCCCTGTTCCCCGGGGTGTTCGCGATCTTCGGGCACGGCAACGTGCTCGGTCTCGGCACCGCGCTGGAGGAACACCGCGAGGAGCTCCCGCTGTGGCGCGGCCAGACCGAACAGGGCATGGCGCTCGCGGCCGTCGGTTACGCCAAGGCGAAGCATCGGCGCCAGGTCGGCGTGGTGACGTCGTCGATCGGGCCCGGCGCGCTGAACATGGTCACCGCGGCCGGGGTCGCGCACGCCAACCGGCTGCCGGTGCTGCTGCTTCCCGGCGACACCTTCACCAGCCGCGCGCCGGATCCCGTGCTGCAGCAGGTGGAGCACTTCGGTGATCCGACAGCCACGGTCAACGACGCGTTCCGCGCGGTGAGCCGGTATTTCGACCGGATCACCCGGCCGGAGCAGTTGCTTTCGACGCTGCCGCAGGTCGCCAGGGTGCTGACCGATCCGGCGGACGCGGGTCCGGTGACCCTCGCGCTGCCCCAGGACGTCCAGGTGGAGACCTACGACTTCCCGGACACGCTGTTCGAACCGGTGACTCATCGCCCGCCGCGCCCCCGGCCCGATCGGCGGACCCTCACCGAGGCGGCGGGCGTGCTGTGGGCGGCCCGGAAACCGTTGCTGGTACTCGGGGGCGGCGTCCGGTACTCCGGCGCCGGTCAGCGCGCGCTGGCCTTCGCCGAACACCACGGCGTCCCGGTCACCGAGACCACCGCCGGGCGGACCCTGGTTCCCCATAGGCATCCGCTCCACGCGGGTCCGCTGGGTGTCACCGGCTCGGCGTCCGCGAACGTCCTGGCCGCCGAAGCGGATGTCGTCCTGGCCGTCGGCACCCGCTTGCAGGACTTCACCACCGCGTCGTGGACGGTGTTCTCCCCCGACGTCCGGCTGATCACCCTGAACGCCGCCCGGTTCGACGCGGTCAAACACGGCGCGCTGGCCATCGTGGCCGACGCCGACGCCGGTCTCTCGGAGCTGGCCGCCCAGCTGGAAAGCTGGCAAGTCGATCCTTTGTGGAAAGAACGCGCCGCGGCGGAACGCGGCCGGTGGGACGCGCATGTCGACTCCCTGCGCACCGTTTCCGGCGAGGTTCCGACCTACGCCCAGGTCGTCGGCGTGGTCAACGACCTCTCCGAACCGCGCGACTACGTGATGACCGCGTCCGGCGGGATGCCGGGAGAGCTGATCGGCGGCTGGCGTGGGTCGGGGTCGATCAGCATGGACGTCGAGTACGGGTTCTCGTGCATGGGATACGAACTCGCGGGCGCCTGGGGTGCGGCGATGGCGCATACCGATGGACTGGTGACCACGATGCTCGGCGACGGCTCGTACCTGATGCTGAACTCGGAACTGTTCTCGGCGGCCTTCGCCGGGCATCCGTTCGTGGCGGTGGTCTGCGACAACGACGGCTACGCGGTCATCGCCCGGCTACAGAAGGGCCAAGGCGGCAAACCGTACAACAACTTCCTCGCCGATTGCCGCACAGCGCACGCGTCACCGCCGCGAGTCGACTTCGCACGTCACGCGGAATCGCTGGGGTGCGCGGTGTTCACCGCGTCCTCTTTGGACGATGTACGGGCGGCCTACGCGAAGGCGCGAGAGGTGGCGGTGGCCGAAAACCGGCCGGCGGTGGTCGTGGTCCGGACCCAGCCGAACTCCTGGACCGAGGCAGGCGCCTGGTGGGAGGTCGGCGTTCCGGAGCATCTTTCCGGCCGAGGAGACTTCGAGGAGAGCAAAGCCGCGCAGCTCAGGTACCTGAGGCACCGCATTTAGAGGACTAAATGCGCTCTTCGAAGCTGGCGAAGTAGCCGGCCGCCATGTCCTCGTCGCCGTGCCCGGCCTCGGACGCGCGGGCGAAGCGGGCCCGGCCCGCCTCGACGACGTCCATCCGGACACCCGCGCGAGCCGCGGCTTCGAGCACCAGCCGGGAGTCCTTCTCGGCGTTGTCGACCGAGAAGGCGGTGGTGTAGTCGTTCTTGAGGATCGCGGCGGATTTGGCCTGGAAGTAGCCGTTGTCCATCGGGCCGCCGGTGACGACGTCGACGAAGTGCTTCGGGTCGACACCGAGGCCTTCGGCCAGCGCGAGTGCCTCGCCGACGCCGTGGGTCAGCGCGATCACCCAGGTGTTCAGCACCAGTTTGAGCCGGCTCGCCGCGCCGGAGCGGCCGTCGTCGCCCACCCACAACGTGCGCTTGCCGATCGTGTCGAACAGCGGCTGGACGGTCTCGCGCGCCTCGGGCACGCCCGCCGCCAGCACGATCAGCTGACCTTGTTCGGCGGGCTGGCGGGTGCCCTGCACCGGCGCGTCGACGAAGACGAGGCCCTGCTCATCGGCGTAGGCGACGAGTTCGTCGACGGCGTCGCCGACGGTGCTGAGCTGCACCCAGATCGTGCCGGCGGCGGGGGCGGCCGCGCGGATCGCTTCGAGCACCGTCCGGCCGTCCGTGAGGACCGTGATCACGACCTGTACGCCCTCAACCGCGTCCGCGGCACTCGCGAACGCCTGGACTCCGTCCCCGGTCAGTGCTTCGGCCTTGGCCGGGGTGCGGTTCCAAGCGCGGACCGCGAAGCCCGCCTTGCTCAGGTTGCGGGCCACCGCCGCACCGATGATTCCGGTGCCGAGCACCGCGACGGTTTCCGTCATGACTTGCCTTCACTCCTTGTGGAACGCTCGTTAAAGAACACGCGCGAAGGAAACCACGCGTGGACTGAGGGGATTCGCTACGAAACCTGGAACATCACAACGCCTGAATGGTGGTTTCGACGACCTGGGTGAGTACCTGCCGGTCCGCGGTCTTGCCCAGCACCCGCAGGCCGTACATCGCGGCGAGGGTGAACTGCGCCAGCGCCCGCGGATCCCGGCTCGCGCCGATCTCGCCCTCCTGCCGCGCGGCGGCGTACTCGACGTGGAACGCGTCCTCGACCCGCTGGAAGTTGTGGCGGACGCGCGCGGTGACCTCCTCGTCGATCCCGCCGAGTTCGAGGGCGGCGTTGACGGCGAGGCAGCCGCGATGCTCGGACGGCTCCGCCGTCTCGTCGTCGACGACGTCCATCAGCACCCGCCGGATCCGCTCCCGGATCGTGCCCGGCGCGACCAGCATCTCCTCCACCCGCGTGGCGGACGTGTCCTCGTAACGGCGCAGCGCCTCCTGGAACAGGCGCTGCTTGCTCGTGAACGCGTGGTACAGGCTTCCCCGGCCCAGACCGGTGCCGTCCACCAGATCCTGGGCCGAGGTGGCCGCGTACCCCTTGCGCCAAAACGTGTCGACGGCCGCGTCGAGTACTTCGATGGGATCGAATCCCTTCGGACGTGGCATGAGCCCAGCATGACATGTTCTGTAACGCTCGGTCAAATATGGGGCCGGATGCGCTCAGTGCTCGGCCAGCAGGGAGCCGAAGCCACGCACGCGGTCGTCGATGCCATTCTGGCGCAGGGCGTGCCAGTACAGGGCGACGTTATTCGAGATCACCGGCTTGCCGAGCCAGAACTCGGCGGCCGCGGCGAGGCGCGCCATGGCGACGTTGGTGCCGACCTGGACGATCGCTTCGACGTCGGCGCCGTCGATTTCCTTGACCGCGTCCCGGAGGTCGGTCTCGGAGACGTGGGCGATCTTGACCGGGCTCGGCGCGCCGAGGCCTTGGACACCCAGCAGGTCGTAGCCGTTGCCGGTGAAGAAGCGGCTCACCGGGTCGTCGCCGACCGGCAGGTACGGCGTGATGACCGCGATCCGCCGGACTTCGAGGACCGTGAGTGCCGCGTTGATCGCGTCCGGGCTCATCGTCACCGGGCGCCCGCCCGCGGCCTCCACCATCGAGCCGAGGACGCGGGCGTGCGATTCCGGCCCTTCCCCATAGCTCTCCGGGGAGACCCCGATGATCACGCAACCGGGATCGCAGCTGAGGACACCCCGGATCGCCGGATGTGTCGACTTCCGGATGCCGCGCATGACGTGCTCGAATCCGGGCTGGTCGACCATGGAGTCGTCGTCGATGATCATCCGGCCGATGTGGTTGGTGACGCCGTCGGGGCGCATCGCGTCCAGTTCCGGCTGGGCCGAGGTGTTGGTGGACGGAACGACGACACCGACCTTGAGGCGGGGACCGAGGGAGTCGGGCACAGCTGGTTCTCCTTCGTCTAGGCGGATTTCCTGCTCCGTGCGCGGATCGCCGACACCAGTTCGCCGACCCCGTCTTCCTTGAGGACGCTGTAGTGATCGCCTTGGAGCGTGATCACCTCCGGCGGCGTGGCCGAATACCCGGAGCTGTTCTCGACGAACGAGTAGTCGTCGCCGTCGGCCTTGAAGAGGGTCACCGGAGCCGCGATCCGCCGCCGCGCCAGTTCGCGGAAGGTGTAGTCGAACCCGTAGGTCTCCTCGACGATACGGATGATCCGCCGGATCAGCCGCTCGTCAAGGGCCGGCAGCAGGTTCGCCACGAAGGCCGTGAAACCTTCCTCGTCGCGGACGGTTTCCCGGCAGGCCAGCGGTTCCGGCCCGGAGATCGAGCCGAGGAAGACCGACAGCAGGATCGTCAGATAGGCCGGATTCGTATAACTCGCCACCCGTTCGCCGCCGTCCCCGAGCTCGGGGTTGCCGGGGCAGATCAGCAGCAGGTCGTCGACCCGCTGTCCCTGCTGTTCCAGCTGCCACGCCGTTTCGAAGGCGACCCGCGCGCCGAACGAGTAACCCCACAGTGTGTAGGGGCCCTCCGGCTGGACGCGCCGGATCTCGGCGACGTCGGCCTTGGCCATCTCCTCGACGGTGGCGTAGGGCGTCTCACCCTCGTTGACGCCGTATGCCTGCACGCCGTAGAACGACCGCCCCAGACCGTTTCGCGCGGCCAGCGGCCGCAGGTTCATCGGATAGCCGCCGAGTCCCGGCCAGCAGAACACCGGGCTGCCGCCGCCGGTCGCCAGCGGGACCAGCCGCGACGACGGCTTGGCGGAATCCTCACCGATCCGGGCGGCCAGCTCGGCCAGCTTCGGGCATTCGAAGACGACCTGCAGCGGCAACCGGGTGCCGTACTCGCGATTGATCCGGTTCACCAGCGAGACCGCGGTCAGCGAGTTGCCGCCGGCGGCGAAGAAGTCGTCCCGCACCGAGACGTTGTCGTACTTCAGCGCCTTGCCCCACACTTCGGCCAGCCACCGCTCGTGGGCCGTCGAAGGTGCGACATAGGGCGTGTCGCCGCTCGCGGAACGGACGGCGTCGCTCTCCGCCAGCTTCCTGGCGTCGACCTTTCCGTTGGCGGTCAACGGCAACTCGTCCAGCACCAGCACCCGGTTGGGGATCATGTAGTCCGGCAAGGTCTGGGCCAGCTCGTCGCGGATGATCTCCGCCGGCCCCTTCATGTGCACCGCGTCTTCGCGCATCCCCTCGTCACGTATCTGCTCCTGGCTCACCTTGCCGCCGACGAAGAAGTACGAGGGCCCGGGCGCGATCCCTTGCCCGGCGAGGATGTCGTCGATCCGCCGGGCGGCGGGCAGCGGGTTCCCGCTCTTCGAGCTGTAGCCCGACGACATGAAGCCCAGCGCCGAACCGTTGCGCTGCAAGTGATGCAGTTTCTTGCCGAGGCCGAGGTACTCGAGCCGTTCCTCGTTCGCGCGGCTGACGGCGGTGATGCCGAAGGCCGCGCGCTCGTACACCTGCTGGTTGATCGCGATCACGTGCTTGCGCTCGATCAGCTTGTCGGAGAGCCGCTCGAAATCCCCGTCCCGCCACCGGTAGGTACCGGCGGGCAGCCCTTCGACCCGGCCCGGATGGGCCTGGACGAACAGTTCGGTGTCCTCCGGTCGCGGCGTGCCGTCGTTGGCGTGCCAGGAAAAAGTGCCGAGATAGTGGTCGTCGGCGGCGGCACCGACGCGGCCGGCCACCCGGGTGTCGAACGCCGCCGGGCTGATCGTGAGACCGTACCCGGGCAGGATCTCCTCGAATACGCCGACCATGTGGCCTGCCTCGAATTCGAGGACCTCACGGACGTTGTTCTTGTAGACCGGTTCGATGGCTCCGGTGCGGCCGATGAAATGCACCGAGTGCCCAGTGGTCGCACTCTCGGCGATCAGGACCAGTGTGTGGTCGATCGGGTGGTAGTAGTAGATCCCGGCACCGAGCCCGTCGAGACCGCTGGTCTCCAAATACAACTGCGTCGCGTACAGCGCGCCCGGCGAGGCGTAGGAGTATTTCGGCAGCAGACGCTCGTCGCTGGTGAATCTGCCGAACCACCGCATCATTTCACCCAGTTCGGCGAACGAGAGCTCGCCGGGTTCGCGGGAGTACGTGCCGACCGGGCGCGGTGTCAGGAGCGCGGCGAGGTCGTCGCGGGTGACCGCGCCGCCCTCGTAGTACCGGTAGGTCTTGCGGGCGAACACCTCCCGCCACTGACGGCCGGTCTCCTGTTTCCCCGGCAACACGGTGACCGGACGATCCCCGGTGTCACGCACCCCCGGATGGGACAGCTGCGCCTTGACCTGCAGTTTGCTGGCCTTGGACTGATGGTGCCCGCCGTGGTTGCCCTGATCCATCAGCGCGGCTTCCCTCGGATTCAGCTCCACGCAGGCGACGAGTGCCTTCGAGCCGGTCCGCGCGTCGTCGGTCACCACCGCCGCGGCCCGGCGCACCCAGGTGTGCTCCTCGATCGCCACGGTGATCTCGTCCAGTTCCACGCGGTAGCCACGCAGTTTGACCTGGTTGTCGGCGCGGCCGACGAACTGGATGGTGCCGTCCGGATTCCAGTAGGCGAGGTCGCCGGTGCGGTACAGCCGCTCGGTCGGCACAAACGGGTTCGGCACGAACCGTTCGCTCGTCTGCTCCGGCCGGTTCAGATACCCGCGGGCCAGCTGGATCCCGCCGATGTACAGCTCACCCGTCTCCCCGATCTCGACCGGCGCGAGATCGGCGTCGAGCACGAAGCACTGGGTGTTGTCGACAGGCACACCGATCGAAATCGTGCCCGCGCCTTCGTCGATCGTGTCCGGGTCGACGAGGTGGGCGGTCGCGTTGATCGTGCATTCCGTCGGCCCGTAGAGGTTGACCAGCCGCGCCGACGGCAGCTCGCGGACGATTTCCCTGGCCAGCTGGCGCGTGAGCGCCTCACCGCCGGAGAACAGCTTCCGCACCGTGGTGCAGGTGCCGAAGCGTTCCGTGTCGAGCAGTGCCTGCAGCAGCGTCGGGACGCACTGCAGCGTGGTGACGTCGTGCTTCACCACGGTGTCGATCAGGGCCTCGGGATCCCGGAACGCGCCGGGCGCGCTCATCACCACCCGGGCGCCCGCGGCGGGCGCCAGGATCTCCCACTGCGCGGCGTCGAAGCTCATCGGCGTCTTCTGCAGCACCGTGACGCCCGGGCCCAGGTGACCGCAGGCCCGCAGCCAGCGCATCTGGGACACGACGCCGCGGTGCTCGATCATCACGCCCTTCGGTTTGCCGGTGCTGCCCGAGGTGTAGATGACGTAGGCGAGTGAGTCCGGACGAGGCTTGTGCGGGATCTCCCCGGTCTCGCCGCGGACGTCGGTCACGGAAACGATCCGTGTCCCGGCGGGCACCAGCCCGGTGAGCCGCGCGACGAGGTGCGGCTGCGTGACGACGACGCCGGCGCGGCTGTCTTCGAGCATGTAGCGAAGCCGGTCTTCCGGGTATTCCGGGGACAACGGCAGATAAGCGGCGCCGGCGCCGAGGATGCCCCACACGCCGACCATCAGGGCCGCGGATGGCTCGACGTAGAGGCCGACGAGGTCGTTCGCGCCGATTCCCAGGCGCGTGAGATGAACGGCGAGGTCCGTAGTCGCTTCTTCGAGGCCGCGAAAAGTCATTTCGCGGTCACCATCGACGACGGCCACCGCCTCCGGCCGCGTTTCCGACCAGTATCCGAGCAGATCCGTGAGACAGGTGCCGGAACGGACCCGATGATGCGGTGCGACGTTGCCGATCGATGTCATGGTCATCCCCCAGTGCGAATTCCGTGGTTTTCGTTCCCCTGGTCAAAGGAGTGGCGCGGTGTTCCCGAGATACCGGCCGATAAACGAAAATCCGAAAAGCGCCCAGCCGTCCCTTCTTTGCCACCCTTTGGGGCGAGGACGCTCATGAGACGCCCGAATCCAGGACACTCGAAACCATGATTCCCACTTTTGTCTTCGTGCACGGTTCGGGAAGCGCGGCGCACAGTTGGACGGCGACCCAGCGGGAAATGGCGGCGCGCGGGCACCGGACGCTCGCGATCGATCTCCCCGGCCGCGGCGCGGGTTTCACCCGTGCCTACCACGAACAGGACCTCGAAACCTTCGCGGCGGAACCGTCGGTGATGAGCGGACTGACCTTGGACGACTTCGTCGGACAGGTCGTCGACGCCGTTCGTCGAGTGCGCCACCACGGCCCGGTGATCCTGGTCGCGCACAGCTTCGGCGGGCTCCCGGTCACCGGCGCCGCCAACGCGATCCCCGAGCTGATCGACCGGATCGTCTACATCGCCGCCCAGTGCCCGGTGAACCGCGCGCCGGGGGAATATGCCGCACTGCCCGAATGGTCGTCCGCCGAATTGTTCAAGGCGACGGCGCCGCTCCTCGTCGGCGATCCGGCGCGACAGGGTTTCCTCCGGGTCAACTGGCGGGGCGCCGACCGCGGGCAGCGTGCCGCGCTGCGGGACGCCATCTCCGGCGAACTCACCGAGGACGAGTTCCTCCAGGTGGTCGTCACGAGCCAGCCGGACGAGGTGTTCTGGCTGACCGGGCCCGAATGGGACCTCCGTGCCGACAAGGAGTCCTGGGGCCGGATCCCGCGCACCTTCGTCAAGCTGACCAGGGACCGTTCCATGCCGCTCGCCGTCCAGGACCTCTACATCGCCGAGGGCGACGCGCTCACCCCGGACAACCCGTTCGACGTCCGCGAACTCGACAGCAGCCACGCCGGCTTCTTCCGGAAGCCCGCCGGGCTGGCCGAGACCCTCGACGACCTCAGCGTCCGAGCAGGCGCCGGATCTCGGTGACGGCCGCCCGGCCCGCGCGGTTCGCCCCGACGGTGCTGGCGGACGGCCCGTAGCCGATCAGGTGCAGCCGCGGTTCGGCGACGACCCGGGTGCCGTCCATCCGGATCCCGCCACCCGCGGCGCGCAGGCGCAGCGGCGCGAGATGGTCGATGGCGGCACGGAAACCGGTGGCCCACAGGATGACGTCGGCGGGCTCGAAGGTCCCGTCCGCCCACTGCACGCCGTCCGGGGTGATCCGCTCGAACATCGGGCGGCGGTCGAGGATCCCCGCGTCCAGCCCCGCCCGCACCTCGGGTGTCACCGCCAGATCGGTCACGCTGACGACGCTTTCCGGCGGAAGGCCCTCCCGGACCCGCCGGTCGACCTTGGCCACGGCCTCGCGGCCCCAGTCCTCGCTGAACGGCTCGTCGCGCCAGACCGGCGGACGCCGGGTCACCCAGCGCGTCGACCGGGCGGAGGGCGCGATCTCCAGCAGCAACTGGACGGCCGACGAACCGCCGCCGACCACCACGACGCGTTTGCCGCGGAAGTCGCCGACGCCGGTGTAGTCGGCGGTGTGCAGCTGACGGCCGCGGAAAGTCTCCTGGCCCGGGTAGTACGGCCAGAACGGCCGGTCCCAGGTGCCGGTGGCGCTGATCACCGCGCGGGCGGCCCACGTCTCGGTCGCGCTCGCCACGACCAGGCGGTCTTCCTCGGCGCTCACCGACAGGACGTCGACGGGGCGACGGACCGGAAGGTCGTAGGTGCGTTCGAAGCGGCCGAAGTACTCGGAGACGACCTCGGCCGCGGGCAGTTTCGGATCCGGGACACCGAAGGCCATCCCGGGCAGGTCGTAGACGCCGTGGACCTTCTCCATCACCAGCGAAGGCCAGCGGTACTGCCACGCGCCACCGGGGCGTTTGCCGTGGTCGAGCACGACGAAGCCCGCCTCGTTGGCGAATCCCGCGCGACGCAGGTGGTATGCCGCGGACAGACCGGCTTGGCCCGCGCCGATCACCGCCACGTCGACTTCGTGATCCGCCTTCATACCGGGTTCAACGGTGGCGGGCCCCGGCTATTTCCTTCTCCGTCAGTGTGTCCGCCGCGTCACAGCCCGCACGATCGCGACGATCACGAGCACGCCGGCGAGCACGACCAGCACGGGCGCGACCCGTTTGGCCACCGATTCGCCCGCGTACTCCATCAGGTCGATGGCTTCGCCCTCCGACACCGGCTTGACCGCTTGCAACGGCGGACGTTCCTTGGGTTTCTCGGGCTCGGGCGTGCCGAGCTTGCCGGACAGACAGTCCGCGAAGGAGTCGAGGATCTTGCCCCCGACCTCGGAGATCATCCCGCGCCCGAACTGCGCCGGTTTGCCGGTGACCGAAAGCTCCGTGGCGACGGCGCCATGGGTGACGCCGTCCTTCTCGGTCAAGGTGAGCGTCACCGTCGCCGACGCCGTACCCGCGCCGCGGGCGTCCTTGCCGGACGCCTTGATCACCACCCGTTTCGCGTCCGCGTCCTTTTCGACGAACTCGCCGGATCCCTTGTAGAGCAAGGAGATCGGCCCGAGCTTGACCTTCACCGTGCCTTTGAAGGTGTCGCCTTCGACCCCGGTGATGGTGGCGCCCGGCATGCACGGCGCCACCCGTTCCGGGTCGACGACGGCCTGCCAGACCTCGTCGACCGGGGCCGGGACGGTGAATTCGTGGTCGAGCCGCACGGGCCGACCTCCCTTCTCGTGGTTACGAACCTGCCGCGGCGAGGACCGCCCTGCCGGTCAGCACCCGCGCGAGATGTTGCCGGTATTCGACGTCGGAGTTGCCGTCGGCCGTCGGGTTGGTCCCTTCGGCCGCGTGTTCGGCCGCGCCGCGGATCGCCTCGGCGGTGGCCGCGCAGCCGACGAGCGCCGCCTCGACCCCGGCCGCCCGCACCGGTATGGAGCCCATGTTGGTGAGCGCGACCCGCGCCTCCTCGATGGTCCCCGCCTCGGTGCGGACACAGGCCGCGACGGCGACCATCGACCACGCCTGCGCGACCCGGTTGAACTTCTCGTAGTGGGCACGCCAACCGGTGTGCTTCGGGACGCGGACCTCGACGAGGATCTCGTCCGCCGCGAGGGCCGTGGTGAACATGTCCTGGAAGAAGTCGGCCGCGGGCACCGTCCGCCGCCCGCCCGGTCCGGCGACGACGAGTTCACAGCCGAGCGCGAGCACGGGCGCCAGCAGGTCACCGGCGGGATCGGCGTGCGCGATGGCACCGCCGAACGTGCCGCGGTGACGGATCTGCGGATCGGCCACCGTGTCGGTGGCGGCCTTGAGCAGCGCGGCGTGTTCGGCGACCAGCGTGTCCCGCTGGACGTCGTAATGCGTGGTCATCGAGCCGATGACCAGCGCGTCGCCGTCTTCGGTGATCCCGCGCAGCTCACCGATCTTCCCGAGGTCGATCAGCGTGGTCGGCGTGGCGAGCCGCATCCGCAGCACCGGCAGCAGGCTTTGCCCGCCCGCCAGTACCTTGGCGTCCTCGCCCGCCTCGGCGAGCGCGCTGATCGCTTCGTCCACTGTGGACGGAGCGACGTAGTCGAAGGGGGCGGGGATCACTGGGCACCTCCGGAGGCGTCGATCGAACCGAGACCGCCACCGGCTTCGGAACCGAGGCCGCCCGCCGAGGCGGACCCGTGCTGGATGGCGTGCCAGACCCGCATCGGGGTCAACGGCATTTCGATGTCGTTCACCCCGAAGTGCCGGACAGCGTCGATGACGGCGTTGACCACGGCAGGCGTCGAGGCGATCGTGCCGGCCTCACCGACTCCCTTGGCGCCCAACGGGTTCGTCGTCGACGGTGTCTCGGTGCGGTCGGTCGTGAAGTTGGGCAGATCCGCCGCCGACGGGAGCAGATAGTCGGCGAAGGTCCCGGTGGTCAGCGTCCCGCCTTCGTCGTGGACGGCCTCTTCGAACAGCGCCTGCGCGATGCCCTGCGCGAGCCCGCCGTGCACCTGGCCTTCGACGATCAGCGGGTTGACGGCCACGCCGACGTCGTCGACGCAGACGTAGGACCGCAACCGCACCCGTCCGGTCTCGGTGTCGACCTCGGCCGCGCACAGATGCGTGCCGTGCGGGAAGGAGAAATTCTCCGGATCGAACGTGTCCGCCGAATCCAGCGAGGGTTCGACGCCGTCCGGCAGGTTGTGCGCCGAGAACACGGCCCACGCGATGTCCTGGATGGACGTCGACGAATCCGTGCCCTTGACGGAGAACTTGCCCGCCTCGAATTCGAGGTCGTCTTCGGAGCACTCCATCAGGTGCGCGGCGATCGGCTTCGCCTTCGCGAGCACCTTGTCGGCCGCGTTGATCACCGCGATCCCGCCGACGACCAGCGACCGCGAGCCGTAGGTGTCCATTCCCTTGTGCGAGGACTGGGTGTCGCCGTGAAGGACTTCGATGTCCTCGAACGGGACGCCGAGTTTGTCGGCGACGATCTGGCTCCACGCCGTCTCGTGGCCCTGTCCGTGCGCGGAGGAGCCGGTGATCACCTCGATCTTGCCGGTCGGCAGCACCCGGATCTCCGCGTGTTCCCAGCCGCCCGCCGCGTAGTCGAGCGAACCGAGCACCCGCGACGGCGCGAGACCGCACATCTCGGTGAACGTCGAGATGCCGATGCCGAGCTGGACCGGATCACCCGATTCCCGTCGTTCCCGCTGCTCACGGCGGAGGCCGTCGTAGTCGAACAGTTCCTTGGCCTTGGCGGTGGCGGCTTCGTAGTCGCCCGAGTCGTAGGTCAGCCCGGCCACCGTGGTGAACGGGAATTCCTCGTGCTTGATCCAGTTCTTCTCGCGCAGCTCCATCGGGTCCATGCCCAGTTCGACGGCGAGCTCGTCCATGATCCGCTCGATCCCGAACGTGGCCTCCGGCCGCCCGGCGCCGCGATAGGCGTCGGTCAGCGTGGTGTTGGTGAACACGTTGGTGCAGGCGAAGTGGTACGCCGGGAACTTGTAGATGGCGTTGAACATGAACGCGCCGAGGATCGGCACCCCGGGGCCGACGAGACCGAGATACGCGCCCATGTCGGCGAGCAGTTCGACCTTGAGGCCGGTCACCGTGCCGTCACGGTTCGCGGTGATGGTGATGTCCTGGATCTGGTCGCGGCCGTGATGCGCGGCGACCATCGTCTCCGAACGCGACTCGGTCCACTTGACCGGTTTGCCGAGCCGCTTGGCGATCAGCGTCGACATCATTTCTTCGGGCAGCACGGCGATCTTGCCGCCGAACCCGCCGCCGACGTCCGGCGCGATCACCCGCACCTTGTGCTCGGGCAGGCCGAGCGTGGCCGCGGTCATCGTCTTGAGGATGTGCGGCACCTGGGTGGCCGACCACATGACCAGCTGGCTGCCGGTCGGATCGACGACGCACGCCCGCGGTTCCATGAACGCCGGGATCAGCCGCTGCTGGCGGAACCGGCGTTTGACCACGACTTCCGCGTCGCTGATGGCGTCCTCGACGCTGGAACCCGTTCCCGCGTCGGCGGAGTCGAAGACCCACACGGCGTTCTGGTTGGTGCCGAGCTCTTCGTGCACCAGCGGGGCGCCCTCGGCGAGCGCGTTCTCGAGTCCGAGAACGACCGGCAGTTCGTCATACTCGACGTCGATCGCTTCGAGCGCGTCGTGCGCTTCGGCCGACGTGCGGGCGACGACCACCGCGACGCCTTCACCGGCGAAATTCACCGTTTCCGAAGCCAAGATCGGTCGCCTCGGCGATTTCATGTCCGGCGTGATCGGCCACGCGCACGGCATGCCGATGGCGCTTTCCGGGTCGAGATCCTTCCCGGTGAACACCGCGACGACCCCTGGCGCGGACTTCGCCTCGGTGACGTCGATCGACACGATCTTGGCGTGCGCGAACGGGCTGCGGAGCACCGCGAGATGCAGCATCCCCGGCAGCGTCAGGTTGTCGGTCCACCGTGTCCTGCCGGTGATGAGCCGCTCGTCCTCCTTGCGGCGGCGGGCCCTACCGATCTCCGGCTCGATCGTGGAGGTCATCACTCACCACCCGCGCCGACGCGGGAAGCGGTGTCCGAGGCGAGCCGCTCGGCCTCCGGACCGGCACCGGGCCGCATCTGGTGCGCGGCGTCGCGCACCGCGCGGACGATGTTCTGGTAACCCGTGCAGCGGCACAGGTTGCCTTCGAGTCCTTCCCGGACGGCCTTCTCGTCGGGATCGGGATTGTCGGCGAGCAGGTCTATCGACTGCATGATCATGCCGGGCGTGCAGAAACCGCACTGGAGCGCGTGGTTCTCGTGGAAGGCCTTCTGCACCGGATGCAGTTCGCCGTCGCGGGCGAGTCCTTCGATCGTGGTGACCTCGCAGCCATCGGCCTGCACCGCGAGTACCGAACAGGATTTCACGCTGTGGCCGTCGAGGTGGACGGTGCAGGCCCCGCAGTTGCTGGTGTCGCAACCGACCACGGTGCCTACCTTCCCGACCCGTTCGCGCAAATGGTGCACGAGGAGGGTGCGGGGCTCGACGTCGTCTGTGTAGCTGGTGCCGTCGACGGTGACGGTGATGCGCATCAGGCCTCCAAAAGCGAGAGAAACCCCGCGCTGGGTCCGGGGTCGTTCGGGAGCGGCCGGTCATTCGGTTGGCACGGACCGACCGCGGGCGGACCGTGATCGGACTCACAGTCGAGCGTGCTACTTCTGCCCGGCCGGGACAACCCCCACCAGGGGGTCGCTCCGGGCCGGAACCGCAGACGCGTTTCGAGTCAACGATTTTCACCGTAAGTGCGGACTTGTGAGCCTTACTTCAAGCGCTCGAGGAATCCGTTGGCGATCAACCATCCGACATTGACCGAAGGCGGTGAACCGGGCAGCAACGCACCGTCCACTTGGTACTGGAGTCCACCACCCGGCTGGGCGAACCACGCGGCGATCGGACCGGACTGGACCGCGAAGGACTTCGCCACCCGATAGGCGTGATAGTTGCAGCTCGCGGCAGGCGCGGAGTCGAGACTCTGCGGCGGGATCGCCCTCGAAGCGTACGGAGAGCCCTTCGGCGCGAGGAACGAGCCGTACTCGCTGCCGTACCGGTCGATTCGCTTGCCCGGTGTCAACGTGATCACGTACTGGATGGGCGTCCCGTCGGGGCGCAGGACGTAGCCGTTCTTCGGCGGATAGCGCCACGAAGAGGCCGCCGGGTCGTAATAGGTGTCGAGGAAACGCTGCTCGGTCAGCGTCCCGGTGCGGCGGTAGCCGATGAGCTGGAAGCCGACGTCGCCCAGGACGGGGAGTCTCTCCGGGCCGAGCCGTTTGTCACCGTGGTGATCGGCCTCCGAGCATTCGATGAGCCTGCTGTCCGGGGTGCCGGTCTGGGCGGTGGTTTGGGCGGCGGCGGTTTGCGTGGTGACCGGGGCGAGGAGCAGGCCGATGGCGGCGAACACCGTCAAGGTGCGTCTCAGCAACATCATCCGAGCACACCAGCCCTCGCGCTGGGCCGGCGACGGCTGATCGACTGACGTCGTTGAGCCGACCGGCTGGTTCCGGCGGACTCACCTCGCCATGCCGAGCACCGAGAGGTCCGCGTTCGCCCCGGTGACCACGGTGGCGACCAGGTCACCCGGAAGGTCGTGCACGGTCAGTGCGGCCAGGCCTGCCGCGCCCGCGGGTTCCGGGACGACGCCGAGGGTTTCCGCGCCCAGCCGCATCGCCGCGCGCAACTCGTCGTCGCTGACCAGCACGAAGTCGTCGACCAGTGACCGCAGGCGCCGCACGGATTCCGCCTCGGGGGTCCGGATCGAGATCCCGGCGGCGAACGAGTTGGCCCGCTCGACGGTGATCGGCTCGCCCGCCCGCCAGCTCGTCACCATGGCCCGCGCCGACCTGGCCCCGACGCCGACGATCCGGACGTCCGGCGTATGCGCCTTGAGCCAGAGCGCGACCCCGGCGATCAGCGCGCCGTCGCCGACCGGGAGCACGACGGTGTCGATCCCGCGCTCCGCCGCCAGTTCGAGGCCGATCGTGCCCGCCCCTTCGGAGATCGCGGGATCACGGCCGTCGACGGCGAAGACGCGGTCCGGGGCTTCGGCGGCGAAGGCGGCCGCGGCGAGCTTCGCCTCGCCGTCGACCCGGCGTACCCTCGCGCCCAGTGCCTTCATCCGCCGCAGTTTGACCGGCGAGATGTCGGCGGGGACGAAGATTTCGGCGCGCAGGCCGCGCTTCCTCGCGGCGAACGCGATGGCCTGCCCGAAGTTGCCGCTGGTCCCGCACACCAGGGTCGTCCCCGGCTCCAGTCCGGCGGCGAAGTATTCCGCGCCGCGGCCTTTGAAGCTGCGCAACGGATTCAGCGTCTCGATCTTCACCAGCACGCGCCTGCCGAGGCGCTCGTTCAGCTGTTCGTCGCTGTACTGCGGTGAATTCAGGAAAACGGGGTCGATCACCTTCGCCGCTTCGGCGACGTGGTCCAGCTGCAGGTCGATGTCGGTCATGACGTCGAAGTTAGGCGGTACGCCGATCATCCCGATTGTAAATTTTCCCGCTCACGTGCAAAAATCTTGCGTGCCACTGGACGAGATCGACCACCTGCTGCTGGACCTCGTCCAGGTGGACGCGGCCCGCCCGCTGCACGAATTGGGTGACGCCGTCGGCCTTTCCCCGAGCGCGGTCCAGCGACGGCTGACCCGGTTACGAGCCGCGGGCGTGATCCGTGCGCAGGTCGCCGTACTCGATCCGGAGGCGCTGGGCGCCGGGATGACGTCGGTCGTCCTGGTCGCGCTGAGCGACGACGACGAGAAGCACCACACCGCTTTTCGCGCGCGCATGCTGGCCGAACCCCGCGTCCAGCACTGCTACAGCATCGTCGGGCAGTGGGACTACGTCGTCGTCCTGCTCACCCCGGACCTCAAGGGAAGCCGGTACCTGTCCAGGAAGCTGTTCGAGGAGCACGTCAAACGCTTCGAGACCTTGCCCGCCTTTGAGGTGGTCAAGTCGAGTCAGGCCGTCCCCGTGCCCGGCGTCAGCCGTGGATCCGGCCGCTGAGTTCGGCGAGCCGCGAACCCGAACCACTCCACCGCAGTGCGATGATCTCCGCCGCGATCGACACGGCCGTCTCCTCCGGCGTCCGCGCGCCGAGGTCGAGGCCGATCGGCGAGGACAGCCGTTCGAGTTCCGCCTCCGTCAGCCCGGCCTCGCGCAGCCGCGCGAACCGGTCGTCGTGGGTCTTGCGCGAGCCCATCGCGCCGACGTAGCCGACGTCGAGACGCAACGCGACCTCCAGCAGCGGCACGTCGAACTTCGGGTCGTGGGTGAGCACGGCGATCGCGGTCCGGCCGTCGATCCGGCCGGCTTCCACCTCGGCCGCGAGGTACCGGTGCGGCCAGTCGACGACGACCTCGTGCGCGTCGGGGAACCGGCTCTTCGTCGCGAACACCGGCCGCGCGTCGCAGACCGTGACCTGATAGCCCAGGTACGCGCCCATCTTCGCCATCGCGGCGGCGAAGTCGATCGCGCCGAAGACCAGCAGGCGCGCGGGCGGTTCGAAGGAATTGACGAAGACCGCCATCCCCTCACCGCGGCGTTGCCCGTCCGGCCCGTAGTGCAACGTGCCGGTGCGGCCGGCGGCGAGCATGCCGCGCGCGTCGTCCACGACGGCGTCGTCCATCCGCGACGAGCCGAGCGAACCGGCGACGCGGTCCGGCCAGACGATCAGATGCTCCCCGACCAGTCCGGGACTTTCGTGCTCGACCACCGTCACCACGGCAACCGGCTGTCCACTGTGGACCGATTCGACGACGTCACCGAGTTCCGGCATCGAGTCGCGGTCGACGTGCTGGACGTAGATGTCGATGATCCCGCCGCAGGTCAGCCCGACGGCGAAGGCGTCGTCGTCGGTGACGCCGTAGCGCTGCAGCACGGGTGCGCGTTCGGCGACCACCTGCTGCGCGAGTTCGTAGACCGCTCCCTCGACGCAGCCACCGGAAACGCTGCCGGTGACCGTGCCGTCCGGGGCGACGAGCATCGCCGCGCCGGGGCTCCGCGGCGCCGACGAGAACGTCGCCACCACCGTGCCGACCCCCACCGTCTCACCGGCGGCCCAGCGGCGGTGCAGTTCGTCCAGTACGTCACGCATCGGCGATCTCCACAAGCAGTCGTTCCAACGTGGCAAGGCTGTGCCCGGCCAGCAACCGATCAAGGTACGGGAGCGCGGCCACGATGCCGGACTGCACGGGAGCGTAACCCGCCCGCCCCGCATGGGGATTCACCCAGAATACGACGTGCGCGAGCCGGCACAGCCTGGCGAGCTGCTCGCCGAGCAGTCCCGGGTCGCCCCGTTCCCAGCCGTCGGAGAACACGGTGACCACGGAACGCCTGGCCACACCGCGTTGCCCCCAGCGGTCGAGGAAGGCCCGGAGGGTCTCGCCGAGCCTGGTCCCGCCCGCGAAATCGGGGACCGCGGCGGCCGCGGCGAGCATCGCGTGTTCGGGATCGCGCAGCCGCAGCTGACGGGACACCCGGGTGAGCCGGGTACCCAGGGTGAACACCTCGACGCGGCCGGGAGTGCTCCGGGACACGACATGCGCGAACCGCAGCAGGGCGTCGGCGTACGGGCCCATCGAGCCGGAGACGTCGATCAGGAAGACGAGACGGCGCGGCTTCACGCCCCTCCGCCGGTATGCCAACCGCACGGGTTCGCCGCCGCCTGCCAGCATCGCCCGGAGAGTGCGCGACGGATCGAGGGCGCCTCGCCGGGCGGCACGGCGGCGCGGCGATGACCGCGGCGGGAGGGCGGGCCGCAGTTTCGCGAGCAGTTCCCGCAGGTGAGCGCGTTCGGCGACGGTCAGCTCGGCGAGGTCTCGGTGCCGCAGGATCTCGTCGTCGCTCGCCGCCACGCGGAGCCGGTCGGGTTCCGCGCCGGACTCGCCTTGGCCTGGCGCCTGCGTGAGCGTGGCGATCCTGGCCCGTTTCGGGGCCGCTTCCCGGCCCCGGCGGCGCGGTCCGGCTTCCGTCTCGGTGAACCAGCCATCGAAGGCGGCGTCGTAACGTGGGAGGTCGTCGGGATCGGCGCACAGCGTCAGCCGTCCAGCCCAGTACAGCTGCCCGGGATCGGCGAGGTCGACCTCGCCCACGGCCGCGAGGTACGCCTGGACCCGGTGCGCGTCGCACGGCAAGCCCGCTTCGCGCAAAGCCTCCGCGAAGCCGACGAAACCCGCCACTGGATCGCTCACACCCCCATTGTGCGCGCGTTTCGTCCTCTGAATGCGGTAGTTGCACGCGCAAGTACCGCACTTAGAGGACGAAACGCGGGGTCAGCGGCGCGCGAAGACCGGGGTTTTCTCCCGTAAGGGGCCGATGCCGCCGAGGAAGGCGGCGACGGCGGTGAGCTGCGGGAAGCGGTCGGAGAGCCGGAGCGGGAACGGCACCGTGCGACCGGTCAGCGTGCCGTCGAGCGCGGGCTCGACGAGCATCTTGTGCTCGCCCAGTTGCTGCTTCTGGGCGAGTGAGACGGCGACGGCCCGGCGGCGCTGCACGCGGGCGAGGTCCCGCGCGGTCAGCGTGCCGCGCAGCAGCGGGGCGGCGAGGATCCGCGCGGCCGCCACAGCGTCCTGTACCGCGATGTTGACGCCCATCCCGCCGACCGGCGACATCGCGTGCGCGGCGTCGCCGAGGCAGAGCACCCTGCCGGAGTACCAGCGCGGGAGCTTCGACATCCGGACCTTCAGCAGTTTGACGTCGTCCCAGTCGCGGATCGCCTCCAGTTCGCCGTCTCCCCAGCCGAACAGGCCGCCGATCCGTTCACGGAACTTCTCGATGCCCTCGGCCCGCTGCGCCGCGTCCTGGCCTTTCCTGATCAGATACGACGTCTGGTAGTAGTCGCCGCGGTCCATGGTCACGCCGGCGAGCCCGCCTTCGAACCGGCCGAACACCTGGGCCTCCTTGCCGGTGTCGTCGAGTTTGGGCACGCGAACCCACCAGACGTCCATCGGCACCTCGTACTCCTTCGGCACGAGCCCGGTCGCGGCGCGCACCAGGGAATCGCGGCCGTCGCAGCCCACCACGAGCGACGCGGCCAGTTCCCGCTCGGCGCCGTCGGAATCGCGGTACCGCACACCGCCGCCCGCACGCAGGCCCGTCACCTCGGCGCCCATCCGCAGGGTGAAGGTCGGCTCCTCGGTGGCGGCTTCCGCGAGCAGGTTCAGGAAATCCCACTGCGGCACCATCGCGATGTACTTGTGCGGCCCGGGAACGCGGCTGAAATCGGCGGCGACGATCATCGTGTCGCCGATGTGCATCCGCATCTTCTCCAGCCGTTTCGACGGGAGTTCCGCGAACCGCTCACCGAGGCCGAGTTCGTCGAGCAACATCAAGGTCGGGGGATGCACCGTGTCACCGCGGAAATCGCGGAAGAAGTCCGCGTGCTTTTCCAGAACGGTGACCTCGACCCCGGCTCGCGCCAAAAGCAGGCCGAGCACCATCCCCGCCGGACCGCCCCCCACCACACAACACTGTGTACGTTCCATAATCGAGTTGTAGCGCGCCCGGCGACCCGGTGCCATGGATTCGGCACCGAAGAGGACCTTGGTCCTACTCGAAAACCGCGTTTCTCGCTACGGTGACGCCATGTTCCCGTCTCGTGCCGTGCTTTCCGCCCTGCTCGTCTGCGCCCTCGGCGTGGCCGCCGCCCCGGCCGCCTCGGCGACGCCGACGTCCTCCCCCGTCCCGGTCGTGTACGACGGCGATTCCGATTTCGCGGACATCGCGACGCTCGCGTATCTGTGTCAAGCGCACAAACAGCGCCGCATCGACCTGCGCGCGGTCACCGTCACCAACAACGGCGCCGGAACCCCAGGCCGCGCGCTGACCCATGTCCGGACGGCGCTCGGGAAATGCGGTCTCTCCGGCATTCCGGTCGCCGACGGTTCCGGCACCGGCGTGAACCCGATGCCCGCCGATGGCCGCGCCTGGACCGAGAGCATCCTCAACGGCGCGCTCGGCGACGCGGGGGTCCCGGATCGCCCGTCACGCGTCCGCGCGTCGACGCTGCTCGCCGCGACGGTACTCAAGTCGGCGAAGCCGGTCGTCGTGATCGCGACCGGCCCGCTCACGAATGTCGCCAAGGCGCTGGACGTTCCCGGTGTGGCACAGCGGATTTCGCGGCTCGCGGTGATGGGCGGCGCCTTCGACGTCCCCGGCAACCTGTTCGGTCCCGGCGCGGAAAAGTTCGACGGCACCCAAGAGGTCAACATGTGGCTGGACCCCGCGTCGGCGGACAAGGTCTTCGCCCGGCTCCGCCGCGTCGACATCGTGCCGCTGGACGCCACGAACGACGTCCCGATCACACCGTCCTATGTGGAGCGTCTGGGCCGGGAAGGCCGTACCGCGGAAGCGAAACTGGTACACGCGATCGTCACGCAGCCCGATCTCACGCCCTACGTCCAGGACGGGTCGGCGTACTGGTGGGACACCCTCGCCTCGTCCGAGGTGTTCGACGCGGTGAGCCCGGTGAAGCTGCGTCCGGCGAAGGTCGACGTGCGGCAGGACGGCGCCGCGGCGGGACGCACCTACGTGACACCGGAGGGAACACCGCAGAACGTCGGCTACGACGCGGATCCCGCGGCCTACGAGAACGGCTTCCTGAAGATGCTCAACGGCTGACGCGCAGCCCCGCGATGAGGACGCCGACCAGCCGTCGCGCGTCGTAGCGGGAATCGCTGTCGGCGCCGATGCAGAGGTTCCCGATCCCGCGCATGACCTCGTACGCCTGGAGGTCCGCGCGGATCTCGCCGGCTTCGGCCGCCGCTTCGAGTAACCGGGTGCAGACGGGCAGGAGCGTGTCGAGGAAAGAGGTGTGCAGCGTCTCGAACCCGGCGTTGTCGGACTGCATCACCGCGGCGAGACCGTGTTTGGTGACCAGGAAATCGACGAAGAGGTCGATCCAGCGCCGCAACGCCTCGTACGGGGAATCGCTCGACGCCAGCAGTTCCGGACCCGCTTCGGCGCAGGCGTCGACCTGGTGCCGGTAAACGGCGATGATGAGATCCGACCTGGTCGGGAAGTGCCGGTAGATCGTGCCCATCCCGACGCCCGCTTTGGCCGCGATGTCGCGGACCGGCGCCTCGACGCCCGAAGTGACGAAGACGGCGGCGGCCGCGTCGAGCAGGGTCTTCTCGTTGCGGCGGGCGTCCGCCCGTTTCGACCTGCGCCCCTCGCCGTTGCCCACCACGTCGCTCCTCGTCACGTCGCGGTTACCGGATCGGCGTTCCGCTTGGCCATGGTAACCCGCACGCCTGCTCAGGCGAGGAGTTCGTCCAGCTTGGCCCGGACCCGGTCGAGGTCTTCGCTGTACTTGAGGACCGAGCCGAGCGTCCGCGCGGCCACCGCGGCGTCCAGTTCGGACTTGCCCAGCGCGAGCAGGGCCTGAGCCCAGTCGATCGACTCCGCCACGCCGGGCGGCTTCAGCAGCTCCATCGCCCTGAGCCGGTGCACCGCCGTCGCGACCTGGGCGGCGAGATCCTCGCCAAGGCCAGGGATCTTGCGGCGCAGGATCTCGATTTCGCGGGCGAGGCCGGGATGTTCGAGCCAGTGGTAGAGGCAGCGGCGCTTCAGCGCGTCGTGCACTTCCCGGGTCCGGTTGGAGGTGAGCACCACGAGCGGCGGATGTTCGGCCCGCACCTCGCCGAACTCGGGGATCGTCACCGCGTTCTCGTCGAGGAGTTGCAGCAGGAACGCTTCGAACTCGTCGTCCGCCCGGTCGATCTCGTCGACCAGCAACACGCACGGCGCGGTCTGCAACGCCTTCAGCAGCGGCCGGGAGAGCAGAAAACGCTCGGTGTAGAGGGACTGCTCGGCGGTCTCGACGTCGAGACCGCCGTCGCCGGAGGCTTCGAGCGCGCGCAAATGCAGCAGCTGCCGGGGGAAGTCCCATTCGTACAGTGCCTGTGCCGCGTCGATCCCCTCGTGGCATTGAAGCCGGATGAGGGGTATGTCGAGCGCTTCGGCCAGTCCCAGTGCGAGCGAGGTCTTGCCGGTGCCCGGTTCACCCTCGCAGAACAGCGGACGGCCGAGCCGCAACGCGAGGAACCCGGCCGTGGCGATGCCGTCGTCGGCGAGGTAGCCGACCGCTTCGAGGGCTTCGGCCAGTTTCTCCGGCGATTCGACGGTCACGCCCCGATCGTAGGCCTCGCGGAGCCGGAGATCAGCCTGGAAGATCCTCGCGGTGGTCCACGTCGTGACCGGCGCCGAGGTCGCCGCATTCGACGAGCCGCAGATCCGGGCGACCCTTGAGCCAGTCGCGCGCGCCCTTGTCCCCGGACGCGCCCGCCACGCTCTCCGGCCACCAGCGGCGGCCGAGCACGACGGGATGACCGGGGACGCCGTCGTAGGCCGCCCGCGCGACGCTGCCGGAGCCGGCGCCGTCGGCGACCCGGCGGACGACTTCGGCACCGACACCGGGCAGATCCACGAGATGCACGACGGCGGCTTCGGCACCGGTCGCTTCCAGCGCCCTCAAGCCCGCACGCAGCGACGCGCCCATACCGGACTCCCAGTCGTCGGCCACGACGGCGGACCCGGGATCGGGCAGAAGCGCCCGGACTTCGGCGGCCGAGGCACCCAGCACCACTCGCACCGGCGTGCAGCCCGCGTCGGTGAGCACCCGCAGCGCCCGGACGACGAACGGTTCTCCATCGAGGACGGCCAGCGCCTTCGGCCCGCCGAACCGGCGCCCGGCCCCGGCCGCTAGCAGCAGCCCGGCGATTTCAGCCATGTCCGGCCTTGCTCGGCGGTGCCGAGGCAAGATCGGCTTCGATGGCCCGTGCCGCCTCGAGCAACGGGGGCAGCAGTTCGCGTTCGACCGACTCCCGTGTCGTGCGGCTGGCGTGGGTGGACAGGTTGACCGCGGCAACGACCCGGCCGCGCCGGTTCCGGATCGGCGCGGCGATCGAGCGGAGGCCTTCTTCGAGTTCCTGGTCGACCATCGCGTAACCCTGCCGGTACACCCGCTCCAGCTCGGCGAGCAGATCCTGTTGCCTGGTCAGCGTGTGCGCGGTCAGTTTTTCGAGTTTGGCCGCGTCGAAGTAGCCGTGCAGGTCCTCGCCCTCGAGGTCGGCCAGCAGCACGTGTCCCATCGACGTCGCGTGGGCCGGGAAACGGGTGCCGACGTTGATGCTGACGGTCATGATCCGGGAAACGGCCACGCGGGCGACGTAGACGATGTCCGGGCCTTCGAGCACCGAGACCGAACTGGACTCGTGTACCTCGGCGGACAACCGCTCCAGGTGTGGCTGGGCGACCTCGGGCAGCGACAGGCTCGACAGGTACGAGTAGCCGAGTTCGAGCACCCTTGCCGTGAGCGAGAAGTACTTGCCGTCCGTGCGCACGTACCCCAGGTCGACGAGGGTGAGCAGGAACCGGCGGGCGGCCGCCCTGGTCAGCCCGGTGGCACGAGCGACGTCGCTCAAGGTCAGCTCCGCCGCGTCCGCGTTGAACGCCTTGATCACCGCCAGTCCGCGCTCCAGCGACTGGACATGGTGCGCTCCGCGCTCGGTCACCTCGCCTTCGTCCATATGAGAACCCTAACGGCCACCCTCTTCCTGGGCGGCAGGCTCACCGAGTTCGGCCAGTACCCGCTGCGCGACGGCGAACGCGGCATTGGCGGCGGGAGCGCCCGCGTAGACGGCGGTGTGCAGCAGGACCTCGGAGATCTCCTGCGCGGTGAGTCCATTGTGGACGGCTGCCCGGACGTGCATGGCGAGTTCGTCATGGGCGTGCAACGCGGTGAGCGCGGCCAGGGTGACACAACTGCGGGTCTTGCGGTCGAGCCCGTCGCGCGACCAGACCGAGCCCCAGGCGCCCCGGGTGATGTAATCCTGGAAGGGGCGGCTGAACTCGGTGGTGCGGGCCACCGCGCGATCGACGTGGGCGTCTCCGAGGACTTCTCGCCGCACCCGCATCCCGGTCTCGTAGGCGTCGTCGCTCATCGGACCTGCTCCAGGTGGTCGAGGATCAGCGCGGTGAAGGGTTCGGGCTCTTCGAAGTTCCCCAGGTGCGCGGCACCTTCGACCACTTCGAGCCGGGCGTCCGCGATACCGCCCGCGATCACCTCGGCGTGCTCGACCGGGGTGGCCGGATCCTCGGCTCCGGCGATGACCAGGGTCCGCGCCGCGATCTTGGGCAGGTCACCGACGAGGTCCATCTCTTCGATGGCCCGGCAGGAGGCCGCGTAACCCTCGGCCGGGACCGCGGCGATCATCTCGCGCAGGTACGCCGCGCGGTCGGGATGGGCCGCGGCGTAACCCGCCGTCACCCAGCGGCCGACCCCGGCTTCGACGACCGCTCCGGTGCCGTGCTCCCGGACCGTCTTCGCCCGGTCCGCCCACATCTTCGGCGGCCCGAGTTTCGCGGACGTGCAGCACAGCACCAGGCTTTCGATCCGGTCCGGCGCGTGCACGCCCAGCCACATCCCGGTCATCCCACCGAGGGAGAGCCCGACGAAGTGGGCGCGTTCGGCGCCGTACTCGTCGAGCAGCGCGAGCACGTCACCGCCGAGGTCTTCGAGCGTGTACGGCCCGGGCGGCACCGGGGACGCGCCGTGCCCGCGGGTGTCGTAGCGGACTACCCGGAACCCTTTGTCCACCAAGGGTTTCACCTGCGGCTCCCACATGCGGTGGTCACTGCCGAGCGACCCGCTGAACACCACGACCGGGCCGCCCACGGGCCCGTCCGCGACGCTGTGCACCTTTACAGGCTCAGACATCGAAAATCTAGACATCGAAGAACACCGTCTCCCCTTCGCCCTGCAACCGGACGTCGAACCGGTAGCCGTCGCCGGTCTTGGCGGCGATCAGGGTGCCCCTGCGCGCCTCCGGGACCGAAGCCAGCACCGGATCCGCGGAGTTGTCGTCGTCCTCGAAGTAGATCCGGGTGACGACGCGGTGCAGCAGGCCGCGGGCCAGTACCGAGACGTCGATGTGCGGAGCCTGCGTGCTGCCCGCCGGTCCGGGCACCGGCCCGGGTTTGATCGTCCGGATCTCGTAGTTCCCGTCCGGGTCCGTCGGGCAGCGCCCGAAGCCCCGGAATCCGCTCGCGACGGCTCCGCGCGGATCGTCGGGGTGATCGAACCGGCCGTCGGCGTCGGCCTGCCAGGTCTCGATCATCGCGTCCGGCACGGGGTCGCCCGCGCCGTCGAGGACTCGGCCGTGGACGCGGATCGCGGCCGGTTCGCCGGCGGGGACGACATCGGGCCCGTCCGGCCAGGGCAGGCCGATGGACAGGTACGGGCCGACGGTCTGGGAAGGCGTCGTCTCCGGCATCAGTGCTCGTCCTCCTCGTCCTCGAAGACCGACGCCTCGCGGCCTCGGACGACGATGTCGAACTGGAAGGCCAGCGCCCATTCGGCCTCGGTGCGGTCGAGGTCGAACCGCGCGATCATCCGCTGCCGCGCCTTCTCATCCGGGATGGAGTTGAAGATCGGGTCCTGCGAGAACAGCGGGTCTTCCGGGAAGTACATCTGCGTGACCAGCCGCTGGGTGAACGCGCTGCCGAACACGGAGAAGTGGATATGCGCCGGGCGCCAGGCGTTGTCGTGGTTCTTCCACGGGTACGCGCCCGGCTTGATGGTGGTGAAGGTGTAGCGGCCCTCGCTGTCGGTCAGCGTCCGGCCCGCGCCGTCGAAGTTGGGGTCGATCGGCGACGGCCAGCGGTCCCCGGTGTGCCGGTACCGGCCGCCCGCGTTCGCCTGCCAGATCTCCACGAGCGAATCCCGGATCGGCCGCCCGTCGCCGTCGAGCAACCGTCCGGTGACGATGATCCGCTGGCCCTGCGGCTCCCCCGCGTGCCCTTGGGTGAGGTCGTTGTCGAATTCGCCGACGCGCCCCGGCCCCAGTGCCGGCCCGGTCACCTCGGTCAGCAGATGCGGGAGCACGATCAGCGGTTCCTTGGGATGCCGCAGCGCCGTCGACCGGTAACCGGCGTAGTCGAGCGGCGGATGTGTCCCCTCCGGATCGCGCCGGTAGCGCGGGAGCCTCAGTTCTGCGGGTGCGGACATGCTGTTCCCTCCAGCGCGGGTCAGTGGATCACTGGGCTTCGAGGACGACGGCCAGCCCCAGGCCGACGCCGATGCAGATGGCCGCCAGCCCCCACCGGCCACCGGAGCGGCGCAGGTGATGGGCCAGCGTGCCGAGGATGCGGCCGCCGGAGGCGCCCAGCGGATGCCCGATCGCGATGGCGCCCCCGTTGACGTTGACGATCTCCGGGTCGAGTTTCGACCAGTCGCGCAGGCAGGCCAGCGACTGCGCGGCGAAAGCCTCGTTCAGTTCGACGGCGGCCAGGTCTTCCCAGCCGATGCCCGCGCGCTCCAGTGCGATCTCGGCCGCGCGCACCGGGCCGATGCCGAAGACGTCGGGATCGACGCCTGCCGCGCCCCGGCCGGCGATCCTCGCCAGTGGCGCCTTGCCGAGCCGTTTCCCGGCCGCCTCGTCACCGAGCAGCAACGCGGACGCGCCGTCGTTCAGCGGCGAGGCGTTCGCCGCCGTGACCGTCCCTTGTGGACGGAAGACGGGCTTGAGTTTTGCGAGTTTCTCCGGGCTGGAGTCCGGCCGGATGCCTTCGTCACGGGTGAGTTCGACGCCCTCGACCGCGACGACGTGATCGTCGTAGAAGCCTTCGTCCCAGGCTCGGGCGGCGTTGACGTGACTGCGGACGGCGAAGGCGTCCTGCTCGTCGCGGCCGATGCCGTAGCGCTCGGCGAGCTGCTCGGTGGACTCACCGAGCGAGACCGTCCACTGCTCGGGCATCTTCGGGTTGACCATGCGCCAGCCGAGCGCGGTGGAGTACAGCGTCTGGTTGCCGGCGGGGAAGGCCTTTTCCGGCTTCTGCATGACCAGTGGCGAGCGGCTCATCGACTCGACCCCGCCCGCGACGGCGAGCGAAGCGTCGCCGACCTGGATCGAGCGGCTGGCCTGCATGACCGCGTCGAGGCCGGAGCCGCACAGCCGGTTGACCGTGGCGCCCGGGACACTCGTCGGCCAGCCGGCCAGCAGTGCCGCCATCCGCGCGACGTTCCGGTTGTCTTCGCCGGCGCCGTTGGCGTCGCCGAGGACGACCTCGTCCACGGTGGCCGGGTCGAGGTCGTTGCGCTCGCCGAGCGCCCGCAGCACGGTGGCGGCGAGGTCGTCCGGGCGGACCCCGGACAGGGCGCCGCCGTATTTGCCGAACGGGGTACGGATGGCGTCGAACAGGAAGACGTCGGTCATGCGCTCGCCCTTTTGAGGTCTCGGAGGATGCGGAGTTCTGCCTCGGTCGGCGCCGGGGTGGTGCCCAGGTCGCCTGCCACCTTCAGTTTCCACCCGGTCGCCTCGACGACCTGATCGACCTCGACCCCGGGATGCAGTTCGGTGAGCGTGAGCTCGGCGGTGTCCGGGTCGGGCCGCATCAGGCCGAGGTCGGTGACCACCAGCGTCGGCCCTGCGCCCGGAAGGCCGAGCCGTTCGCGGTCACCCTTGCCGGTGCCGTGGCCGAACGACGTCACGAAGTCGACCTTCTCGACGAAGGTGCGGGTGCTCTGCCGCAGCACCACGAACACCTCGCGGCAGGACGCGGCGATCTCCGGCGCGCCACCCGCGCCGGGCAGGCGCACCTTGGGGTTGGCGTAGTCCGGGCCGATGACGGTGGTGTTGATGTTGCCGAACTTGTCCAGCTGGGCGGCGCCGAGGAAGCCGACGTCGATCCGGCCGGGCTGGAGCCAGTAGTTGAAGACCTCGGGGACGCTGACCACGGCGTCCGCGGTGTCGGCGAGTTCGCCGTCGCCGATGGACAACGGGAGCCGGGTGGGTTTAGCGCCGAGGCAGCCGGATTCGTAGATCAGCGTGAGGTTCGGCGCGTGCCCGCGCCTGGCGAGGTTCGCGGCCGTGCTCGGCAGGCCGATGCCCACGAAACAGGACATCCCGTCGCCGAGCGCGCGAGCGGCGGCGACGCTCATCATCTCGTCGGAGGTGTAGCCGGTCATGCCTTCACTCCCGTCAGCTCGTCGAGCCAGCGGGTGAAGCTCTCCCTGTCCCGGCCGATCACGTCCCATGCCTGGTAGGCGTCGTTGTCCCGTTCGTAGTACCCCGCCGCGTACGACGGCTTCGCGCCGCCTGGAACCTCGGCGACGGCGGTGACCGCCCACGACGGCAACACGATCGCGCCCGGCCGGGGCTCCAGCTCGTCCACGATCTCCTCGACGGTGACCAGTGAGCGCTTCGCCGCCAGTACCGCCTCCTTCTGCACGCCCGTGATACCCCAGATCTGGACGTTGCCGGACCGGTCGGCGCGCTGGGCGTGCACGATCGACACGTCCGGGTTGAGCGCGGGGACGGCGGTGAGCTGCTCGCCGGTGAACGGGCAGGTGATCGGCTTGATCGTGTCGGTCTGCGCGGCGAGATCGGTGCCGGTGTAGCCGCGCAGCACCGCGAATGGGAGGCCCGAAGCACCGGCGACGTACCGATTCGCCATGCCCGCGTGGCTGTGTTCCTCTATTTCCAAGGGCACCGGCCAGTCGTGCTGGACCGCGTCGCGGAACCGGTGCAGCGAACCGACCCCGGGATTGCCGCCCCAGGAGAAGATCAGCTTGCTCGCGCAGCCGGCACCGATGAGCTGGTCGTAGACGATGTCCGGGGTCATGCGGACGAGCGTCAGCCCGGTGCGGCGCTGCCGGATGATCTCGTGACCGGCGGCCACGGGGATGAGGTGCGTGAAGCCCTCGAGCGCGACGGTGTCCCCGTCACGCACCAGTCGTGCCACGGCGTCCTTCAACGACAGCAGCTCCGCCATCCCCACTCCCCACCTGTTCGCCTTGTTCGTATCGCGCACACATGTTCTGCATATGAACATAGCACAGGCGGCCGGGTCAGGGCACTGCTTCCGACCGGTGAATCTTGATCAGCTCATCCGGCCTCCCAGCCAAGAGCGATACCGGCGAATCGCGAAGGCCTGCAGTCCGGGATCGACGGCCAGCGGGCTGGTCCGCACGAGCTGTTCGGCGCGGGCGAGGAAGTAACCCAAAGGTGGCGTACCTGGGGGGCCGGTTCGGTGTCGAGGACTCGATGGAGGCTGGCCACCCCTCGCAGTGTCAGCGGGAAGTCGGGAGCCGGGCGTCACAACGGAAGGGCAGCTCGTGCCCTACAACGCCGAGGAAGAGATGAAGAAACGCGGCGTACTCTACGAAAAGGCGGCGAAGAAGGTGGCCGACCTCTTGTGATCAGCTGATCCCGCTACCGGGCGGGAACCACTCGACGGCCTTGTAGTCCCCTGTCTCGACGGTCTCGAACGGAGCACTGCTCACACAGGGCGGCACGACGAACTTGTGTTCGGGGTCGGGACCCCAGCTGTAGCCGACCCTGTCGCGCCTCCCGTTGTCGTACACCGTCATCCCGACCCGGTGGTCCTTGAGCTCCGGGACGTTCGTGTCTTCGACGATGCCGGTGACCACGGCGACCGGGCCGCCGACGACCAGGCAATCGACCCTGCCCTGGAAGTAGGCGGAGAACCCTTCACCCGCGTGGCTCACCCGGAACGTCCCCCTGCTTTCCGGGAAGAGACCACGCGCGTCGAAGGTGAACCGGACGTCCTGGCCGTCCTTGCGCAGCAGCTTGGCGCTGCCGATCAGGCTCGGTTCGGCCGGCTTCCCCTTGCTCTCTTCCACCCCCGACGCCTGGCCCGACGCGACGAGGGTCGTGGCGATGATCATCACGGCTCCGATGGCCGCGAGTTCTCGTGATCGTTTCATTTCCACCCCTGGAATCCCCTGCTCACGGAAACTTTCCGCGGTTACGACCATCCCGGTACGACGGGCCGTGACGACTCCCCCACATAGGGGAAGCGCCTCCCTCATAACGGGGATTCGTGCATTTGGGATACCAAATGCCACCCATTAGGCTGGCCGCGTGGCCTCGACGATCGCGGTGACCCGGTGGATTCCCGACGAAGCGCTGAAAGCGCTCGCCGACGTCGGGGAGGTGAAGCTGTCGCGTGCGGACCGGCCGCTGAGGCCGGACGAACTACGCGAGTTCGTCCGAGGCGCGTCCGCGATCGTCGGCATGCTGCACGACCGGATCGACGGCGCGGTCGCCGACGCGGCGGGCCCGGCGCTGAAAGTCGTGGCGAACGTGGCCGTCGGCTACGACAACATCGACGTCCCGGCGCTGGCCGGACGCGGCGTCACGGTCACCAACACCCCCGGCGTGCTCACCGACGCCACCGCGGATCTGACGTTCGGGCTGATCCTCGCGGTCACGCGACGGCTCGGCGAGGGCGAGCGGCTGCTCCGGTCGCGCACCCCGTGGTCGTTCCACCTGGGTTTCCTGCTCGGTTCCGGACTGCAGGACAAGACACTCGGCGTCGTCGGGCTCGGCCAGATCGGTCAGGCGGTCGCGCGGCGGGCACTCGGTTTCGGCATGCGGATCGTCTACTCAGGACGGTCGCGGGCCACCCAAGATGTCGAGAGGACTTTGGGCGCGGAGTACGTGTCCTTCGACGAACTGCTGAAAAGCGCCGACGTCGTCTCGCTGCACTGCCCCCTCACGCCGGAGACCAGGCACCTCATCGACGCGAACGCGCTGAAGACGATGAAACCGGGCGCCTATCTCATCAACACTACGCGCGGACCCGTCGTGCACGAGGCGGCGCTGGCGGACGCGCTCGAAGCCGGGGAGATCGCCGGAGCGGGGCTCGACGTCTTCGAAGCCGAGCCCGACGTCGAGCCCCGCCTGCTGAATCGCGAAAACGTCGTCTTGACGCCGCACCTCGGATCGGCGACGGTCGAGACCCGTACCGCCATGGCCGTGCTCGCGGCCGAGAACGTCGCGTCGGTGCTCACCGGCGGAAACCCGCTGACGGAGGTTCGTCCATGACTCGTGTGGTCATCGCGCCCGACAAATTCAAGGGAAGCCTGACCGCGGTCGAGGCCGCGGAGGCGATCGCCCATGGCGTCCGCGACGCACTGCCCGAGGCCGAAATCTCCGCCTGCCCGGTCGCGGACGGCGGCGAGGGGACGCTCGACGTCCTCGTGGCGGCGGGTGGCCAGCTCGTGGAACTCCCGGTTCGCGGGCCGCTCGACGACACCGTCGACGCGCGCTACGTGACACTCGACGGAACGGCCTACATCGAGTCGGCCCGCGCGTGCGGGATCGAGTTCGTCGAGCCGAGCCCTGAGGTGGCGCTGGCCGCGCACACCTGGGGCGTCGGCGAGCTGCTCGCGCACGCGATCGACAACGGCGCGCGGCGGCTGGTGCTGACCGTCGGCGGGACCGCGAGCACCGACGGCGGCGCCGGGATGCTGGCGGCACTGGGCGCCGGGGTGTTCGACGCGTTCGGGGCGCCGGTCGGACTCGGTGGCGGCCCGCTGGGCCGCGTCGCCTCGGCCGAACTCGGGCCGGTGCGCGAGCGGCTCGGCTCGGTGACCGTCGCCGTCGCCACCGACGTGACGAATCCGCTGCTCGGACCGCGTGGCGCCGCCGCGATCTTCGGACCGCAGAAGGGCGCCGGACCACGCGAAGTCGAGCAACTGGACGCGTCGCTGGCCCGCTGGGCACAAGCGCTGCGGAACGCCGGGACGCCCGACGTCTCCGACATCCCCGGAGCGGGGGCGGGTGGCGGGGTGGCAGCCGGTGCGATCGCGGGGCTTGGCGGTCGAGTGGAATCCGGTTTCCAGCTCATCGCCGGGCTCACCGGCGTCGCCGACGCCATCGAGCGCGCCGACCTGGTCATCACCGGTGAGGGCTCGCTCGACGAGCAAAGCCTCGACGGCAAGGCCCCGGCGGGCATCGCGGCCCGCGCGCACGAGCATTCGGTGCCGCTGATGGTGCTCGCCGGACGGATCCAGCTGGATCAGAGCCAGCTCGCCGGCCTCGGGGTCGTGGGCAGCGCCGCCCTGATCGACCACGCGCCTTCGCTCGACCACGCGCGTGCGCACGCGGCGGAACTCCTGCGCGAACGGGCTGGCGAGCTGGTCCGCGCTTGGGCCCGGCCTTAAAGGGACTCGTGAGTGCTAATGAAGGTTAGAGCCCTCATTAGCACTCACGACCTCTTGTGGACAGTCAAACGGCACCCGCTCAGCTGCCAGGCTGGGGCTGCGGGAGCACGGCGAAGGCGACTTCGCCGGTCTCGTCCTGCTGGACGTCGAGCACCTTGTCGTCGAGCAACGCTGCCGCTTCCGGCTCCAGGAAAACCTTCGGGCCCCCGTCGGCGCCGAGCACCTTGTCGCCGCTTTCGGGCTGCGGGGCGACGGAAACCGCGAGCTGCGGACTGTCTCCCTGTTGGGAGTGCATCGCGAAACGCAGTCCGCTGCCGTCCTCGGTTCCCTCCTGCCCGGTCAGTGCGGTGATCGCCTCGGCGGCGGCTTCGGTGACTGTCAGCATCTCTGCCCTTCCTTCGTCGCGGTCTTGCACTTGACGGACCACGCTAGGGGGTGACGGCACGGCCCGCCGTCTGAGTGAAGATCATTTTTCGCCGACGTCAGGCTCCTCTTCGGCCAGCCGCATGGCGTGCGACTCCCCTTCGCGGATCTCCGCGGGCGTCGTCCCGAAACGGTCGGCGCCACTCCAGTGCTCGGGTGGCTCGACGCCTTCTTCGAGTGGATCGACCCGGAGTTCGTCCTCGTCGAGCGCCTCGGCAGGGCTCAAGGTTTCCGGCTCAGCCGTCTCGCGGTCGTCCATCGGCCGTTCCCTCCTCGTCGGACGTTGGCCGGGCCGTGCTGTACTCGACCCGGTCCCTGTGGCCTACCCGATGCCGCCGGAGGCCAAACGACGACGCTGTCGGGCGGATCACAGTTCTCAGCGGCTTTAGCAGCTTCACAAATTTGTGAAGCGAGGGGTAGCGTCGTCTTCATGACCACCACCAGGTGGGCGCCAGGGCACCGGATCATCCGGCGCGCGCCGGAACGGCATCACGAGCTCGGCAACCATGCCGCCTGGTACGTCGTCGCCGGGGTCGCCGCCACCGGCCTCCAAGCGGTGCTCTTCCTTGTCCTTCAGCCGGTATCGGGTCCCCAGCTGGCCAATCTGGTCGCGCTCGCGGTCACGACGGTCGGGAACACCGAGTTCCACCGGCGGGTCACCTTCGCCGCCCGGAAGAGTCATGCGGGCAAACGGCATTTCCAGGACGTGGTGACCTTCGCCTTCTACGCCGCGTACGGCTCGATCGTGCTCGCGTCCCTCGACGCGGTGATCTCCGAGCCGACCGCGCTGGAGCAGACGGGCGCCTTGCTCGCGGCCAGCGTCGTGGGCGGCATCGCGCGCTTCGCGGTCCTTCGCTGGTGGGTCTTCCCGCGCCAGAAGGCTTAGTCTTCGTCACGTGGCAGAGATCAACGGCCCGCACGACGGCGGTTCGGAACCCGATTACCGATTCACCCTCGCCAACGAGCGGACCTTCCTCGCCTGGCTCCGGACGGCGCTGGGCCTGCTCGCCGGCGGCGTCGCCGTGCACCAGCTGGTACCGGACCCGACAGCGCTGAGCACCGTTCTCGCCGGACTGTGCGTCGTACTGGCCGCCGTGCTCGCGGCGAGCGCGTATCCGCGCTGGCGGCAGGTGCAGACCGCGATGCGGGCGGGGCGGCCGCTGCCGAAGAGCGGGATGCTGATCGTGCTGACGGCGGGGATCCTCGTGATCACACTGACGGCCGCGGCGCTGGTGATCTTCTCGTGAACCCGGCGGACGCGTGAGCGATCACGGAGCGCAAGCGGAACGGACAGGACTGGCCTGGCGCCGGACCGCGCTCGCGGCTACTGCCTGCACACTCCTGCTGCTGCATTCGGCCGCCCGCCGGGGCTGGGGGACGGCGATCATCCCCGTCGTGGTCGCCGGCGCCACGGTGATCACCCTCGCCGTCATCGGAGCGGTTCGTGAACGGGCACTGCGCGGGACCGTCACCCCGAAATCTCTTAACCCTGCCTTGGCTGTCACCGCGTCGGCACTCGTCGTAGCGACGGCGGCCGCTTTGATCGCGGTGCGCTAACCGCCACGCACATCGAGCGATCGCGAGCACCCTTTTCGCGACACAGAGTCTCGGTTGTATTAAGCCGACTCCGGCGAATGGGCTATCTCTAGTTGAAATCTTTACTGCCGTTCGATCGACGCCTACGATTACGCTGCGTCGCAACGGCGGCAGGTGAATCTGATCTTCCGGAGCATTTGCCGCCTCAATCGTTACGGATTGTTGGCCCCTCGACAGCGACGGTCGCAGGGTCGGCCGGGGAGGACGACCATGCAAGCAATCTCCAGCGCGTCCAGAACCGTCACCACCGATGCGGTCCCCGGCTATACGACACCGGAGAACCTGCCTCGACCGGGCGGACGGTTGACGAAGGAGGATCTCGATCCTCTCGTCAAGGACGCGGGCGACGGGAATCCCGCCGCGATCCAAGCGCTGCTACGGATGATCGGCCCCGTCGTGGTCCGCTACTGCCGCGCCAGAATGGGCGGCCGCGACCTGTCCTACCTGTCGGCGGACGACGTCGCGCAGGAAGTGTGCATGGCCGTGCTGAAGGCACTGCCGGGCTATCAGGATCGCGGTGGCTCGTTCCTCTACCTGGTGCACGCGATCGCCGCCAACAAGGTCGCCGACGCCTACCGCGCGGTCTCCCGAGACCGGTCGGAACCGGTACCGGAACTGCCGGAACGGCCCATCGGCGACAACGAGCCCGAAACGCACGCCCTGCACCTGGACCTGGGTGCCCGGCTCAGCCGCCTGCTCTCCAATCTGCCGCGAGTGCAGCAGGAGATCCTCGCGCTCCGCATCGCCGTCGGCCTCTCCGCCGCCGAAACCGCCGAGGCTCTCGGTATCTCCGCCGGCAACGTGCGCGTGACGCAGCACCGCGCACTGGCCCGCCTGCGGACGATGGTCACCCCCGACGACGAATTCTGATCTTTCCTTCCCCCTGTCGCAGGTCGTTGATCGGCGGCTACCCGGCGCCCGGCCCCCGCGCCTCTCACTTTTCCGACCCGCCGCTCACGTGAGCCGATAGGCCCGCCGAGCCGTGCCGTCGAAGAACTCCAGCCGCTCGGCGTCGCTCAGCGAACCGGTCAGCGAAACCGCCGTGTCCACGACGACCTCGTACGCGGCCGCGAGCTCACAGACAGGCCAGTCGGAGCCGAACATCAGTCGCGAAGCCCCGAAACACTCCAGTACGTGCTCGGCCCAGCGCGCCAGATGTCCGACCTTCCAGTGCGCCCAGTCCGCCTCGGTCACCAGTCCCGAAAGCTTGCAGTACACGTTCTCCAAGGCGCCCAGGGCCGCGACACCGTCCGCCCACGGCTGCCATTCCCCGGCGGAGATCGGTGGCTTCGCGGCGTGGTCGAGAACGAAAACCTGATCAGGTAACGCCTTCGCCGCGGCAAGGGCCGCCGCGAGCTGAGGCGGCTTCACCAACAGGTCGTAGGCCAGTCCGGCCTCGCCGAGGGCGGCGAGACCACGCAGGACTTCGGGCCTGGTCAGCCACGACGGATCCGCCTCGTCCTGCACCTGATGCCGGATTCCCACCAGTGGCCCGGAAAAGGCGGCGACGCGGTCGGTGACATCGGGGGCGGTGAGATCGACCCAGCCGACGACCCCGGCGATCAAGGGCTCGGCCGAAGCGGTCGCGAGGAACTCGCGCGTCTCCTCCACTGACGGCACCGTCTGCACCAGCACGGTCTTCTTCACCCCCGCCGCCTTGGTCACCGCGCGGAGATCGTCCACTGTGTACGGACGGCGGATCGGTTCGAAGGCGGCACCGGCCAGCCATGGATAGTGCCGCCGCGATGGGTCCCAGAGGTGGTGGTGCGCGTCGATCACGACAGTCCTTCCGGTCGCAGCACGGTGTCCTCACGCAACAGTCCCGCACGGATCAGGTCCGTCCACAACTCACGTGGCACCGGCCGCCGGAACCGCTCGGCGTTGAGCCGCACCTGACCCGGGTCGTGCGCGCCGACGACGACGGACACCACCGCCGGATGCGCGGCGGGCAGTCCCAAGGCGGCCTGCGGGAGTTCGACGCCATGCCGCTCGCAGACTCCGGCGATGGCCTGTGCCCGCGCGACCAGCTCGGCGGGCGCCTCGGCGTAGTCGTACATCGTGCCGGGCGACACCGTGGCGAGGATGCCCGCGTTGAACGCTCCACCGGCCACCACGTCCACCCCGCGTTCCGCGCACAGCGGCAGAAGATCGTCGAGCGCGGGCTGGTCGAGCAGGGTGTACCGGCCGGCCAGCAGGATCACGTCGAGGTCGAAGCGGCGGACGAACTCGGCGAGCATCGGCGCCTGGTTCATCCCGGCGCCGATGGCGTCGACGACACCCTGCTCCCGCAGTTCGAGCAGCGCGGGGAACGCGCCGTTGACGGTGTCTTCGAAATGTTCGTCCGGGTCGTGCACGTACACGACGTCCACCCGGTCGAGGCCGAGCCGTTCGAGACTGTCCTCAAGCGACCGCAAGATCCCGTCACGGCTGAAGTCCCACCGGCGTTTGTAGGCCGCGGGCACGACGAAACCCTGACTGTCGGTCCGTGCAGCGCCATCGGGATCGGGTTCCAGCACGCGGCCGACCTTGGTCGACACCACGTAGTCCGGGCGGGGATACGCCGAAAGCGCCGCTCCCAGCCGTCGTTCGGACAGGCCGAGACCGTAGTGCGGGGCGGTGTCGAAGTAGCGGATGCCTTCGTCCCATGCCTGCCGGACGGTCGCTTCGGCTGTTTCGTCGGTGATGGCGTGGTACAGGTTGCCCAGCTGCGCGCAGCCGAGCCCGAGCGGGGACAGGGAGATCTTCACGGAAGCTCCCAAACCAGGCCGAGACCCGAATCGGCACCGGAGTAGTCGTCTTCGACGTCGAGCAGTTCCGACATCCGCGCCTGCCAGGGAATGTTGGCCGGATGATCGCGCAGTATCGCGCGCATCTTCGCGTAGTCCTCGACTTCCACCAGGTGGAACAGGTCGAGACCGGCACGCCAGATCCGCCACGAACGCACCCCCGCGGCACGCAGCGCGGCGTCGAGATCGGGCGGGATGACGGCGTGGACGGACTCGTATTCGGCCTCCTTGCCCGGCTTCAACCGGGTGTGGAGTGCCACCCTTTGTAGTGCGACACCGTGGGTCAACGCTCCTCCTCAGCGGGAAACATGGCACTCTGTCAACTGACACACAAACATCCGAGGTCTTCGGGGAGGGCGGTGGAAGATGCCGGTCACCGATGTCGCGATCGACAAGATCAAGGACATGATCATCTCCGGTGAGCTTGCTCCCGGCGACAGGCTGCCGAAGGAGGCCGAACTGGCCCAGCGGCTCGGCCTGTCCCGCAGCTCGCTGCGCGAAGCGGTGAAGGCGCTGTGCCTGATCCGCGTACTCGACGTCCGCCAGGGCGACGGGACATACGTCACCAGCCTCGAACCGAATCTCCTTCTCGACGCGATGACGTTCGTGGTGGACTTCCACCGGGACGACACCGTGCTGGACTTCCTCGCCGTCCGCCGGATCCTGGAACCGGCGGCGACGGCGCTGGCCGCGATGCACATGAGCGACGAGGACATCGCGGAACTAGGCCGCTTGCTCGACGAACTGGCCGACTCGCCGACGGTGGAGGCGCTGGTCGCGAACGACCTGCAATTCCACCGCAAGATCGCCGACGGCTCCGGGAATCCGGTGCTGTGTTCGCTCTTGGACAGCCTGTCGGGCCCCACCGCCCGCGCCCGTATCTGGCGCGGTCTCACGCAGGAAGGCGCCGTCGCGAAGACCCGCGAGCAGCACACGGCGATCTACGAGGCCATCGCCGCCCGCGAACCCGAACTGGCTCGTTCGTGGGCCACCGTGCACGTGGCGGGCGTGGAGCAGTGGCTCCGCAACGCCCTCGGCACCGCCGACGATCCCACCACGGCCGCCGAAGCTTCCTGACACAACACTCTCCCAACCGGCCACCGAAGTGGCCACACGGTCTCCCCAAGGGCGCCCTGCGCCCGACGGAGACTTCACCGTCGCGCGCCTCTTTTGGCCGGAGGCCCCGGAAACGCGATGAAGGGGCGCCTCCTCGCCCACCGCGCCGTGGAAGGCAAACGGCGCCCCTTCGGCGCGTTTTCGCCCACCGCGCGACAAACATCACGTCTGGGCCTTTCCCCCGGCATAGCGGGAGATGATCAACGCGACCAGGATGATCACGCCGTAGATCGCCTTCAGCCATTCCGGCGGCACCTGCGCGACCTGCAGCAGGTTGGTGACCGTCTGCAGGAGCAGCACGCCGGTGAGCGCCCCGACCAGAGTGCCCTTCCCACCGTCGAGCGAGACACCGCCGATCACCGCAGCCGCGAACACCTGCAGGATCAATCCGTCGCCCTGATCGGCGCCGAGCGCGCCGACGTAGCCGGTGTACGCGAGGCCCCCGAGCGCGGCCAGCACCCCGGCCACGACGAAGACACCCCACGAGATCCGGTCGACGCGGATACCCGCGGCTCGCGCGGCTTCCCGGTTGCCGCCGATGGCGTACAGCGACCGGCCGATCCGGTGATAGCGCAGCCCCAGCCCGAACACGGCGAACAGGGCCGCGGCCAGCCACACCGACATCGGCAGCCCGATGAACGTGGTCGTCGCCAGCGCGGTGAACACGTCCAGCTGGTCGAACAGCGTCTTCCCTTGCGTGGACCCGATCTGCGTACCGCGCAGCACCGTCAGCATCGCCAGCGTGACGATGAAGGCGTTCAGCTTCAGCTTGACGATCAGGAAGCCGTTCACGAAGCCGACGGCGGCACCGGCCACCAGCACGGCGAGAATGCCCGCGAAGCCGGGGAATTCGGTGCCGAAGCCCGAAGCCGCCACCGGGATGACCAGCATCGCGCCGAGCGCGGGCGCCATCCCCATGGTGGATTCCAGCGACAGGTCGAACTTCCCGGTGAGCAGGACCAGCGATTCGCCGAGCACCACCATCGACAACGCCGCCGAGGCGGACAGGATGCCGACGATGCTGCCGAAGGTCAGGAACGTGTCACTGATCAGTCCTCCGATGATCAGCACCACGATGAGCGCCGGCACCAGTGCCAGTTCCCTCAGCCATTTGAACTTCCGGCGCTTCGGCGGTGGTCGCACCGAGGAGGCCGCTTTCGGATCCGTCATCAGTTCGGTCATCCGCGCTCGACTCCTTCGATGTCGGCCACCAGGTCGCCGTCGGACCAGCCCGCCCGGTGTTCGGCGGCAACGGCACCGGCGCGCAGCACCAGCACCCGGTCGCTCAGGCGCAGATCGTCCAGCTCGTCGCTGACGATCAGCACCGCCTTGCCCTCGGCCCGCACCCGGTCGACGACCGCGAGCAGGGCCTCCTTCGATTTCACGTCCACGCCGGCGGTCGGGTTGATCAGCACGACCAGCCGCGGGTCACCGGCGAGCGCGCGGGCCAGCACGACCTTCTGCTGGTTGCCGCCGGAAAGATCGGACACCGGCTGGTCGGCGCCGGCCGCGACGATGTCGTAGTCCTCGAGCGCCTTCGAGCCCTGCTCGTACCTGGCACTCGGTGACGCGATGCCACCCTTGCCCATACGGTCCAAAATAGACAGTGTGGCGTTGTCCATGATGGAGTGTTCGAGGACCAGTCCTTCCTGATGCCGGTCCCTCGGCACGCAGCCGATCCCGGCGCGGATCGCGGCCGGGATGTCGCCCGGCTTCAACGGCTTCCCCTCGACCCGGATCGTCCCGGACGACGCCGTACGCAGTCCGTACACGGTTTCGGCGACCTGGTGTTTGCCGCTGGCGTTGCTGCCCGCGAGCCCGATCACCTCGCCGCGGTGGATCCGGAAGGTCACGTCGGCGAACCCGTCACCGGAAAGCCCGTCGACGGTCAGCACCTCGTCCGCACCGGAATCCAGCGCCTCCCGCGTCGAGGCGTCGCGGACGGAAAGCCCGCCCTGCTCCCCGGTCATCGCGTCGATCAGCTCCGCGCGGCCGACCTCGGAGACCGGAGCGGTGAGGATGTGCTTGGCGTCGCGCAGCACGGTGACCGCCTGGCACACCTCGTACACCTCGTGGAGGTGATGCGAGATGAACAGGAAGGTCACCCCGTTCGCCTGCATCTGGCGCATCCGCTCGAAGAGCCGTTCGATCGCCTGGCTGTCCAGCTGCGCGGTCGGCTCGTCGAGCACGATGAACCGGGCACCGTAGGAGAGCGCCCTGGCGATCTCGACGAATTGCCGGTCTTCGACCGAGAGCTCGCCGGCCGGGGTGTCGACGTCGACGTGGACGTCCCAGGAGTCGAGCAGCTCCCTCGCCTGGCGGCGCAGGCGCTGCCAGCCGATCGCGAACCCCTTCCCCGATTGGCGGTTCAGGAACAGGTTCTCCGCGACGGTCAGCTGCGGGACGACCATCGCGTGCTGATAGACACAGGCGACCGCGCGTTTCCAGTCGTCCTGTTTGGACAGAGGAGGGGCGGGGACGCCGCCGAACTCGACCCGTCCGGTGTCCGTTTTGGACAACCCGGTGAGGATCGAGACCAGCGTGGACTTCCCCGCACCGTTGCGGCCGACGAGCGCGTGCGACTCGCCGGGGTGCACGGTGAGGCTGACGTCGGAGAGCGCCACGGTCGGGCCGTAGCGTTTACCGACGCCCTGTGCGCTGACCACCGGTACGGCGGCGGAGCCGGCGGGCAGCGCGCTCACAGGTTGTTCCCCCAGAGGGCCTTGTCGTCCACGTTCTCCTTGGTGACGACGGGCGCGGGGAGCTGGTCTTCCAGTATCCCGGGCCGGACCTCGACGACGGTGCTGCCGTGGTCGGTCGGCCCCGCCTTGAAGGTCTCCCCCGCCATCGCCTTCTTGACCCAGTACATGCCGTACTTGGCGTAGTCGTCGGCGGGCTGGGAGACGGTCGCGTCGAGTTCACCCGCGCGGATCGCGGCCAGTTCCTGCGGGATCCCGTCGTTGCTGACCAGCACGACGTGCTTCGGGTCGCCGACCGGGAAGTACAGGTTCTTGCGCTTGAGTGCCTGCTGCGTCGGCGCCAGGTAGACGCCGCCCGCCTGCATGTACACGGCCTTGATGTCCGGGTTGGCGGTCAGGAGGCTGTCCAAACCGGACGAAGCCTTGTCCGCCTTCCACTCGGCGGAGATCTCCAGCACCTGGACACCCGGGAACTTCGTCTTCATGCACTGCCGGAAAGCCTCGGAGCGGTCGCGTCCGTTGACCGAGGCGAGATCGCCCATGATCTGCACGACCTTGCCCGAACTGACCTTCGCGCCGATCGCCTCGCAGGCCTTGGTGCCGTACGCCTTGTTGTCCGCGCGCACCACCATCGCGACCTTGCCGCTCTCCGGCGCGACGTCGACGGCCACCACCGGGACGCCCTTGTTCTCCGCGGCCTTCAGGCCCGCCACGACGGCGGCGGAGTCGAGCGGCGTCACGACGAGACCCTTGATGCCCTGGTTGAGCAGGGTGTTGATGTCGGTGATCTGTTTCGCCGAGTCGCTGTCCGCGTTGACCGTCGGCAGCGCGTCGACGCCCTGCTCCTTGGCTTTCATCGGCACGTAGTTGTTGTAGGCCTGCCAGAACGGCGAGGTCAGCAACGGGATCGTCGCGCCGACCTTGCCGCCCTGCGCCCCACCGGCTCCCGGTGCGGCCGCATTGTCCTTTGTGGACCCACAGGCTGACAGCGCCAGCCCGAGCGCGGTGGCCGCGGCGGCCACCTTGATCACTCTCGTACGCACCGCATCCTCCTTGATGACAGCCGGGAACCGGAGTATCGAGCTACTGCTGGACCGGGCCGCGCGGACGCAGCCCGTACATCCCACCGTCGACGGCGAGCGCCGTGCCGGTGGTCGAAGCCGACAGCGGACTGGCGAGGTACACGATCGCGTTCGCGACCTCGTCCGCGGTCACCAGCCTGCCCATCGGCTGGCGGGCGGCCAGCGCGGCCCGTTCGGCTTCCGGGTCACCCGCCGAGTCGAGCAGCCTGCCGACCCACGGGGTGTCCGCGGTGCCGGGGCAGACACAGTTGACCCGGATCTTGTCGGCGAGATGATCGGTCGCCATCGCCAGGGTCAGCGAGAGCACCGCGCCCTTGCTGGCCGAGTACAGCGCGCGGTTGGGCAGCCCCGCCCACGCGGCGATCGAGCAGGTGTTGACGATCGCGGCCGACGGGGAGTTCTTCAGGTGTGGCAACGCCGCCCGTGCCAGCCGGACCATGCCGACGACGTTGATGTCGAGCACCCGGTGCCATTCGTCGTCGTCGTTGGCGGTGACGTCACCTTGCGCACCGATACCGGCGTTGTTGACCAGGATGTCCAGCCTGCCGAAGCGCTCGGCCACCGCGTCGATCGCGGAGCGCACTTCGTCGTCGGAACCGACGTCGCAGCGGAAGCCGGTGAGGCCTGCCGGAAGGTCGTCCGGTTTCAGGTCGAGCACCGCGACCGTCGCCCCGCGGGAGGCGAGCAGCTCCGCGGTGGCCCTGCCGATCCCGGACGCGCCGCCGGTGACTGCGGCGACGAGGCCTTCGAACTCACTCACTGGCAGTCTCCGTCCATTCTGGACCGTCGGGGAAGGTGAACCGGCGCAATGTCGCGTCGTGCATCCGCGCGGAGAAGCCGGGCGCGGACGGGGCGAGATACCGTCCGCGCGCCACGACGGCCGGATCGGTGAAGTGCTCGTGGAGGTGGTCGACCCACTCGATCGACCGGTCGGTGTCCGAGCCGGACACCGCCACGAAGTCGAACATCGACAGATGCCGCACGAGTTCGCACAGCCCGACCCCGCCGGCGTGCGGGCACACCGGGACGCCGAACTTGGCGGCCAGCAACAGGATCGCCAGGTTCTCGTTGAACCCGCCGACCCTGGCGGCGTCCAGCTGCAGTACCGAGATCGCGCCCGCCTGCAGGAGCTGCTTGAACACCACGCGATTCTGGACGTGCTCACCGGTCGCCACGCGGATCGGGGCGAGCGCCTTGGCGATCGCGGCGTGCCCGAGCACGTCGTCCGGCGACGTCGGCTCCTCGATCCAGTACGGGTCGTACGGCGCGAGCGCGGTCATCCAGGTGACGGCGGTCCCGACGTCCCAGCGCTGGTTCGCGTCGACCGCGACCCGGATGTCCGGGCCGACCGTCTCGCGGGCGAGCTTCATCCGGCGGACGTCGTCCTCCAGATTGCCGCCGACCTTCAGTTTGATCATCTCGAAACCGTCGGCGACCGCCTGTTCGGCGAGCCGGACGAGCTTCGTGTCCGAGTAACCGAGCCAGCCGGGAGACGTGCTGTACGCGCGGTATCCGTCGCGCTCGATCCGAGCGATCCGCTCGGCACGGCCGGGTTCGGCGGCGCGCAGGATGTCGAGCGCCTCCTGTTCGGTCAGCGCGTCGGACAGATAGCGGAAGTCGACGAGGGAGACCAGCTCCTCCGGCGACATCCCGGCGGCGAAACGCCAGACCGGGAGCCCGGCGACGCGCGCGGCGAGATCCCAGGCGGCGTTGACCACCGCGCCGATCGCCATATGCGCGACCCCCTTCTCCGGGCCGAGCCACCGCAGCTGCGAATCACCGATCAAGGCGCGGGACAGCTCGCCGAGCCCGGCCGCACCGGTGGGTACTTCGCGGCCGACGACGTGGGGTTCCAGCGCGCGGATCGCCGCGGCCTGGACGTCGTTGCCGCGACCGATGGTAAAGGCGAGACCGTATCCATCAGGACCGCCGTCGGTGTGTAACACGACGTACGCGGCCGAGTAGTCCGGGTCCGGGTTCATGGCGTCCGAGCCGTCCAGCTCCCGCGAGGTGGGGAAGCGGATGTCGAGCACCTCCATGCCCACGATCTTCGCCATCATGCCTGCCTCACGTTCTGGCGCTGACGCCCGAGGCCGTCGATTTCGAGCTCGATGACGTCACCCTCGCGCAGGTACGGCTTCGGGTCCGGCTGACCGAGCGCGACCCCCTGCGGAGTGCCGGTGTTGATGAGGTCGCCGGGGCGCAGCACCATGAACTGGCTCAGATAGTGCACGATCTCGGCGACCGTGAAGATCATGTCCTTGGTGGACGAGTCCTGTTTCTTCTCGCCGTTGACCCACAGCCGCAGGCCGAGCGCCTGCGGATCGGTCACCTCGTCGGCGGTGACCAGCCACGGGCCGAGCGGGTTGAAGTTCTCGCACGACTTGCCCTTGTCCCACGTGCCGCCGCGTTCGAGCTGGAACTCGCGCTCGGACACGTCGTTCGAGACGGTGTACCCGGCGACGTACTCAAGGGCCTCTTCGACGCTGTCGAGGTAGCGCGCGGTCTTGCCGATGACGACGCCGAGCTCGACCTCCCAGTCGGTCTTGGTCGACTTCCGCGGCACGAGCACGTCGTCTTCCGGGCCGACGACGACGTCGGGGGCCTTCATGAAGACGACCGGCTCACCTGGCACGGCGGCACCGGACTCTTCGGCGTGCTGCCGGTAGTTGAGGCCGATGCAGACGACCTTGCCCGGCCGCGCGATCGGCGCGCCGACCCTGGCGCGCGCCGCTGACTCATCGGCTTCCGGCACCTCACCGGCGGCGAGCGCGGCCGCGACCGTGGTGACGCCGTCGCCCGCGAAGAAGGTGCCATCGATGTCGGCGGTCAGACCCGCGAGGTCGCGCAGCGTGCCATCCCCGGCACGTACGAACGGACGCTCACTTCCCGGCTCCCCGAGACGCAACAGCTGCACGGATTTTCCCTTCCGGCCGAACCGCCAAGAATCAACGGCTCCAACAGCAACAAACAGACATCCGATGTATACCCGACGACCTCGACCCAGATCTAGAGGTCATCCGGATTTGCTCGGAAAAGTGATCCGATCAGTCGTCGCAGGTCCGAGTGCCATGAATCACAGTCGGAATAGTTACCTACTCTAAGCAAGTTGTTCCCGGCGGAACCATCACTGGGGAAGGGAAGAGCATGACCATCGCGCCCGAGCGAATGGCGGAACCCATCGCGCGACCGATACCGACCGGACGCGCCCGGTTCGTCCTGATCCTCGGCGGCCTGTCCGCCTTCGGGCCCCTGTCCATCGACATGTACCTGCCCGCGCTGCCGCAGATGGCGGGAGAACTGCACGCGGCGGACGCGACCGTCCAGCTCACGCTGAGCGCGTTCATCATCGGCCTCGCCCTCGGCCAGCTGATCCTCGGACCGCTGTCCGACGCGATCGGCCGTCGCAAACCGCTCGTGGCGGGACTCGCGCTCTACATCGTTGGATCGCTGCTGTGCGCCTTCGCCCCGAGCGCCGACCTGCTCATCGCCGCCCGCGCCGTCCAGGCCTTCGGTGCCGCGGCCGGCATCGTCATCGCCAGGGCGACCGTGCGCGACCTCTACTCCGGCACGGCGATGACGAAGTTCTTCTCGCTGCTCATGCTGGTCAACGGGCTCGCGCCGATCCTGGCACCGATCATCGGCGGCCAGATCCTCACCTGGACCTCGTGGCGCGGGGTGTTCATCTGCCTGACCGTGTTCGGCGCGATCCTGCTCACCGTCGTGTTCTTCCTGCTGGCGGAACCCCTCCCCGAGGAACGCCGGACACCCGCCCGGTTCGGCTCGGTACTGAGGACCTACGCCGGCCTGCTCCGCGATCGCGGTTTCCTCGGTTACGCCCTCGCCTCCGGGCTGATGTTCGGCAGCCTGTTCGCCTACATCTCCGGATCGTCCTTCGCGCTCCAGGGCGTCTACGGCCTGAGCCCGCAGGCGTACAGCCTGGTGTTCGGTCTCAACGGCATCGGCATCGTGCTCGTCGGCCAGCTGAACGGGCGAATCGTCGGACGCTTCCCGGAGCGGACGCTGCTGACCGTCGGCCTCGTCATCGCGGCGGTCGCCGGTTTCGGCGTGCTGGCCGCGGTGGCGCTGGACCTGAGCCTCATCGGGCTCCTGATCCCGCTGTTCGTCCTGGTGTCGAGCATCGGCATGGTGGCGCCGAACGCGAGTTCGCTGGCGCTCGCCGAACAGGCACGGTCCGCCGGTTCGGCGTCGGCGTTGCTGGGTGTGCTGCAGTTCGTCGTCGGCGGGCTGGCGACGCCGCTGGTCGGACTGGGCGGCGCGGGCACCGCGGTCCCGATGGGGATCACGATGGCGGCGTTCGGCGTCCTCGCGCTGGTGGCCTTCGGGACCATGACGCGGTCTTCGCGGGCTTTGGTCCCTCAGGAGGTCTAAGCGGCCGAGTTCTGGCCTCACGCGTGCTATGAAAGCATCCAGAGGGGTCAAGCGAAGGTCTTGAGATCAGCCGTCCTCAACTGGTCCGCGGTCACCGTCGCGCGTCCGTCGACCAAGGCCTTCAACGCGTCCCCGTCATCCCATTGGTTGACGTTCATCGCGGCGGTCACCTGCCCGTCGCGCAACCAGAACGCCGTGAAGTCCCGCGCCGCGAGATCGCCCCGCACCACGAGTTCATCGCTTTCGGGATCGGCGAGACCACGATATTCGCAGCCCAGGTCGTACTGGTCCGAGAAGAAATATGGGCTCTTCAGGTACGGCTCGTTCTCGCCGAGCAGGTTCCCGGCGACGTGCTCGCCCTGCCATTTCGCGTTCGACCAGTGCTCGACGCGGACGCGTTTCCCGTAGCGCGGATGGAAATGCGCGGCGATGTCGCCGATCGCGTAGACGTCGGGAGCGGCGGTCCGCAAACCGGCGTCGGCGCAGACACCGCCGTCGTCGGACAGTTCCAGTCCGGCGGCGTGCGCGAGGTCGATCCGCGGCGCCGCACCGACGGCCACCAGGACGACGTCGGCCGGAAGCTCGTCACCACTCGTCAGGCGGACACCGGTCACTCCGTCCGGACCGCCGGTGAATTCGGCGACGCCTTCACCCAGCCGCCACTTCACGCCGTGTTCGGTGTGAAGGTCTTTGAACACCCCGGACACTTGTTCGCCCAGTACCGCGAGCAGCGGCGAGCCGACCTGGTCGACCACGGTCACCTCGGCACCGTGTTCCCTGGCGGCGGCCGCGGCCTCGGTCCCGATCCAGCCGGCACCGACGATCACCACCCGTTCGGCGTCCTTGAACGCCGAACGCAGCGCCAGCGCGTCGTCGAGGGTGCGCAGGGTCCGCAGTCCCGGCAGGTCACCACCGGGGACCGGCAACGACCGCGGCCGGGAGCCGGTCGCGAGCACGAGCCGGTCGAACCGGTGCTCGCCGCCCGCGTCGTCGGTCACGAGCCGCGCGCCGAGTTCGATCCTGGTCGCGGTCGCCCCGCTCTTGTGCGCGATCTCCTTCTCTTCGTAGAAACCCGCGTCGTGCACCCAATCGGGTTCGTCGGCCTTGCCCATCAGAAGTCCTTTGGACAACGCCGGTAATTCGTACGGGCGATGTGTATCGGTGCCGAGCAGCAGGATCTCGCCCGCGTAGCCCCGTTCTCGCAGCGTTCCCGCGGCCGTCGCTCCCGCGAGACCGGCTCCGACGATGACGATCTTCCTGGGTTCGGACATTCACGACCTCCCGAGCAGGCTCTCTTCGGACGCTACTCCCGATCGGGCGTCCCCGCCCGGACACGGCAGCCCGTCCGGCCTAGCCGGTCCGGAAGTCGATCACGATCCGAAGGATCGGTTAACCCATCAGTAGGAACGTCGGGTAATCCGCGTCACGCCCCTCGGACCGCCCCGTCCCAGCCTCGGACGAGAAAGGGAGATCATGGGAAACGGGAGGATGAGGACCTTGGCACCCCGCGACGAATGGTCGGTCGGCTGCCGGGATCTGGCAGGCAGGCGCAGGGACGTGACGGTGTTCGTGAGCGCGGACAAGATCGTGCTCGTGGCGCCACCCGGAGAGGCCGCCGTACTCGGGCCGCTGGACGTGGGGCGCCTGCGCGCCGCGCTCCGCGACGCCGTGGTCGCGGTGGCGGAACATCCGGACCACCACGAATGACAACTACCGTTCCTACTTCCGAGTAGGTAGAGTCTGCTCCGTTCGGAAGGAGCAGGCCATGACCACCTACTTCGTGACGGGCGCGACGGGCTTTCTGGGAAAACGCCTGGTCGCGCGCCTACTGCGGCGACCGGAGACCGCAGCCGTCCACGTTCTCGTGAGGGAGACCTCACGCGGGAAGCTCCCGAGCCACGAGAAGCTCGTTCCCGTCACCGGCGATCTGACCGAACCCACGCTGGGCATCGACCCCGCCAAGGTGGGTCCCCTCGACCACGTCGTGCACCTGGGCGCGATCTACGACCTCACCGCGGACGAGGCGGCCAACCGCGCCGCCAACGTCGACGGCACCCGCAACGTCCTGGAGTTCGCCGCCGCCGCGAACACCGGGCTCTTCCACCACGTCTCTTCGATCGCGGTCGCCGGGCAGTACGCCGGGCGTTTCACCGAAGCCGACTTCGACCTCGGCCAGAGCTTCGCGTCGCCGTACCACGCGACGAAGTTCGAGGCCGAGAAACTCGTGCGACGGCACGGGAAGACGCCGTTCCGCGTGTACCGGCCGTCCGCCGTGGCCGGTGATTCGCGCACCGGTGAAATGGACAAGATCGACGGCCCGTACTACTTCCTCCCGGCGATCTCGCGTCTCGCCGCGCTGCAACAAAAACTACGCCTTCGCCTTCCTTTGGCCGCCCCGGATCTCGGCGCCACGAACATCGTGCCGGTCGACTACGTCGTCGAAGCGATGGAACACCTCATGCACGTCGACGCGCCCAGTGGCAGCACCTACCATCTCGCGTCGCCGCGCCCCCAGCCACTGCACGAGGTCTACAACGCCTTCGCGCGGGCCGCGGGCGCGCCGAAGATCTCCGCCGTCCTTCCGCCGCGACCGTCCGGAGCGCTCAAGCGCGCCGGAACCCGCCTGGCGAAGTCCGCGGCGGCCGGTGTGGACCGGCTCCCCGGCGGCCGTTCCGCCCGCGCGGCGGTGCTGAAGGAACTCGGCATCCCGCTCGAAGTCCTGCCGCATCTGAGCATGGAGGTCGACTTCGACACGAGCGCGACCACGGCGGCGCTCGAAGGCAGCGGAATCACCTTGCCCCCGTTGAAGGAGTACGCCGGTCCGCTCTACCGGTACTGGCTCGGGCAGCTCGACCCCGATCGCGGCCGCCGCCGTCCGGGACCGGAACCGCTCGACGGCCGCAAGGTGCTGATCACCGGCGCCTCTTCGGGGATCGGGCGAGCGTCCGCGCTGGCCGTCGCCGCGAAGGGCGCCGACGTGATCCTCGTGGCCAGGCGCGCCGACCAACTCGAAGAGGTCCGCGAACAGATCGTCGCGGCGGGCGGGAAGGCGTCCGCGTACCCGTGCGACCTCACCGACGGCGACGCGGTCGACGCGCTGGTCAAGGACGTGCTCGCCGCGCACGGCGCGGTCGACATGCTGGTCAACAACGCGGGCCGCTCGATCCGGCGCTCGCTTTCGCTGTCCACCGAACGGTTCCACGACTTCGAGCGCACGATGGCGATCAACTACTTCGGCCCCGTGCGGCTGATCCTCGGCCTGCTGCCGTCGATGACGGAACGCGGCTTCGGCCACGTCGTCAACGTGACCACGCAAGGACTGCAGACGGACACCCCGCGGTTCTCCGCTTACCTCGCGTCGAAGGCGGCGCTGGAGGAGTTCGGGCTGACCGCCGGCCGGGAAACGCTTTCCGACGGGATCACCTTCACCTCCGTGCGGATGCCGCTGGTGCGCACCGACATGATCGCGCCGACCGGCTCCTACCGCGGCATGCCGGCGAGTTCGCCCGAGCGCGCCGCCGGTCTCGTGGTGAAAGCCCTCGAAGAACGACCGGAGATCTTGAACCTGCCCGAAGGCAAGGCCGCCGAATTGGTGACCCTCGTCGCACCCAAGACGACCCGGTTCTTCGCGCATCTCGTTTACCGCGCGATGCCGGAGTCCGCCCCGGAAACCCGTGGCCTGCCCAAAAAGGCTCCGCTCGCGTCGGTCGCGGGCGCGGTCACCAGGCTGGTCTGGCGCCGCCGTCCCTGACTTCCCCGCGGCCGGGCTCGATCGGGGGACTCCCCCGGCCGCTACCATCGGTTTCCGATACGCCGGGGTCGGCGGGCACGGGCCGAGGTAGGGACGAGCCGGGAAGGGGCAGTGTGGAAGTCGCCAGTCCCCCGCTGCCGACCGGACCGGATACGGCGGTGGTGCGTCCGTCCAGGACAGTGCTGCGGCTTTCCCTGCACGCGGCCTGGGTTCTGGCGCTCGCCGTCGCCACCGAACTGCGCGTGGGGCGCTTCGGTTTCCATCCCTCGGACCAGGGTTTCATCCTCGCCCAGGCGTGGCGGGTGCTGCACGGCGAGGTGCCGCACTCCGACATCATCTCCGCCCGGCCGCTGGGTTCGGCCTACCTGCATGTCGTCGACTTCGTCCTGCCGGGACCGTTGTTCTTCGTCTCCAGCGTGCTCAGCATGCTGGAGATCATCCTGGCGACCATCGCGTTCGCCGTGCTGGTCACCCGGCGCCGCGTCCGCGACTGGGGGCCGGGGCTCACCGGGCTGACGGCGGCCGCCTCGCTGGTGAACCTCAACGCCTTCCCGCTGATGGCGTGGCACACGATCGACGGCATCTTCCTGACCGCCTGCGGCGCCTGGGCGCTGGATTCGGGACTGCGCAACGGCAAGGCGTGGCCACGACGACTGGGGCTGGTCCTGCTGGGGACCGCGGTGTTCGTCAAACAGAGCTTCGCGCCGGTGCCCGTGATCGCGCTGGTCTGGCTGTTGTCGCATCCGTCGACGCGGGATGGCGCTTTCCGCGCCGGGCGCTGGTGGGGGCGGCTGGCATGGGATCTGCTGGCGCTCGGCGCTTTCCTTCTCTTCTACCTCGGAATCGTCACGATCGACGGTGGGCTCGCCGCGATGGCCGAGCAGCTCACCGGCGGCGTTCCCGCGTACGGTGAACGGCTTCTCGGGCTGTGGGTGGAAAATCCCGAGACCCTCATGCTGCCACCGGTACGGGGCTTGACCTTCTTCGCGATCGCGGGCGTGCTTCTCGCTCTGCTCGCGATCTTCCGCGACCGCGCCGGACTCACCGGCGCGGTCCTCGCCCGGCTGCTGCTACTGGCGGGCATGGCGGTGCTGGTCGGCACCGTCGTGGATGGACACTTCACCGGCGCGTCCCGCTGGGCGGACGTCCTCTGGTGGATCCTCGGGGTCGCGCTGCTGGTCAACTGGGTGGCGGCACGGCGGTTCCCGCGGATGGGCGCGCTGGTCTTCGCGACCGGCTTCATGACGAGTCTGTCGTGGGGGAACGACACCCCGACGCTGTTCACCGGAACGCTGGCGCTGACGGCGATCCTGCTGCTGGCCGACGCGCTGCCGCCGATGCCCGCGCCGTCCCGCGGGATCGGCCTCGCCGGCGCGACGGCCATGGGGCTGGTCGCGGTGCTGGCGTCGGGCTGGGCCGTCGTCGCGCACCACGACGAAGCCGCGTACCTCGACATGGCACACGAGAAGCTGACCGGTGACCTCGGCACGGTGACGCCATCGATGCGGGGCATCCGGACCAACCCCGGCACTTTCACCTACGTAGCCCAGATCCGGGACTGCGTCACCCGGTTCCCCGCGGCGCGCACGGCGATCCTGCCCGACAACCCGTTCGCCTACCCCGCGTTCGGCCTGCGCAACCCGTTCCCGCTGGAATGGCCGCTGCCGCTGGAGATCGTCGCCGACGCTCCACAACGGATGTTCACGACCGCGGACGACCTCAACCGCGACGGCGACTACCTGGTGCTGTTCCAGACCGTGAGCACGCCGTCCCTGACCAGGGGCGGTCCGGTGCCCGCCGAGGTCGCGGCCGACGCGCCGATCTTCGACTACCTGGGGCTGGAAAACGCGCTGCGGTCCCGGCTCACCGGGCAGACCGTCACCTGCGGCAGCTTCATCGGCAAGTGGGCTCCCGGCCCGCGCCCCTGACGCGTCAGTCGACGCCGCCGTCTTCGGGACGGCCGGTGGCGAGCCCGGAGAGGACGTCCAAGGCGGCCGAAAGCGTCTCGAGGGGCGGCGACGACACCGCGAGCCGCACCGCGTTCGGCGCGTGCCCCGGGACGACGGCGAACGCGGCCGCCGGAGTGACCGCGATCCCGCGCCGCGCGGCCGCGGCGACGAAGGTCTCGGCACGCCAGTGCTCGGGGAGTTCCCACCAGCAGTGATACGCCCGCGGATCCGCGCGCAGCGTGAACCCGGCCAGCCGGGCCGCCGTCACCCGCTGGCGTTCGGCGGCGTCGAGTCGTTTGGCCCGCTCGACCGTTTCCAGGGTGCCGCCGGTGATCCACCGGGTGGCGGCTTCGACGGCGAACCGGGGCGCGACCCAGCCGCCCGAGCGCACCGCCGCGGCGAGCCGCTCCGTCCATTCCGCCGGGACGGCGAGGAAACCGGTGGTCAGCCCGGGCGCGAGCCGTTTGGACATGCTGTCGGCGAACACCGTGCGTTCCGGCGCGTACGTCGCGAACGGACGGACCTCAGGCCGGAGGAAGGTGTAGATCCCGTCCTCGATCACCGGGATGTCCAGCCGTCGCACGGTTTCCGCCAGCGCGACGCGCCGTCCTTCGTCCATTGTGGACCCCAGCGGGTTGTGCAGCGTGGGCTGGACGTAGAGCGCGCGGACGGGCGCGGCGGCGTGCGCGGCTTCCAGCGCTTCGGGTACGAGGCCCTGGTCATCGGTCTCGATGGGGGCCAGCTGAGCGCCGAGCCGTCCGGCGAGCGCTTTGACCACGGGATACGTGATCGCCTCGACCGCGAGCCGTTCCCCCATCGGCACGAAGGCGGCGATGGCGGCCGCGATGGCCTCGCGGCCGCTACCCGCGAAGAGGACCTCCGGCTCCCAACCGTCCTTCGCGAAGAGCCCGGCAACGGCGTCCCTGGCCTGCTTCGAGCCGGTGACACTTCCCGGGCGGAGCGCCGCCGACAGGACGTCGTCACGCAGCAGCGGCTCCAGCGCCTTCCCGACCAGCGCGGTTTGCTCCGGGAGGACGGCGAAGTTGAGTTCGAGGTCGATCAGCGCGCCCCCAGGCTCGGCGAGCGCGGGCTCCAGCGGCGGCCTCGCGGCGCGGACGAACGTGCCGCGGCCGACCTCGCCGACCACGACGCCTCTCCGGACGAGTTCGCCGTACACCCTGGCGGCCGTCGAATTCGCGATTCCGCGTTCGCGGGCGAACCTCCGCTGCGGCGGCAGCCGGTCACCCGGACGCAGCCTCCCGGCCTCGATGTCGGCGGAGATCTCGTCCGCGACTATCCGGTAGTCCTCCACGCCTCATGATGTCATCGGAGGAGGTTGTGAGCCGACTGCGACCTACGGAACACCACAAAGGCGAGCGCCTAGGTTAGCCTAACCTGCGTGGAGACCGTGGAAACCCTCACCGAGCAGAGCACGACGTCCCGCCTGCACGCGGACGCGCTGACGCTCGCCTACGACGGCCGGACCGTGGCCGAAGACCTCGGGGTGGTCATCCCCGACCGGTCGTTCACCGTCATCGTCGGCCCGAACGCCTGTGGGAAGACGACCCTGCTGCGCGCGCTCGCGCGGATGCTCAAACCCCGGCAGGGTTCGGTGTTCCTCGACGGCCAGGTGATCAGCTCGTTCCCCGCCAAGGAGGTCGCGCGGCGGCTCGGCCTGCTGCCGCAGAGTTCGATCGCGCCCGACGGCATCACCGTCGCCGACCTAGTCGCGCGCGGCCGGTACCCGCACCAGCGGCTGCTGCGCCAGTGGTCCCGTGAGGACGCCACCGTGGTCGCGGAGTCCATGCGAGCCACCGGCGTCGACGACCTCGCCGAGCGGCTGGTCGACGAACTGTCCGGCGGCCAGCGGCAGCGCGTCTGGATGGCGATGGCGCTCGCACAGGAGACCGACCTCCTGCTGCTCGACGAGCCGACGACCTATCTGGACATCGCGCATCAGATGGACATCCTCGACCTGTGCGCGCAGCTGCATCAGGAACAGGGCCGCACACTGGTCGCGGTGCTGCACGACCTCAACCACGCGGCCCGGTACGCGACGCACATGATCGCGATGCGGGACGGCGAGGTCCTGGCGACCGGAGCGCCCGAAGAGGTCGTGACCGCCGACAACGTCGAAAAGATCTTCGAACTGCCGTGCCGGGTCATGCCGTGCCCCGAGACCGGGACGCCGCTGGTCATCCCGAAAGCCGGCCGCCGCGCCGCCTGATCGCGGTGAAGCCAGCCTTACAGTAGGCGCATCACGATGTGCGACGGCGAGCTCACCATGACAACCGCTGACGTTAGCAACCTCCAGCAAGCTGACAGATAGAGCAAGGTGGCGTGGCATTGAAGTACATTGAACACATTGAATACAAATGACTACCAAGGGCAGCTAAGACTGCATCAGACGCTCTCGGGTGACACGGCTGACACAACCCTGCCCGAGACTTCGATTGCATCACGTTCATAACTTTGCGTAACAGACAGACCGATATTTTACGAGTCAGCTAGTACCCCGTCACCGAGAGGTTGGTGCTGCTGAATTGAGTTCTGAAACCGGCGCGGACTTTGAGAGCCGCGCACTAGAGATCGCTCGCGCAATCTACGACCCCCTAGGAATGCAGGGATCCGCAAATCGCGACGGACGCGAACGAGACGCCGTCTTCGTCAACGACGAATCAATCCAAGTATTTGAATTTACAACTCGTCGCGATAAGGCAAAGGCCGAGAAGGACGCCGAAAAACTTCGCGACATTGTCAGAAGCCTCGGCCGACTGCAAGAAAATAGATACAAGGCGATTAAAGGATGGTTTGTCACCCGAGAGGAGCCCACAGCAGACCAGCGTGGAGCGGTCGAAGCTGAATCACGCAAGTACAGCGTGCCAATCTTTGCAATAAGTATCGCTACCCTGAAGAAGCGCATATGCGATGCAGATGGTTATCTGAGGTGCCGCGACGACGCGCCCTTTGGAAGTGTTGCGTACACTTCATCTACAATTTCATTAAAGGCCGAAGTGGCACCGAAATTTCGCGCATCGGACGGCAATGCAATATCAGTCTCGGAAATGAGCGAGAAGGTAGCAGCAGGACAGCGAATCCTCCTCAGCGGCGAGTTTGGAGTAGGCAAAAGCTATGCACTCAAGCAGCTATACGAAGACCTAAAAAAGAAATATCGAAAGTCTGCCACCAGAGATCTATTTCCGGTACACATCAACCTTCGAGATTGCGTAGGCCTGCGAACATCCGCAGAAATCCTTCGACGCCACTCCGAAGAAATCGGGTTCAATGGAGACCGCGGACTCATTTCAGCATGGCGCTCCGGCGCATGCACCCTCCTTCTTGATGGATTCGATGAAGTTGCCCCCGCACGCTGGATGGGCGGGGTGTCGGACTTGAAGTCGGTACGCTGGCAAGCACTGTCTGCAATTCGCAACTTAATCCAGGAAGCACCTCCGCAGGCAGGTATCCTAATTTGTGGTCGATCCCATTATTTTTCGTCTTATTCCGAAATGCTCGAAACTCTCGGATTTGAGCACGCGACTCAGCGATATCGAATCGAGGACTTCACCGACGAGCAACTAAAATTGTACATGGCCAAGGTAAGTGATAAGTTCGCCATTCCAGAATGGATCCCCAATCGCCCCCTTCTTCTAGCTTACCTGCATTCCCTCGGCGCACTTGAGCCGAATTCAACACAAGCAGCAAGAACACCAGCGGAAGCATGGCGTTCGATGCTCGCGTCCATATGCACTCGCGAAGCAAAGATGTTCTCCGCGGTTCGGCCAGAAATGATCCAGCAGATAATCGCCCGGGTCGCCACCCTCGCCCGCTCGCGAGGCGGAGACCTTGGCCCCGTAAAGATGGCAGACATGGAACGGGCGTTTCTCGAGGTTAACAGCTACAGGCCGGATGAAGAAGGTGTCCAACTACTCTTGAGACTGCCCGGGCTTGCACTACTAGAAGACTCGTCACATGACGACTCACGCGTCTTTGTAGACAGAGCGATAGCGTCCACAGCTTATGGCGAGGATCTAGCAACGTATACAATCGACTTCAGGAATGAAAGGCATCCACTCGCCAACTCAGCCAGTTGGGTTACAGCAGCAAATGATCTGTCAGTAGAAGTAGCAGCCCACAGTCTAGGCCAGCAAGGAATCACCAAGCGCGCCCTGCAAGCGGCCATGCAACATCGAGAGGCCAGCGGCTGGCTCGACGCGGTCATTTTTGACCTTGTCCGCGTTGTCGACGATATGTTTCCCGATGACAACGAAGCAAGTGGCTATATGGTAGACGGTGTTTTGATCGAGCACCTGTCGGTGGACGGCGGAAACCTACTCACAAATACTACTTTTAGAGATTGCCTAATAAATCATCTCGATCTCAGCAATGTTGCAGACGCCGGTGCCTGCCCAACATTCCAGGACTGCATGATCGGCTTCGTTGATGGTTTTGCTTCGATACCAGCTTGGCTCCAGCGGAGAATACCAGAGTCTACTATTGTAGATGAATTTTCAACTAATTCGCAGACCACTGCGGGAATCCTTCGCATGCCGATTGACCCTGAAAACGCGGTTGCGCTCACTATTCTCAAAAAGATCTATTCGCAGGCGGGATCCGGCAGAAAAGAAGAGGCGCTCTATCGAGGCCTTGATCAAGTGAGACAACAGCTCGTTCCAGGCGTAATTGAAAAATTGCTATCGAGAGATTTTATGCGGCGAAATTCCTCGGGTAAAAATACTCTCTACATTCCCGTAAAAGGAAGAGGGGCAGAAGCTCGCCAATACCTCGAAGCCCCCAGTACTTTTCATCTAAAGTAGTTTGACACCCAATTAAGTCGTCTAGGTCGTTCCTGGATCTGGCGATCACAAAGAGGCGGTTCGTTCTAGGATACTCGTCTATAGATCCTGGAACGCGCCGCCTCATCAGTCCTAGAACCAGTAGGCTGGCGTTGGAGGTGCCATGTCACAGCAACTGTGGTCCGAAGTGGACGAGTACCTGTCCGGGGTGCTCGTCCCGTCCGATCCCGCTCTCGAAGCCGCGCTGAAGGCCTCGGAAGAGGCCGGGCTCCCCTCGATCGCCGTCGCGCCGAACCAGGGGAAGCTGCTCAACCTGCTGGCCAGGATGATCGGCGCGCGGTCCATCCTGGAAATCGGCACACTCGGCGGCTACAGCACGATCTGGCTCGCGCGCGCCCTGCCGCCGCAAGGCAAACTCGTCACGCTCGAGTTCGATCCGAAGCACGCCGCCGTCGCGCGGGAGAACATCGACACGGCCGGGCTCGGCGGGCTGGTCGACGTTCGCGTCGGCAAGGCGCTGGACCTCCTGCCGTCGGTCGAGGGCCCGATCGATCTGGCGTTCATCGACGCCGACAAGGTCAACAACCCGGCCTACTTCGAAGCGTCGCTGAAAATCGTCCGGCCCGGCGGCGTGATCGTGGTCGACAACGTCGTCCGCGGCGGCGCGGTGGCCAACGCCGCCAGCGAAGACCCGAACATCCAGGGGATCCGGCGGCTGCACGAGATGATCTCCACCGAACCACGCGTCGACGCGACGGCGTTCCAGACGGTCGGCGCGAAGGGTTACGACGGGCTGACCATCGCGCTCGTGAAGTCCTAGCCCGGGTGGTGGGGGGGGGGGGGGGGGGGGGGGGGGGGGGGGGGGGGGGGGGGGGGGGGGGGGGGTTTTTTTTTTTTTTTTTTTTTTTTTTTTTTTTTTTTTTTTTTTTTTTTTTCTCCCCCCCCCCCCCCCCCCCCCCACGACCAACTTGACCCACCCGGCACCGGCGCCGTGCTCGCCTGAGTCACCGGGTCGGTGCCGGAGCCGCCTGCGTCTCGGCGGGTTCCGCCCACCGCACCGGAAGCCCCTGGTGGTAGCCGCTCATGAAGCGCTGCCACATCTCGGCCGGGATGGTCTTGCCGGTCAGCTTCTCCCCGGCGGCGTCCCGCATCCGGCGTGGTTCGTCCGAGCCGACCCAGACCGCCGTCGAAAGCTGCGGCGTGTACCCGACCGCCCAGCCACTGGCGTTGTCGTCGGTTTCGTTGAACCGGAAGTCGGCGGTCTTCAACGCCGCCGGGCGGCCCTGCAGACCGGTGATCAGCACGCGGCTGATCGTGCCGGCGATCCGGCGGCTCAGCGACTCGTCGTCGTCGAACGCGGGCGCCTTGTCCGGCGGCCGCTCCCACACGATCTCGCCGTGCTCGTCCCGGATCTTCGACACCAGATGCGGGGTGGCGCGCATACCCTCGGCGGCGAACGTCGCGTAGGCACCGGCCATGTCGCTGGGCCGCAAGGGATAGCGGCCGACCGCGATTCCGGGTCCGATCAGGAACCCGTCCTTCTCGCGCAGGGTCACCGCGCCGTCGACGGCCTCCGGGATACCCGCCGCGCGGGCGCCGTTCCGGACCGCTTCCGCGCCGAGTCGTTTCGCCAGGTCGACGAACGGTCCCTGGGCATCCCGTGCGAGCGCGTCGCGCAGTGTGCACTTCCCGGCCTCACCGCACTGGTCCTGGAATTTGAAGGTCTCGCCGAGGAAATCGACCTGGGGCGGCGGTTTCACCGGTTCGTCCACGTTGACGCCCTGCCTGAGTCCGGCGGCGAGAGTGAAGGGATGGAAGGCCGAACCGGTGCCGTACGGCGTGCCCGCGTAGTCGTGCACACTCCAGCCGCCACCGTTGTACGCGCGGATGGCGCCGGTCCCGGGTTCGACCGCGACCAGCGAGGCACGGAAGTGTTCCGGCTGCCCCTGCAGCCGCTCCTTGACCACCTTCTCGGCCGAGGCCTGCGCACGCGGGTCGATGGTCGTCTCGACCTTCATCGCGCCGCCGCGGAGCCGGTCCAGCGGGAAGCCCACTTGTTCCAACTCGGCGAGGACCTGCTGCTTGATGTGGTACTTCTCGTAGGTGACGCGGCCGGCGCGGGTCTCCGAGGGCGCCTGGACGGCGTCCTCCGGATAGGTCATCGTGACCGCTTCGGCCTGGCTGACGTAACCGCGGGCGACCAGCTTGTTCACCACGTACGACCAGCGCTTCATGGCGTGCTCGTGGGTGGAGGCGTACGGGTCGTGCACCGAGGGCGACTGGATCATCCCGGCGAGGAAGGCCGCCTCGCTCCACGTCATCGAGTCGTCGAGTTTGCGGCCGAAGTAGGCGTTCATCGCCGACGCCGGGCCGTAGGTGCCGCGGCCGAACGAGATGATGTTGACGTAGCTCTCGAAGATCTCCTTCTTGGTCTGCTGCTGGGTGATCTTCGTGGCGAGCACCAGTTCGGAGAACTTGCGGGTGAGGGTGGCGTCCTCATTGCCGGTGGACTTCTTGATGTACTGCTGGGTGATGCCCGAGCCACCGCCGACACCGGTCACCAGCGCGCGGCCGAGTCCGGTGAGGTCGAAGCCCTCGTTGTCCCAGAAGGTCGGGTCCTCGGTCGCGACGATCGCGTCGCGCAGCTTCGGCGGGATGGCGTCGTAGGGCACGAACAGCCGGTCTCCGCCGGGCGGGACCACCTTGAGCAGTTCGGAACCGTCGGCGTTCTGCAGGACGACGGTCTTGTCGAGGTCCGCGAGCACCTCCTGGGGGCTGCGGACGTCGAGCAGGACGTACGCGATCCCGAACGCGACGACCGGGATGCCGATCAGGAGGCCGAACGTCCAGGCGGCGATCCGGCGCCACCTGCGTTTCTTCCCTTCCGGCGCCGGGGTTGCCGTGGTTTCCGACTCGGGTGCGGTTTCGTCATCCGGGTTTTCCACGCAGGCTAAGACGGCCGACCGAGGGAAAAGGTTGTGGGAAAATCACCAGATCGTGGCTTGACTCCCGCATTTCGTCCTCTAAATGCGGTGGTTCGCGATGCCAACTACCGCATTTAGAGGACGAAACGCGGGGTGGGGTGCCCGGAAAGAGGTCAGGCGAGGAAGGCGCGAAGCAGCGAAGCGGTGCCTTCGACGTGCTCGGTCATCGCCTGGCGAGCCGCCTCGGGATCCCCGGCGAGGATCGCGTCGACGATGGCCTCGTGCTGGGCGTTGGAGTGCTCGAGGTTCGGTTCGAGCAGCGGGATCATGTCGAGCAGCTGATTGACCCGCGTCCGCGCGTCGGCCATCGCCGTTGTCAGCGAGCCGGACGCGGTGACCTCGGCGATCGCGAGATGCAGCCGCGAATCCTTGCGCCGGTAATCGCCGAGGTCGGCCGCGGCGGCCTCGGCGAGGGTGCCGGTCAGGTGCTGGCGGTCGGCCGGGGTGAGGGAACGCGACGCCGCCATCTCGGCGGCACCCGTCTCCAGGACGTGCCGCAGGCCGAGCGCGTCCTCCAAGGTGGCGTTGTCGACCTTCCGCCCGTCGGCGGCGGGTGGATCGGGCAGGACGTCGTTGACGAACGTGCCGCCATAACGCCCGCGCCGCGATTCGACGTAGCCGGCGTCGGCCAGCGCGCGGATCGCTTCCCGCAGCGTCACCCGGCTGACGCCCAGCCGGTCGGCGAGTTCCCGTTCCGAAGGCAGCCGCTCCCCCGCGCCCACCACGCCGAGCCGGATCGCCTGGAGCAGCCTTTCGACGGTCTCCTCGAAGGCGTTGCCCGCGCGCACCGGGCGGAACAGCGCGTCACCCGCGTTCACGACCGTGCTCGACTCCACTCCCCGAGTTTAGGCCGCCCGCGTTTCGTCCTCTGGATGCGGTAGTTGCACACGCATGGACCGCATCCAGAGGACTAAATGCGAGAGGTCAGCACTCGATGACGTTGACGGCGAGGCCGCCGCGCGCGGTCTCCTTGTACTTCACGCTCATGTCGGCTCCGGTCTCTCGCATGGTCTTGATCGCCTTGTCCAGCGTCACGACATGCGAACCGTCGCCGCGCATCGCCATCCGCGCGGCGTGGATCGCCTTGGACGCGCCGACGGCGTTGCGCTCGATGCACGGGATCTGCACCAGCCCGCCGACCGGGTCGCAGGTCAGCCCCAGGTGGTGTTCGACGCCGATCTCGGCGGCGTTCTCCACCTGCGCGGGCGAGCCGCCGAGGACCTCGGTGAGCGCGGCGGCGGCCATCGCGCTGGCCGAACCGACCTCGCCCTGGCAACCGACTTCGGCACCGGAGATCGAACCCGTCTGCTTGAGGATCGAGCCGATCGCGCCCGCGGTGAGCATGAACGTCACGATGCCGTCGTCCGACGACCCGCGGATGAACCGCTGGTAGTAATGCAGAACGGCGGGGATGATCCCGGCGGCGCCGTTGGTCGGGGCCGTGACGACACGGCCGCCCGCGGCGTTCTCCTCGTTGACCGCCAGCGCGTACAGGCTCACCCAGTCCATGGCGTACAGCGGATCGCCGACGCCGTCTTCGGCGAGCAGCTTCTCGTGCAACGCCTTCGCCCTGCGCGGCACCTTCAGCCCGCCTGGCAGGACGCCTTCGTGCTCGCAGCCGTTGCGCACGCACTCCACCATGACCTGCCAGATCTCCAGCAGGCCTTCACGGACCTCCTCGCGCGTGCGCCAGGAGAGTTCGTTGCGCAGCATGATCTCGCTGATCGGCAGCCCGGTGTCCGCGCAGTGCTTCAGCAGATCCGCGCCGGTGCGGAACGGGAATTCCAGCCGGGTCGAGTCCTCGACGACGACGGTGTCGGTCTCGTAGGACTCGTCGCGGACGAAGCCGCCGCCGACGGAGTAGTAGGTGCGCTCGCGCAGCACCTTCCCGTCACCGTCGAACGCGCGGAAGATCATCCCGTTCGGATGCGCCGGCAACGACTTCCGCCGGTGCATGGTGAGGTCGGTGTCCTCGACGAACACGATCTCGTGCTCGCCCCGCACCCGCAGCCTGCCCGATTCCCGGATCCCGGCGATCTTGCCCGGCACCGTGCCGGTGTCGATCTCCTCCGGACGCTCCCCGGAAAGCCCGAGCAGGACGGCCTTGTCACTGCCGTGCCCGAACCCGGTCGCGCCCAGCGAACCGAAAAGCTCCGACTGGACGCGGGTCGTGGCCGTCAGGTCGCCGTCGGCGGCCAGACCGTCCACAAAGGTCAACGCCGCCCGCATCGGGCCCACCGTATGGGAGCTGGAGGGGCCTATGCCGATCGAAAACAGGTCGAAGACGCTGATCGCCATTGATCTGCCCTCCTTCCTATCTGGCCAGCAGTGAGCTGGCTTCCTGTGCTGCGGGGCCTTCGGCGGCCAGGTGTGCGAGGTTCTCCGACAGCGGCTCGCCGCGGTGAGCCTTGGTCTGCGCGAACAACCGCCCCGCCCGGTACGACGACCGCACCAACGGTCCGGCCATCACACCGGCGAAACTCATCGCCTCGGCGGCGTTGGAGTGCTCGACGAACTCCTCGGGCTTGACCCAGCGGTCCACCGGATGATGCCGGGGTGAGGGCCGCAGGTACTGGGTGATCGTCAAGATCTCGCAGCCCGCGTCGACCAGATCCTTCATCGCGGGCGCGACCTCGTCGGGGGTCTCGCCCATACCGAGGATGAGGTTCGACTTCGTCACCAGGCCGGCCTCACGAGCCTTCGTGATGACCTCCAGCGACCGCGCATACCGGAAACCAGGCCGAATCCGCTTGAAAATCCGCGGCACCGTCTCCACGTTGTGCGCCAACACCTCCGGCCGCGACCCGAACACCTCAGCCAACTGATCAGGATCGGCGTTGAAGTCCGGAATCAACAACTCCACACCCGTACCGGGATTCAACGCGTGAATCTGACGCACGGTCTCCGCATACAACCACGCACCACCGTCATCCAGGTCATCGCGCGCGACACCGGTCACCGTCGAATACCGCAACCCCATCGCCTGCACCGACTCCGCCACCTTGCGCGGCTCAGTCCGATCCAACGCAGCAGGCTTACCCGTGTCGATCTGACAGAAATCACAACGCCGCGTGCACTGATCCCCACCGATCAGGAACGTCGCCTCACGATCCTCCCAGCACTCGTAAATGTTGGGACAGCCCGCTTCCTCGCACACGGTGTGAAGACCTTCACGCTTGACCAGACCCTTGAGCTCGGTGAACTCCGGACCCATCCGCGCCCGGGTCTTGATCCACGACGGCTTCTTCTCGATCGGAGTCTGCGCGTTGCGGACTTCGAGCCGGAGAAGTTTGCGCCCCTCGGGGACCGCGCTCATCGGTTGAGGTCCGCGTACAGCGGGTGCTTCTTCGCCAGCAGTTCGACGCGAGCGGACAGCGACTGGCGCAGATCCTCGTCGAAGTCGGGGCGCAACGCCTCGGCGATGATGTCGCCGACCTCGGCGAAGTCCTCGGCGCCGAAGCCGCGGGTCGCGAGCGCCGGGGTGCCGATCCGCAGGCCCGAGGTGACCATCGGCGGGCGCGGGTCGAACGGGACGGCGTTGCGGTTGACCGTGATACCGACCGAATGCAGCCGGTCCTCGGCCTGCTGACCGTCCAAAGTGGAGTTGACCAGATCGACGAGCACCAGGTGCACGTCGGTGCCGCCGGTCAGCACGCGGACGCCCGCTTCGGCGCAGTCGGTGCGCGAAAGGCGGTCGGCCAGGATCTTCGCGCCTTCGAGCACGCGCTGCTGACGCTCGCGGAACTCTTCGCTCGCGGCGACCTTCAGCGCGACGGCCTTGGCGGCGATGACGTGCTCCAGCGGGCCGCCCTGCTGGCCTGGGAACACCGCCGAGTTGATCTTCTTGGCGAGTTCCTGGCGGCACAGGATGATGCCGCCGCGCGGGCCGCCGAGGGTCTTGTGCGTGGTCGTGGTGACGATGTCCGCGTACGGCACGGGGCTCGGGTGCAGCCCGGCGGCGACGAGACCGGCGAAGTGCGCCATGTCGACCATGACCTTCGCGCCGACCTCGTCGGCGATGCGGCGGAACTCGGCGAAGTCGAGCTGACGCGGGTACGCCGACCAGCCGGCGATGATCAGCTTCGGCTTGTGCTCCTTGGCCAGCCGCTCGATCTCCGCGACATCGACGATGCCGGTCTCTTTGTCGACATGGTAGGCGACGACGTTGTAGAGCTTGCCGGAGAAGTTGATCTTCATCCCATGGGTCAGGTGACCGCCGTGGGCGAGGTCGAGACCGAGGATGGTGTCGCCGGGGTTGAGCACGGCGACCATGGCGGCGGCGTTGGCCTGCGCGCCCGAATGCGGCTGGACGTTGGCGTGCTCGGCGCCGAACAGGGCCTTCGCGCGGTCGATCGCCAGCTGCTCGATGACGTCGACGTGCTCGCAACCGCCGTAGTAGCGGCGGCCGGGGTAGCCCTCGGCGTACTTGTTGGTCAGCACCGAACCCTGCGCCTCGAGCACGCCCACCGGGGCGAAGTTCTCCGACGCGATCATTTCCAGGGTCGACTGCTGGCGGTCGAGTTCGGCGGCGACGGCCGCGGCGACCTCGGGGTCCACTTCGGACAGGGAGGAATTGAACATCTCAGCTCTCCTGGGTGAGCACGGCGTAGGCCTGGGCGTCGAGCAGGGCGGGCACGTCGCCGGACAGACGCACCTTCAGGAGCCATCCTTCGGTGTACGGGTCCGAGTTGATGACCTCGGGGGTGTCCGTTGTGGTCTCGTTCACCTCGACGACCTCGCCGTCCACGGGCGCGTACAGCTCGCTGACGGATTTGGTCGACTCGACCTCGCCGAACACCTCGCCGCCGGTGACCGTGTCACCGACCGAGGGCAGCTGGACGAACACGATGTCACCGAGCGACTCGGCGGCGAAGGCGGTGATACCCACGGTGGCGACGCCGTCCTCGACGCGCAGCCACTCGTGTTCCTTCGTGTACTTCAGGTCCTGGGGGATGCTCATGGTCGTTCAAGGGCCTTTCAGGCGCGGGAGTAGAAGGGCAGGGCGACGACCTCGACGGGTTCGATACGACCCCGGATGTCGACGGAAAGCTCGGTGCCGGGTTCGGAGTGCTCCCGGTCCACATAGGCCATGGCGATCGGGTAGCCCAGGGTGGGCGAAAGGGCACCGCTGGTGACCTCGCCGATCTCGGTCTCGCCCGCCAGGACGGTGTAGCCGTGACGCGGGGCACGGCGGCCGGAGCCCTTGAGCCCGACGCGCACGCGGGGAACGTCCTTCTTGGACAGTTCCTCGAGCGCGGCCTTGCCGACGAAGTCACCAGGCTTCTCGAACTTGACGACGCGGCCGAGACCGGCTTCGAACGGGCTCAGCTGGAGGCTGAGTTCGTTGCCGTACAACGGCATTCCAGCTTCCAGGCGCAGGGTGTCGCGGCAGGCGAGGCCGGCCGGGAGCAGGCCGTGCGGCTCGCCCGCGTCGGTCAGGATGCGCCAGACGGCGGGAGCCTCACCGGCCGGGACGTACAGCTCGAAGCCGTCCTCGCCGGTGTAGCCGGTGCGAGCCAGCAGGACGTCGTGACCCTTCACGACGGCCGGGACGCTCGCGTAGTACTTGAGCGCGCCGAGGTCGGCGTCGGTGACGGCGCCGAGGATCTCGACGGCCTTCGGGCCCTGGACGGCGATCAACGCGACGTCCTCGGACTTGTTTTCCACGACCGCGTCGAAGCCGGAGACTCGCTCGGCCAGCGCCTCGGCGACCACGTCGGCGTTGCCCGCGTTGGCGACGACCAGGAACTTCTCGTCGGCGAGGCGGTAGACGACCAGGTCGTCGAGCACGCCGCCGTTCTCGTCGCAGATCATCGTGTAGCGCGCCCGGCCCGGCTTGACGCCGGACAGGTTGCCGACCAGGGCGTAGTCCAGGGTCTCGGCAGCCTGCGGGCCGGTCACCTCGATCTCGGCCATATGCGAGAGGTCGAACAGCCCGGCCGCCTCGCGGACGGCCTTGTGCTCCGCCAGTTCGCTGCTGTAGCGGATCGGCATCGACCAGCCCGCGAAGTCGGTGAACAGCGCACCCAGTCCTTTGTGGACCCCGTGCAGGGACGTCTCTTTCGACATCAAGTGCCTCAGTTCTCGTAGGCGTTGAGCGGCGGGCAGGAGCAAACGAGGTTACGGTCCCCGCGCGCACCGTCGATGCGGCGCACCGGGGGCCAGTACTTGGCCTTGCGATTCACTCCGGCGGGGTACACCGCCAGTTCGCGGTCGTACGGCAGGTCCCAGTCGCCGACCAGGGTTTCCGCGGTGTGCGGGGCGTTGCGCAGCGGGCTGTTGTCCGCGGACCAGCGGCCCTGCGCGACGGCGTCGATCTCCGCGCGGATGGCGATCATCGCGTCGCAGAAACGGTCGATCTCGCCGAGGTCTTCGGACTCCGTCGGCTCGACCATCAGCGTGCCCGCGACCGGGAACGACATGGTCGGGGCGTGGAAGCCGTAGTCGATGAGGCGCTTCGCGACGTCGTCGACGCTGACGCCGGTCTCCTTGGTGAGCCCGCGCAGGTCGAGGATGCACTCGTGCGCGACCAAGCCGTCCTGGCCGGTGTACAGCACCGGGTAGTGCTGGTTGAGCCGCTTGGCCACGTAGTTCGCGGCGAGGACCGCGACCTGCGTCGCGGCGGTGAGCCCGCCCGCGCCCATCATGCGGACGTACGCCCACGAGATCGGCAGGATCGACGCCGAGCCGAACGGGGCGGCGCTGATCGGGCCGACGCCGGTTTCGGGACCCGCCTTCTCCAGCAGCGGGTGGTTCGGCAGGTACGGCGCGAGGTGCGCGCGGACCGCGACCGGGCCGACGCCGGGGCCGCCGCCACCGTGCGGGATGCAGAAGGTCTTGTGCAGGTTCAGGTGCGAGACGTCGCCGCCGAACTCACCCGGCTTCGCCAAGCCCAGCAGGGCGTTGAGGTTCGCGCCGTCGACGTAGACCTGGCCGCCCGCGTCGTGGACGATCTTGGCCAGCTCGTCGATGCCGTGCTCGTACACGCCGTGCGTGGACGGATACGTGACCATGATCGCGGACAGCGTGTCGCGGTTGGCGTCCACCTTCGCGCGCAGGTCGTCGAGGTCGACGTTGCCCTCGTCGGTGCACTTGACCACGACGACGCGCATCCCGGCCATGACGGCGGAGGCGGCGTTCGTACCGTGCGCGGACGACGGGATCAGACAGACCTCGCGTTCGGTCTGGCCGTTGGCGTGGTGGTAGGCGCGGATCGCCAGCAGACCGGCGAGTTCGCCCTGGCTGCCCGCGTTCGGCTGCAGCGACACCTTGTCGTAGCCGGTGACCTCGGCCAGCCAGCCGGCCAGCTGCTCGACCAGCACGTGGTAGCCCTCGGCGTCCTCGGCCGGGGCGAACGGGTGGATCCCCGCGAACTCGCGCCAGCTGATCGGCTCCATCTCGGTGGTGGCGTTGAGCTTCATCGTGCAGGAGCCGAGCGGGATCATGCCGCGGTCGAGCGCGTAGTCGAGGTCGGAGAGGCCGCGCAGATACCGCAGCATCGCGGTCTCGGAGCGGTGCGAGTGGAAGACCTCGTGGGTGAGGTACTCGCTCTCGCGCTCGAGGCCGGTGGGCAGCGCGCGGGCGTCGTCGGCGGCGGGGGTGTCGATGCCGAAGGCGTTGAGCACCTTGGCGATGATCGCGGGCGTGGTGACCTCGTCGACGGCGATGCGGACGTGGTCGGCGTCGACCGGGCCGAGGTTGATCCCGTTCTCACGGGCGACGGCGACGACGGCTTCAGCCTGGCCGGGCATGCGGGCGAGAACGGTGTCGAAAAAGCCCTCGTGGACGACTTCGACGCCCCCGGTGCGGAGAGCGTCCGCGAGACCGGCGGCGAGTCCGTGAACACGCGTCGCGATGCGCTTGAGGCCGTCGGGACCGTGGTAGACCGCGTACATCGCGGCCAGCACGGCGGGCAGGACCTGCGCGGTGCAGATGTTCGACGTCGCCTTCTCGCGGCGGATGTGCTGCTCACGGGTCTGCAGGGCGAGGCGGTACGCGGGGTTGCCGTCGGCGTCGACCGAGACCCCGACGAGGCGGCCCGGCAGCGAACGCTCCAGCCCGGCGCGGACGGCCATGAATCCGGCGTGCGGCCCGCCGTAGCCGAGCGGGACACCGAAGCGCTGCGTCGAACCGGCGGCGATGTCCGCGCCGAACTCACCCGGCGCGGTGACCAGCGTGAGGGCGAGCAGGTCGGCGGCGACGGTGTACAGCGCGCCGGCGGCCTTCGCGGTCTCGGAGATGGCGGAGTAGAAGCCCGCGCCACGCAGCACGCCGGAGGCACCCGGGTACTGGACGACGACGCCGAAGAACTCCTCGGGAAGGCCGGTGAGCAGGTCGCGGACCTCGACCTCGACACCCATCGCCTCGGCGCGGGTGCGCACGACCGCGATGGTCTGCGGCAGGCACTCGGCGTCGAGGACGACCTTGTTGGACTTCGCCTTCGACACGCGGCGCATCAGCATGACGGCCTCGGCGACAGCCGTGGACTCGTCGAGCAGGGAGGCGTTCGAGGTGGCGAGACCGGCCAACTCGGAGACCATGGTCTGGAAATTGAGGAGCGCTTCGAGGCGGCCCTGCGAGATCTCCGGCTGGTAGGGCGTGTACGCCGTGTACCAAGCCGGGTTCTCCAGCACGTTGCGGCGGATGACCGCCGGGGTGACCGTGTCGTGGAAGCCGAGACCGATCATCTGCGTCATCGGCTTGTTGAGCGCGGCGAGCGCGCGAAGCTCGGCGATGGCGTCCTCCTCGGACGCGGCCGGGGGAAGGTCCAGGTCACCGGTGACCCTGATCGCGGACGGCACGGCGGCCTGCACCAGGGCATCGAGGCTGCCGTAGCCGACCTCGGCGAGCATCTTGGCCTGCTCGGACTCCGAGGGGCCGATGTGCCGGTCGTCGAAGGACGTACTGGTCAAGGGAGCTCCTTGGGTCAGGCGCCGGATAGACCGGTGCGCTGGGAACTCCCCCTCTGTCATGGCACCTGAGAGTTTCACCGCACGGTAATGCGGCTTTCACCTTGGGTGAGACGCACTTGCGCGCCTGCTTTCCAGAGTGGCCTCGCGGAAGCGGTAGTGGATACCTGAGAGATTCCGGGGAGTTTGCTCCTTCGGTGCCCCACCACGTTCGTGAGGGCTCTCCCGCTCCAGCTCAACGGCCCTGTCTGAAGTTGTGCGCACACCGTACCTGGCGTGTTCGGCGCGCGTCTACTTCAGGCAGGACATGTCACTTGTGCCGTTCGCCCGGACACCCGATGTGCCCGGGCGCGGCTGGAGCGATCAGGCGTTCTCCATCATCATCTCGGCGGTGATGGTGCCGCACAGCTCGGCGCAGCGCGTCATCATGTCGGCGGCCTCGGCGAGTTCGGCGTCACCGGTCTTGGCACATTCCTGGGCGCACATGCGCATCATCTGGGAGGCCAGGCCGCACATCTTCGCGCACATGCGCATCATCTCGAGGTCGGCGACCATGGCCGAACAGCGCATCATCATATCGGCGCTCATCCGGGACATGTCCGCGCAGGTCACCATCATCATCCCGAGCTTGGCGCCGCCGACCTCCATGCAGCGGGTCATCATCTCCTCGCACCGGACGTGACACTCGTTGCACAGGTCGATGCAGTCACGCATGGCGGTGCTCATCTGCCGGGTCATTTCCGTGCCTCCGCTGTTCCAGGTCGCGGGAGCCGGACGGCTCCCGGTCCCAGACCTACAGCGCAGGTCAGCGGCGCGCCATCCCGGCCACCGGGACGAGTGACGCATGGGCCGCAACTTTGCTCGCGGTGAAGTACATGATGGCCGAGTTTCCTCGGCTGAGCCGAGGGAAGGGACCTTCACGCGCCGCCGTTGCGACTGGTGGTGCCACTGAGGCTCGTGGTGACCTTCCGGCAGAGAGCCATCAATCGGGCATTCGGTCACCAAGGAGGGTCCCTTGTGGACGGTCAGGGCGCGATTGACTCGTAGGCCACGCCGAAAAACTCCGGAGCACACATTCAGAGGACTAAATGCGGGATCAAAGAGGCGTGACGTAGGCGCCCGAGATCCCGCCGTCCACCAGGAACTGCGAAGCCGTGATGAACGAGGCGTCGTCGCTGGCCAGGAACGCGACCGCGGCCGCGATCTCCTCCGGTTCCGCGAACCGCCCGACCGGCACGTGCACCAGCCGTCGCGCGGCCCGCTCGGGGTCCTTCGCGAACAGTTCCTTCAGCAGCGGCGTGTTCACCGGGCCCGGGCACAGCGCGTTGACCCGGATGTTCTCCCGCGCGAACTGCACGCCCAGCTCCCGGCTCATCGCCAGCACCCCGCCCTTGGACGCGGTGTAAGAGATCTGCGACGTCGCCGCGCCCATCACCGCGACGAACGACGCCGTGTTGATGATCGATCCCTTGCCCTGCCGTTGCATATGCGGCAGCACGGCCTTGCAGCACAGGTACACCGAGGTCAGGTTGACCTTCTGCACCTTCTCCCAGGCGTCGATGCCCGTGGTCAGGATCGAGTCGTCTTCGGGCGGGGAGATGCCGGCGTTGTTGAACGCGACGTCGACCGAGCCGAATTCGTCCACTGTGGTCTGGAACAGGGTCTCGACCTGATCGGCGTCGGTGACGTCTGCCTGCACGAACAGGCCGCCGACCTCGTCGGCCGCGGCTTTGCCCGTCTCCGCGGAGATGTCGCCGATGACGACCTTCGCGCCCTCGCTCGCCAGCCTGCGGGCGGTGGCGAGTCCGATACCGCTGCTGCCGCCGGTGATGACCGCGACGCGGCCTTCGAAACGCTGCACCATTGCTCAGTCCTCCGTGCTGATAAAGACGTTTTTGGTCTCGGTGAAGGCATCCACGGCGTCCGGGCCGAGTTCGCGGCCCAACCCGGACTGCTTGAACCCGCCGAACGGCGTCCAGTACCGGACGGACGAATGCGAGTTGACCGAAAGGTTCCCCGCTTCGACGCCGCGCGCGACGCGGAAGGCGCGGCCGACGTCGCGGGTCCAGATCGAGCCGGACAGGCCGTACTCGGTGTGGTTGGCCATGGTCACCGCGTCCGCTTCTTCGGCGAACGGGACCACGGCGACGACCGGGCCGAAGATCTCGTCGGCGGCCAGCGGATGCCGCAGGTCCGGCGGGGTGACGACGGTCGGCGGGAACCAGTAGCCCGGTCCCAGCGGCGCGCTCCCCCGGAACGCCACCGGCGTGGAATCGTCCACATAGGACGACACCTTCGCGTGGTGCCCGGCCGAGATCAGCGGCCCCATCTCGGTCATCTCCAGCCGGGGATCCCCGACGACGACGCCGTTCACGGCGGGTTCGAGCAGTTCCATGAACTTCTCGTACACACTCGCCTGCACCAGGATCAGCGACCGCGCGCAGCAGTCCTGTCCGGCGTTGTCGAACACGCCGTAGGGCGCCGAGGCCGCGGCCTTCTCCAAATCGGCGTCGGCGAACACGATGTTCGCGTTCTTCCCGCCCAGTTCCAGGGTCACCCGCTTCACCTGCGCGGCGCAGCCCGCCATGATCTGCTTGCCGACCTCGGTGGAGCCGGTGAAGACGACCTTGCGTACCGCGGGGTTGTCCACGAAACGTTGTCCCACCACGGATCCCTTGCCGGGAAGCACCTGGAAGACGTCCTCGGGGATCCCCGCCTCACGGGCGAGTTCGCCGAGCCGGATCGCGGTCAGCGGGGTGAGTTCCGCGGGTTTGAGGACGACGGTGTTCCCGGCGGCGAGCGCGGGCGCGAAACCCCAGCCCGCGATGGGCATCGGGAAGTTCCACGGCACGATCACCCCGACCACGCCGAGCGGTTCGTGGAATGTCATGTTCACCCCGCCGGGCACCGGGATCTGCTTGCCGCTCAAGCGTTCCGGCGACGCCGAGTAGTACGTCAGCACGTCGCGGACGTTGCCAGCCTCCCAGCGCGCGTTGCCGATCGTGTGGCCCGCGTTGGCGACTTCGAGCTGGGCGAGATTCTCGATGTCGGCGTCGACCGCGTCGGCGAAGCGGCGCAGCAGCCGCGCCCGGTCTCCGGGGGCCACCGCACGCCAGGCGGGGAACGCCGCCTGCGCTCGGGCGATGGCCGCATCGGCCTCCTCGGCCGAGGTCAGCTCGACCGACCTCACCACCTCTTCGGTGGCGGGGTTGATGACCTCGAAGGTGGTCACTTCGTCTCCTTCGCCGCTGCTACGAGGGCCTCGAAAAGCCTGATGTCGTCGGGGTTCTGTTCCGGATGCCATTGGACGCCGAGCGCGAACCCGTCGCCGGGCAGTTCGGCCGCCTCGATGGTGCCGTCGGCGGCCCAGCCGACCGGGACCAGTCCGTCGCCGAGCTTGTCGATCGCCTGATGGTGGTAACACGGCACCTTGGTCTCGGTGCCGAGGATCGAGGCGACCCGGCTGCCCCCGGCAAGGGTCACCGTAGTGGTGCCGAAGGTCGCGGGCGCGGGCTGGTGATCCTTGCTGTCCAACGTTTCCGGGAGATGCTGGGTGAGCGTGCCGCCGAGCGCGACGCTGAGCACCTGCAGCCCCCGGCACACGCCGAGCACCGGTTTGCCCGCGGCCAAAGCGGACCGCAGCAGGCCGAACTCGAAGGCGTCCCGGTTCGGCCGGAGGTAGGTCGTCGGATGCTGCTCCTGGCCGTACCGCGCCGGATCGACGTCGGCGCCGCCGACCAGCACGAGACCGTCCACAGCGGACACCAGCCTGTCGTGCGCGTCGCTCACCGGCGGCAGCAGGACCGGGATCCCGCCCGCCGCGACGATCCCGTCGACGTAGACGCGGTGCAGCAGCGCCGCCTCGGTCTCCCACACCAGGAACTTCGCGGGCTCCAGATAGGACGTGAGACCGATGACGGGTTCACAGCCGTTCGAAGCCACGGATCCTCTCCCAGTCGGTGACGGCGGCGTCGTAGGCGGTGAGTTCGACCTTCGCCGCGTTCAGATAGTGGTCGACGACCTCGTCCCCGAACGCGGTCCTGGCGAGCTCGCTCTGGTCCAGCAGCGCGGCCGCCTCCCGCAGGGTGGTCGGCACGGTCGGCTTGTCGGAGCCGTAGGCGTTGCCGTGGAACTCCGGCTCCAGCTCCAGTTCGTTCTCGATACCGTGCAACCCGGCCGCGATCAGCGCGGCCACCGCGAGGTACGGGTTCACGTCGCCGCCGGGAACGCGGTTCTCGGTGCGGAGCGATTCGCCGTGGCCGACGACACGGAGCGCGCACGTGCGGTTGTCCATGCCCCACGCGACGGCGGTCGGCGCGAAACTGCCGGGGACGAAACGCTTGTAGGAGTTGATGTTCGGCGCGAGGAAGTAAGTGAGCTCACGCAATCCGGCGAGCTGACCGGCGAGGAAGTGCTCCATCAGCGGGGAGAACCCGCCGGGGCCGTCACCGGCCAGCACGGCCTCGCCGCCGATCGAGCGCAGGCTGATGTGGATATGGCAGGAGTTGCCCTCACGTTCGTTGTACTTCGCCATGAACGTGAGGCTCTTGCCCTCCTGCGCGGCGATCTCCTTGGCCCCGGTCTTGTAGACGCTGTGGTTGTCGCAGGTGGTCAGCGCGTCGGCGTAGCGGAAGGCGATCTCGTGCTGGCCAGGGTTGCACTCACCCTTGGCCGACTCGACGTACAGCCCCGCGCCGCCCATGTCGTTGCGGATCCGGCGCAGCAGCGGCTCGATCCGCGAGGTGCCGAGCATCGAGTAGTCGACGTTGTACTGGTTGGCCGGACGAAGGCCTTGGTAGCGCTTGTCCCATGCGGACTCGAAGGTGTCGTCGAAGACGATGAACTCGAGTTCGGTGCCGACGTAGGCGGCGAGACCGAGCGCGGCGAGCCGGTCGAGTTGCCCGCGCAGGATCTGGCGGGGCGAAGGAGCCACCGCCCCGCCTTGCACGCGTTCGAGGTCGGCGAGGACGAGGGCGGTGCCTTCCTGCCACGGGAGCAGGCGCAGCGTCTCGAAGTCCGGGCGCATGACGAAGTCGCCATAGCCGGTCTCCCAGGACGACATGGGGTAGCCGTCGACGGTGTTCATGTCGACGTCGACCGCGAGCAGGTAGTTGCACGCTTCGGTGGCGTGCGGGACGACCTCGTTGAGGAAGTACTCGGCGGCGCAGCGTTTGCCCTGCAGCCTGCCCTGCATGTCGGTGATCGCCGCCAACACCGTGTCGACGGTGCCGTCCTCGACGAGTTCCCGGAGCCGATCCAGCGTGAGCATGCCGCGCCTGTTCGCCATCAGCCTCACCTAAAGGTTCGAAGCGGTACCTTTGCGGGTTCTTCCTACCCGGTCAGCCTGGCCTGGTCAACTCGGTCAATGGTCTAGTTCGTTATCCATTGCGGACTGTAATTGATCCCTGGGCGGATTGTCTGTGATGCCCGGCTGAGAAGATGCTGTGAATCCCGCCGTATCGGGAGGAGATCCGCACATCCGGAACGTTGTACGGATCAAGAGAGGTGAGAAGGAATGACACAGGCATTCACGCAGCAGACCACGTTCACCGAGCCCCAGGGACGGGCTCAGCTCCCGACGCTGCCCAGCGGGTGGCCGATCGGCTCGTACGAGTCGTACTCCGAAGCGCAGCGTGCCGTCGACCACCTCGCGGGAACGGACTTCCCGATCACCGACGTCACCATCGTCGGTGTCGAACCGATGCTGGTCGAGCGGATCGCCGGGCGGATGGGCTGGAGCAAGGTGCTGACCAGCTCGGCGCTCGCGGGCGCGATGTTCGGTATGTTCCTCGGCCTGGTGCTGAGCCTGCTGAACCCGGGCGCCGGACTGGTGCCGATCTTCGTCGGCCTCGTCAGCGGTATCGGGTTCAACCTGCTGTTCGGCGCGCTGGGGTACGCGAATTCGAAGAACAAGCGCGGGTTCGTCTCGCAGAGCCAGCTGGTCGCCCGGCGTTACGACGTCCTGGCCCAGCCGCGCAACGCCGAGAAGGGCCGCGCCCTGCTGGCCGACCTGGCCGCCAGGAGCGCGTTCACCCGCTGAGCCTGCTCCCACGCGAGCCGGCACCTCATCGCGAGGTGCCGGCTCGCGGCTTTCCGCATCCGCGAGAAGTGGGTGGAGGCGCCCCCGACAGCCGCCTCCACCCGGACCACCTAGCGCGTCGGCTGGGTGGAGTTCGACGGCGGGGCCGCCGAAGCGGGCGGCATCGGCGCGCCCTTCGGGATCGCCGCGCTGAACGGGACGTCGGTCTTCTCCTGGCAGTAACCGCGGGAACCGTTGTAGCCGTTGAGGTTTCCCTCGCCGTCCTGGACACCCCGATCGACCCGTGGCCGCGGATAGCGGTTGTCGTCGCCGACCTTCCGCTTCTCGCCCGTGTTCTTCTCACAGGCGTACCGGGTGGTGCTGAGCGGGCGGCCCTCCTCGTCGTAGAGGTAGATTTCGGTCAGCGGCTTGCCCTCGCCGTCGAACGCGTAGATGTTCTCCACGCTCTGGCTGCCGTACATCAGCTGCGGATTGCCGTAGGTGTCGTTGTAGTTCGGCGTGTAGCCGCTATACGGCGAGCCGCTGCCGTAAGACCGTTTCGCGATCAGGTCGACCGCGGCGCCCGCGCCACCGAGCATGCTGCCGATGACGAACGCCGAGACCGGCACCAGCACCCACAGCAACCGCCGGTCGCCCTTCACCTTCGGCCCCGCCCACACCGCCGCGGCCCCCGCGACGATGAGCAGCGGCAGCAACAGCACGGCCTCGGTGTCGCGCAGCACGAGCAGCAGGCCGAACACGACCAGCACCGCCGCGCACAGCACCCACCACGCCGGCTTGAGCGAACGCAGGAAGGCCAGCGCCTTACCGTCGCGAGCGGTCTGGAACGACGTCCCGAACTCGCGGAGCTTGCCGACCTCGGGCAGTTCCGCGATCGGGCCGACCCCCTTCCGCACCACGTAGGTGACGCTGATCGCGAACACGGGTGCCACGAAAAGCAGGCCCAGCAACGGTTCCACCCGGACCCACACCGCGGCCGCGAAACCGAACAGCGCGAATCCGCCGACCGAGAACATCAAGCCCCAGAACGCGAAACGCGCTCCGCCGATCCCGGTCTTCGCGGTCAGCGCGGTGGTTTTGTCGCCCGCTTCGGCGGGACGCGGCGGGTAGCCACCGGACGCCCGCAGTTCGGCGGCGTAGCTCTCGGGGCTGCCCAGACGTTCGATCAGGGCGTCGACTCTTGCGTTGTCCCCCAGTTCCGCCTCCATCTCCGCGAGATGGGGACGGACGTCTTCGAGGATCTCCTCGACTTCGCTCTCGGGCAGGTCGGCGAGCGCGCTCCTGACCCTCGCCAGATACACCCGCACGGCGGTCGGATTCTGCGTGCTCATGCTGCCTCTCCCAACAGGCTGTTCATTGTCTTGGCGAAACTCCGCCAGGTCTGCCCCGACTCTTCGAGGCGTTGACGACCCGGTTCGTTGAGGCTGTAGTACTTGCGGTGCGGGCCTTCTTCACTCGGCACCACGTACGACGTCAGCAGGCCTGCCTTGTACAGCCGCCGGAGCGTCCCGTACACCGAAGCGTCGCCGACTTCCTGCAACCCCGCGACGCGAAGTCTTCGGAGCACGTCGTAGCCGTAGCCGTCCTCTCCGCGAAGTACGGCGAGAACGGCGAGGTCCAGCACGCCTTTGAGTAGCTGACTGATCTCCACAGTCGCGTCCCTCCCAGTCTTACGCAACAGAAGGTACCACGCACTGCACAGTAGTGCGCACGGCGGAAGCCACTTGCGCCCATCGGGTGGTTCATGGGTTACTTAGTCCAGTAATGAACCACCGCACCCGACATCGGGTGCACGACTCTGGGGACGGAGGTGTCGTGCTCGACGAAGGAACACCCCTGTTCGCGCAGATCGCCGAACAGATCGCCGACGACATCGCCGAGGGAAGCCTGGCCGAGGGGGAACGTGTGCCGTCAACCAACGAACTCGCCGCCTTCTACCGGATCAATCCGGCGACGGCGGCCAAGGGAATCAACGTGCTCGCCGACGACGGCCTGCTCGAAAAACGCCGTGGCATCGGGATGTTCGTCGCCGCCGGAGCACGGGAGAAGCTGCTCACCGACCGGCGGAGACGGTTCGCCGAGCAGTATCTCGACCCGATGCTCGTCGAAGCGAGGCGCCTCGGCATCGACGACGAAACCCTGATCTCGCTCATCCGCGGGAACGGACACCAGAACGGAGGACCGGACGCATGACGCCGACCATTTCGACCACCGGCCTGACCCGGCGCTACGGCGACCACCTCGCGCTCGGCGACGTGACGGTCGACATCGAAGAAGGCAAGATCACCGGCCTGCTGGGCCGCAACGGCGCGGGCAAGAGCACCTTCCTGCGCATCATCACCGCGCAGGAGTTCGCCAGCGCGGGCACGGTCCGCGTGTTCGGCGAAAGCCCGGTGGAGAACGAACGGGTGCTCCAGCGCCTGGTGCTCGTCCGCGAGGACCAGCAGTTCCCGGACTTCAAGGTGCGGCACGCCCTCGCGGCGGCGTCGTGGTTCTACCCGAACTGGGACGCCGAACTGGCCGACACACTGCTTCGCGACTTCGATCTGCCACTGAAGCGGCCGATCAAGAAGCTCTCACGAGGGATGCGATCCGCGCTGTCGATCACCATCGGACTGGCGGCGCGGGCGGAACTCACTCTCCTCGACGAGCCTTACGCGGGCCTCGACGCCGTCGCGCGGCAACTGTTCTACGACCGGTTGCTCGACGACTATGCGACTCATCCGCGCACGGTGCTGCTCTCCACGCATCTGATCGACGAGGTGGCCGATCTGCTGGAGCACGTCGTGATGATCGACAAGGGCCGCGTCGTCCTCGACGCGCCCGCCGACGACCTGCGCGGCACCGCCGCCACGGTCAGCGGCCCGGCGACGGCGGTGGAAGACTTCGTCGCCGGACGCCGGGTACTGCACCGCCGCAAGATCGGTTCGCGGGCTTCGGTCACCGTCGCCGACGCGCTCGACGCCGCGGCGAAGGCGCGGGCACAGGCCCTGCATCTGAAGCTGGAACCGTTGTCACTGCAGCAATTGATGGTGCACACCTCCACCGGACAGATCGCCGAGGAGGCGTCCGCATGAACATCCTGATCAACGTCGCGCGTTACCACCTGGTGGACCGGATCCAGTTCGTGGTCCTCCCGATCGGTGTCACGTTCTTCGCGTTCTTCGTCAACCTCGCCATCTTCTCGCTGCTGCCCGATACTCCCGAAGAGAACTACTCGGGCGGCCTGGCGACGATTTACGTCTTCATGCTCGTCTGCGGCGCCTTGAGCATGACGAAATCGCTGCCGTTCGGGCTGGCGCTGGGCGTGTCGAGGCGGTCGTACTACCTGGGCACCATCCTGCTGATCATCGGGTTGTCCGCGCTGTACTCGGTGGGGATCGCCGTGTTCCAGGCGATCGAGGCGGGCACCGGCGGCTGGGGGCTCGGCCTCCACTACTTCCGGGTCCCCTGGCTGCTCAACGGCTCCTGGTACCTCACGCTGCTCACGTCGTTCGTGTTGCTGACGCTGATGTTCGTCTACGGCATGTGGTACGGCCTGATCTACCGCCGCGCGGCGGTCGTGGGCGTCGTCCTGTTCTCCGCCGCACAGGTACTGGTGCTACTGGCCGGGGTGCTGGTGCTCAGCTGGACCGATTCCTGGTCGAAGATCGGCGCGTTCTTCAGCACATTGACCGTGGGCGGGATGACCGGGGTGCTCGCACTGCTGGTCTGTGTCGCGGCCGTCGGCGGATTCGCCACCATGCGCCGCGTCACCGTCTGACCTGGCCAGGAAACCCTTCCACACCAAGGAGTTCTGTCATGGTCGGGCCGGGCTGTGCTGGCCGCCCGCCTACGCCGCGGTCTCGCGCGCCCGTTCGCGAATACGTCCGACCACAGTGGACCGTCGCCAGGCGTGCGTGACCTCGACCAGCCAAGCCGCTTCGGTGGCGATGTCGGGCTCGTCGAGGTAGGTCGCCGGAACGTCGTCGGGGGCGTACCGGCGGCCCGTCTCGGCGGCGACGAGCGCGGCGGCCAAGGCCGCGGCCTCGATCGTCGCGGGGACACGGGCTTCGGGGATCTTCGCCTTGCGGGCCTCGGCTTCAGCGACCGGTGGCACGTCCGGATCGAAGTACGGGCGCAACGCGAGGTGGCCGTCACGGATCTCGATGACCCTGCGGTACAGGGCGAATTCGACGCCGCCCGGCATACCGGGGCCAGGGTCCAGCGCGATTCCCGGGACGGCTTCGCGCATCGCCGTCCACAGTGGCTCGATCCGGCGGTAGGTCCGGTACGTGCCGAGCAGGCGGAACGGCGTCGCCAGCGCCGGCCCCCACACGCTGAGCGTCGCGCCCGCCCCGGCGAGCCCGACGCTCAGCGCCGCCAGGATCGACGAAACCGTTTCCTCACCGGCGTTCACCTCGCCGGTGGTGGCGAGGATGTAGATGTCGTCAACGTCCCAGAAGGTCCAGCCCAGCGCGGCGACCCCGCCGCCGACGAGCAGCCACAGCCCGATGCGAAGCGGTCCGGGCTCGGCGTGGCGGGCGAAACGGGCGAAGACGATCGAGAAGGTCAGCAGGCTGATCAGCCCGTAAAGGAGGAAGAGCACGTTGTACGCGACGAACCAGCCGAGCCTGCCCGGCCCGGCGGCGGTGTGCTCGCCGACGCGATAGCTGTCGGACAAGAAGAAGAGCGCGGTCTCGGCGACGACCACGAGCCAGGAAAGCACGGCGTGCCAGCCGATCCGCTTGCCCTCCCCCAGTTTCAGCGAATGCGCGAACGCGACCGCGAAGCCCATAGCGCCGATCTTGAGCAGGTCGGCCGCGAGGTTGAGGAGGCTGCCGATGGGTTCCTCGATGCCGACGGCGTTCTCCATGGCGGGGGTGAGCAGCATGATCCCGCCCGCGATGCACATCCCGAAGCCGCTGAGGAACCACATCCGCCGCAACGGCTGGGTATGGCGAGCCTGGATCAGCTTGTAACCGAAGCCCGCGAAGGCCACCACGCAACAGAAGTACGCGATGGTCTCGGTCATGGCAGGCGTCGCTTCCGGCTGCCGAAGAGATTGTCGACCCTGGCCATCCCGCCTGCGAGGTCGCTTCCGCTCTCGTCGGTATGCGCCGTACCACGCACCGCCGTCCTGGCGACACGTTGTGCCAGCAGGCTGGCGAGCAGTTCGGCCTCTTGTTCCTCGACGGCGCTGTAGCTCGTGCGGCCGAGGACGCGGCGGACGAGTTCGGGCGACAGGTTCGGCATGAGGGCCTTGCTGGCGGCGGCGTCGAGCGCGATGCCGTCGGTGCCGGAGTCGGAGCCGACGTGGCCGCACAGCAGATGGCCGACCTCGTGCAGCAGGATATGCCGCCGGTGCAGGGCGGTGGTGTTGGTCGGGTAGAGGATGTAGTCCGCGCGCTCGGTGCTCATCAAGAGCCCGCACGGGCCACTGGAGGGGACGTTGACCTGCATCAACTCGATCGGCCGTCCGCGTTCGGCGGCGAGTTCGGCGATGAAGGCCTCGGCGTCGAAGGGTTCGGGAAGGGAGACGCCGTCGGCGAGACTCCGGCAGCGGCGCCACAACTCTTTATGGCGGCGGTCCACTTCACGCCTCCCTCTTCGTGCCGCCCCGTCCGGATTCCCTGCGGGCGATCGCGTCGATCATGTCGCTGATGGTGTCGAGTCCATCGGGGGAAAGTGTTACGGCGCGCAGCGCGACATCGCGGACGCCGGCGTCACGGAGTGCGCCGAGCAGCGCGAGTTCCTCGGCGATCTTGGCGCTCTGCTCGTCGTCGAAGAAGTACGCCGGCGAGACGCCGAAGAACTGGGCCAGCGCCTCGAGATGGCGTTTCGTGGGGTTGTCGCGGCGACCGGTGCGCAACTGCCACAGGTAGGTCGTCGAGAAGCTCTCGCCGGTGGCCTCTCGGCAGGCCTTGGCGACTTCTTCGTGACTGTACGGCTCGCGATCGGGTCTCAGCACGATCTGGAACAGCTTGTCGATCTTTTCGGCGAGCGTCGTCTTGCCGGGCTCGGTCGCGGCCACCATCCACTCCCTACATGTCGTGCCCGTTCATGCTAGTTGACGCGACGCCCGCGCCGTACACGACAGTTTTCACCTCAAGCGCGGACGCGGCTGGCATCGCGGGCACGAAAAGGACGAACGGTTCATGAAGGGATCGCGCCGGATCGGTGTCCCGCATCGGCCGCAGGGCAGGCCTTCCTGGCCGTAGGCGTCGAGAGAACGGTCGAAATACCCGGACTCGCCGTTGATGTTGACGTACAGCGCGTCAAAGGACGTCCCGCCCGCGACGAGTGCGGCGGCCATCACCTCACTGGCGGCGGTGAGGACCGTCCGGCCCTGTGCCGCGGTGAGCCTGTCGGTCGGGCGGGCCCAGTGAAGCTTCGACCGCCAGAGGGCTTCGTCCGCGTAGATGTTGCCGATACCGGAGACGAGGGTCTGGTCGAGCAGGGCGCGTTTGATCTCGGTCCGCCGTGACCGCAGCGCGCGGACGGCCTGGTCGAGGTCGAACCGCGGGTCCATCGGATCGCGGGCGATATGCGCGATGGTGCTGGGCAGCGCCGTCCCGTCGACCTCGGTGAGTTCCGCGAGGGCGAGACCGCCGAAGGTCCGCTGGTCGACGAAGCGCAGCTCCGGACCGTTGTCGGCGAAGCGAAAACGCACGCGAAGGTGCTTCTCGTCGGGCGCGTCATCGGGTTGGACGAGCATCTGGCCGCTCATCCCGAGGTGGGCGAGCATGGCCTGGCCGTCCGAAAGATCGAGCCAAAGGTATTTGCCGCGACGGCGCGCGGCGACGATCTTGGTACCGGAAAGCCGTCCGGTGAAGTCCTCGGCGCCGAGTTCGTGGCGGCGGATCGCGCGAGCGTGCAGGACTTCGACCTCGGTGATCGTCCGACCGGAGACATGCGCCTCCAGTCCGGCGCGGACCACCTCGACCTCGGGGAGTTCGGGCATGACGTCGATTCTCCCACCGGCCCTCGTGAGTGGTAATGGTGGTCGGAACCGTCATTACCACTCACGAGGGAGGGCGGATTCAGGTCGTTTTCGGCGGCTGCTCGATGTCGAGTTCGGCCGAAAGCTGACGCCAGGCCGTCTCGGCGGCCTTCTGCTCGGCTTCCTTCTTCGTCGTCCCCGAGCCGTAGCCGAGTTCACGCCCGCCGACGAGCACGGTGGCGCTGAACTCCTTGCGGTGATCGGGACCGGTGTCCTCGACCTTGTACTCGGGAACACCGAGCCCTGCCGACGCCGTCAGCTCCTGGAGGCTGGTCTTCCAGTCCAGTCCGGCACCACGCAGCGGTGCTTCGGCGAGCAGGCCATCGAACAGGTGGTGCACGAGCTGACGCGCGGTGTCGATGCCGTGCTGCTGATACGCGGCACCGATGACGGCTTCCAGCCCGTCGGCGAGGATGCTCGGCTTGTCCCTGCCGCCGGTGAGCTCTTCGCCCTTGCCCAACAACAGGTGCTTGCCCAGCCCACCTTCGCCGAGGCCGCGCGCGACCCGGGCCAGCGCGTGCATGTTGACCACGCTGGCACGGAGCTTCGCGAGCTGACCTTCGGCCAGGTCGGGATGCGTGTTGTAGAGGTGGTCGGTGACGACCAGACCCAGCACGGCGTCCCCGAGGAACTCCAAGCGCTCGTTCGGTGGCAACCCACCGTTCTCATAGGCATAAGAACGGTGGGTCAGCGACAGCGTCAGCAGCTCGGGTTCGATGGTGATCCCGAGCGCTTCGAGCAACGGTGCGGGGTCGGCGGGCGGTCCACCGGCCGACTTACCCCCCATGTCGTCAGCCGCCGATCAGGCGGGCTCGACGACCTGGCGACCGTTGTGCTGGCCGCAGGCCGGGCACGCGATGTGCTGGAGCTTCGGCTGCTTGCAGGCGCGGTTGGAGCAGGGCACCAGCTGCACCGGAGCCGCCTTCCACTGGCTGCGGCGCGCGCGGGTGTTGGATCGCGACATCTTCCGCTTCGGGACGGCCACGAGTAGATCTCCTTCAGACGGTCTGCCCGCGGTCGCGAGCGAACTTGCTTCTCCGGAACGAGCTGGTGCTCGTCAGGCTTGCTTTCCGGGGCCATCAGCCTGGTCATCGCCCGTTTCGTCGCCGAAACGCCTCACCAGCGTGGCCCACCGAGGGTCTATCTTCTCATGCCCGTGCCCGGGCTCGAGATCGGCCCACTTGACGCCGCATTCGATGCACAGACCCTGGCAGTCCTCGGTGCACAGCGGGGCCAGCGGGAGCGCGAGCACCACCGCGTCGCGCACCGTCGGCTCGAGGTCGATCCGGTCGTCCACCAGGCGAGGGATCTCGTCCTCGTCGGTGGTCTCCTCGGTCGCGGAGCCGGGGTAGGCGAAGAGCTCGGTCAGGTCGACCTCGACGTCCTCGGTGATCGGGTCGAGGCACCGCGAGCAGTGACCCGTCGCGACGGCGGACGCCGTGCCGCTGACGAGCACGCCCTCGACGACGGACTCGAGAATCAGGTCGAGCTCCAGGCTGGAGCCGGCGTCGATGGTGATGACGTCGGGCACCCCGAGTGCGGTCTCGACGGGGATGGCGCGGTGGACGGCCTTGCTCAGGCCGGCGTGACGGCCGAGTTCACGGGTGTCGAGCACCCAAGGGTTCCGGCCGTCCAGCTGCGCAGGCCTGGCCTGCGGCGACTTGTTCTCAGACATCGGATACCAGGGTACGCAGGTGCCGCCACCGGTTTACGGGCACGGTCCGTGAAGGCCTCCTTCCCTACCTTGAAAGTCAGGGTCCCGGCAAAGTCGCGATCTTGCAGGTCAGCTCCATTACTAGAGCGGGTCAAGGCGAACGTGTCGTGGCGTACCCGGCGGGAGCGGGTTCACGTAAAAGGGGCCTCACCTGGCTCCTGACTGTCCATAAGGGACACTTTTCGGGGCAAATGTGCCCGATTTGGGCGAGTTGTGGGGTGTGGCGAGGGGGTCGTGAGTGATGTGGGTCGTTCTATTGAGGGGTAAGGCAAAGGTGGCGTGGTGGGTGGTAAGTCCGTGAAGGCCTCCTTGAGGGACTCTGGGTCCCTCAAGGAGGCCTTCACGGACTTCAAGACGGGACGTTGATGTCACAGCCGTCCCACTGTCACCAGGGATCACGCCTGACGGTAGTGAAGGGCTCCTTCACTACCGTCAGCGTAGGCAAGGAAGCCTTCACCACCGGGGAAACGCGTAGGCAGCAGCGACCACAGCCCGCGACACGACACGTTTGACTTACCCCTCAATAACCCTCATTAACACTCACGACCCCGCACGGAAACGTATTTAGCGGCATCAATCGGACAGTCGATCGGGTGGCGGTGTCCCTTGTGGGCACTGAAGCCCGACTGGTGTCCAGAATCAGGCCTGCTCTACCCCGGCCCGACCTTGATCAACGGAAGATCGGGGACACTCAATGTCCCCGATCTTCCGTTGATCAAGCTCCGCCCCTGGTGCGCGGCCCGTGACAGTGCAGGAATAGTCGCCTGACCTGCAAGATCGCGACTTTGCCGAGACCCTGCCTTGATCGTAGGGAAGGAGGCCTTCACGGACTTTTCTGGTCAGGTTGGCGCGTGTGGCGACCGCGGCTAGGACTGGTAGTCGTACAGCGAGGTCCGGCTGTTGCCCGGCAGGTTGACCGGGGACCGCAGGTGGTTGCGCCCGGAGTCGACCGTCCGCAGCGTGGTCGCCAGCAGTTCGGAGAACTCGGCCAGCTTGCCGTCGACGTAGGCGTCGCAGTCACTGCGCTGCTTGTCGGCCTCGACGTGCGCCTCGTCGACGATGCGCGCCGCCTCGCCGTGCGCGGCCTGGACGACCTCGGTCTGCGAGACGAGCCGGGCCTGCTCGGCGCGGCCGTCCTCGATGGCGCGCTCGTAGGCGTCGCGGCCCGCCTGGATCATCCGCTCCGACTCGGCCCGCGAGCGGTCGGTGAGGTTCTGGAACTCCGCCTGTCCGGCGGCGACCATGCGCTCGGCCTCGCCGTGCGCGTCGCTCATCATCTGCTCGGCGCGGGCGCGGGCGTCGGCGAGGATCCGCTCGGCTTCGGCCTGCGCCTCGGCGACCGTGCGGTCCGCCTCGGTGTTCGCCGTGGAGATCGTCTCCGCAGCCTCGGTGCGGGCGGTCTGGATCAGCTGGTCGCGCTTGTCGAGGACGTCCTGCGCGTCGTCCACTTCACCCGGCAGGGCGTCGCGGATGTCGTCGAGCAGTTCGAGGGTGTCCCCCCGCGGTACGACGCAACTGGAGGTCATCGGCACGCCGCGGGCTTCCTCCACGATGGTGACGAGCTCGTCGAGCGCCTCGAAAACCCGGTACACGGCCCACTCCCTACCTAACAGCGATCCCCACATTCCCTGCGCTCAGTTTGCCCTCATCACCGCCGTAAGGGGTGAAAGCGCGCGGTACCGGGCGTGTCCCGCCCGGTACCGCGCGCCATGATCACCTCGGGTCGAACGCCGGATCCAGGATCAGCGCCAGCAGCTGCTGGTCGGTCAGGGACGGGCCACCACGGGTGTCGTCGTCCAGCGTGCCGAGATCGAAGACGTTGACCGCGCCCCCGCCAAGCCGGAAGGCGATCGCGTTGCGGCTGATGACCTTCCCGGTGGAGACACCCTGGCCGACGATGATGTCGCCCTCCTCGGCTCCGGACGACTTCGGAGTGGTTTCGGAGATCACCACGAAGCTTCCGTCCGGCTGGGGAAGCTCCACGCACCGCATCGGCTTCCTGTCCGGCCCGATCCCGTCGGCCATTTTCTCCGGGTTGCACCGGTCTTCACGCGGATAGCCCCCCTTCGTGCTCTCCGGACCGCTGATCGTGAGGTTGACGCCCCGCTGCCTCCCGTCGGCGTCGGTGTACCTGATTTGCGAGGTCTTCAGGTCCCCCTGCGCCGCCGCGAAGTTCCCCACTTCGATGTTCTTCGCGCCGGTGATCACCTTCGGCAGCACCTCCTTCAGGTGCTGGAGGTCGTCCTTCGGCGCGGGCTGCGCCGAGGAAGCGGCTGGCGAGATCCGTGCCGGACCCTCGCCCGGCGCCACGAACACCACCGCCGCCGCGATCACCGCCAGCGTCGCGGCCCCCGTCGCCGCCACCGCCCGCCGGTTTCGCACCTTCTTCGCCGCCGTCCCGGCGACCTCGTCCGGGTCGAAGCCGAGCGGGGGCTCGGCCAGTTTGATCCCCCGCAGCCTGTTTTCGAGTTCGTCCATCACGCGCTCCTCCCGGAGACAGCCTCGTCGTGCTGTCTCTGCAGGGCCGCGCGCAGGACGTCGAGTCCCCGCGCGGCCTGGCTCCTGACCGTCCCTTCCGAACAACGCAGCGCGACGGCGACCTCCGCGACCGGGAGATCGGCGCAGTAGCGCAGCACGACGGCGGCACGCTGTTTCGGTGGAACCTCGGCGAGGGCGCGAAGCAGCGAATCCGAGATCCCGGCATCGGCCGGGGCCACTGACTCTTCGGGGACGACGCCGTCGCGGTTCTCTCTGCTCCGCCATGGTCGTCGCCGCTCGTCGAGCCAGCAGCGCATCAGGATCTGCCTCGTGTAATTGTCGACGGGCCCTTTCCGGCGGACCTTCGGCCAGACCCGGTAGAGCTTGATGAGCGCGGTTTGGACCAGGTCCTCCGCGAGATGCCAGTCGCCGCAGAGCAAGTACGCCGTCCGCCTCAGCGGCAGCGCCTTTTCCCTGGCGAACTCCCTGAAGCTCGCATCGTCCCCAGACCGCATCGTGCCTCCTCGTCAGTGTTCCGGTGTAACTCACGGACGGGGAGGCACGAAATGTTGCATGGGAGGGTCAGCCGACGAGATTCACCAGCTTGAAGGTCGCGTAGCGGTCCGGCGTGTAGATGATCTCGCCGCCCTTGCCGGAGATCACGCGGTCGTTCGTGCCCACCGGGAACAGCTGGTAGTACCCGGCGGCGCACGACGGCAGCACACCTTCGCGGTTCTCGTAGACCGTGCCGGTGGCGCCGTTGCGGGCCTTGTTCACGACGGACTTCGCCGCGGCGGACAGCGTGGAGTAGCCGACCTTGGCGAGCTTCGAGGTGTCACCGCAGGTCGGCGTCGGCGCGGGCGTGCCGTCGACGTCGATCACGGAAAAGGTCGCGTAGTGGTCGCCCGTGTAGAAGAACTCGCCGCCGGACCCGGTGACGATGCGGCGCGCGCCGCGGTCGGGCGAGCCCGGGGTCGGCACGGTGTACTCGTGGTAGTAGCTCGAAGCGCACTTCGGGAGGATGTTCTCCCGGTTCGAGAAGACCGTTCCGTCCTTGTCCGGGTACGGGAACGGGCCACCCTTCTTGATGAGGTTGTACGTCGTCGTGGCCTCGGCGGGCAGCGACGAGAGCGCCGAATGCTTGAATCCGGTGAGATCCCCACAGGGGTTCTGTTGGAGGGAGACGGGCGTGTCCGCGGCCGTGGCCTGCGCGGCACCGATCCCCCCGAAGAAGGTGACTACCAGAACGAGCAGCGCGGCGGAGATCCGCGATCGTTTGTTGGTCATTTTCGGACCGTAACCCGATCGCGTATTCACCAGAAGGCGCCGAGATGAACTCTTCACCGCCGCTCACCGCTGACCGACCAACGGCTTCGGCCGTTCGGGTCAATCTCGTTCGGCGTACTTCTCCATGAGCCGTTTGAACACTATCGGCGGAACCAGGTGCTCGATGTCGCCGCCGAGCGCGGCGACCTCCTTGACCAGCGAGCTGGACACGAAGCCGTACGCCGGGTTGTTCGCCATCAGCAGCGTTTCGAGCCCGGTCAGCTCGCGGTTCATCTGCGCCATCTGGAGTTCGTAGTCGAAGTCGCTGACCGAGCGCAGCCCCTTCGCGACGGCGACGATGTCGTTCTCGCGGCAGTAGTCGACCAGGAGGCCTTGCCAGGAGTCGACGCGCACGTTCGGCAGCTTCGCGGTGATCTCGCGCAGCATGTCCATCCGTTCCTCGACGGTGAACAGGCCTTTCTTGCTCTTGTTCACCCCCACCGCGACGACGACTTCGTCGAAGAGCTTGGCCGCCCGTTCGATGATGTCGAGATGTCCATTGGTGGCCGGGTCGTAGGACCCGGAACAGACCGCACGCCGCATGCGCGGACGCTACCAAGGAGCGGGGCCCCCTGCGCGTTCATCCGTGCGCCGTCTCACACCTGATATTCCGCCCAGTAGAGGGCGGTGTCGCCGTAGCGCTTCGTCCGCATCGGCTCGAACCCCGGCGGCCAGTCCGGTTCGCCGTCCCGCGCGGCCCGTTCGATCACCACCAGCGCACCGTCCGCGACCCACCGGCCTGCCGCGAGCGCGGCCATGACCTCCCCCAGGCGGGTGGAATCCACGGCGTACGGCGGATCCGCGAGGACGACGTCGAAGGTTTCCGGCGCCGGGGCGGCGACGACGGACTCGACTGCCCCGGCGCGGACCGTGCCGCCGAGCCCCAGCGCGGCGACGTTCCCCTTGAGCACTTCGACCGCGCGGCGGTCGGACTCGACGAACAGCGCGCCCGCCGCGCCGCGCGACAACGCCTCCAGCCCGAGCGCGCCCGAACCGGCGTAAAGGTCGAGGACCTGGGTCCCTTGCAGTTCGCCGGCGACCTCCAACGCGTTGAACAGCGCTTCGCGTACGCGTTCCGACGTGGGCCTCGTGCCCTTCGGAGGGACCTTCAACCGCCTGCCGCCCGCGGTCCCCGCCACGATCCTGGTCATTGGAGCATCGTGCCTCAACGGCATCCGCCGTGGACGTTGGACGGGACTTGGTGAACCCGCCGCTCACCTCGCGTAGAGTCGTCCTTCGCCCTCGGAGGCGATAGAAGCGTTTAGGAGCGTTGCGTGTCCGAACCTCGGGTCAGACGGGCCGAGATCGCCATCGAGCAAGCCCATGTGGACAAGGTCTACACCCGGCTCGCCGAATTGCGTGCCCAGGCTGAGGCCATGCGTACCAAGGGCTATGAGATCGGCCATGGCGCGGGTCGTGAAGCCATCTTCGAACAGGCGTCGATGCTGTTCGAGCGCGACATGATGGTCTATCACGCCAACCAGACCCTCCAGACCCTCGACGCGGAGTACGAGGGCCTGGTGTTCGGCAGGCTCGACCACCTCGACAACGACCACATCTACGTCGGCCGTCTCGGCATCCGCGACGCCGAGTTCGACAACCTCGTCACCGACTGGCGCGCGCCCGCGGCGGCGGCGTTCTACCAGGCGACCGCCGAGGAGCCGATGGACGTCGTCCGGCGCCGGGTGATCCGGTGCTCGGGACAGAACGTGCTCGACGTCGACGACGACGTCCTGATCGCCGACGCGGTCCCCGAGGACATGCAGATCGTCGGCGAAGGCGCGCTGATGGCCGCGCTCGGACGTTCGCGTGGCGAGAAGATGCGCGACATCGTCGCGACCATCCAGAAGGAGCAGGACGAGGTCATCCGGGCGCCGTGGCGCGGGGTCACCGAGATCACCGGCGGCCCCGGCACCGGCAAGACCGCGGTCGCGCTGCACCGCGCGGCGTACCTGCTCTACCGCCACCGTCGCCAGCTCGGCGGCGCCGGTGTGCTGGTGATCGGCCCGTCCGGGGTGTTCACCAGCTACATCTCGCGGGTGCTGCCGTCGATGGGTGAGACGAACGTCGAACTGCGCGCGCTCGGCGAGGTCCTCGACGGCCTCGAAGCGACCCGTCAGGACCCGGCGCCGCTGGCGGCGATCAAGGGATCGCTGCGGATGCGCAAGATCGTGCTGCGCGCGCTGCGGGACACGCCGGAAGACGCGCCCGAGGACATGAAGATCGTCTATCGCGGTGAAGTGCTGCGGTTGAACGCGCGCGAACTCGACAAGGTGCGCCGCAAGGTGCACACCGCGGGCGGGCCCCCGAACCGGTCGCGGATCCGGGCCGCCGAGCTGCTGCTCGACGCGCTCGCCGCGAAGGCCGACCAGCACGCGAAGGACGACGGCCGTCAGATCGACAAGGCCGAGCTGATCACCGAACTCGGTGAACGCATCGAGTTCCACCGGTTCCTGGTGGTCTGGTGGCCGACCCTGTACCCGGCGCAGATCCTTCGCTGGCTCGGCGCGGAGAAGCGGCTCGCAGCCGCGGCGAAGGGCCTGCTCAACCGCACCGAGATCAGCATGCTCGCGGCCGACTTCGCGGACCGCTCGCGCGGGTGGACCATCGCGGACGTCGCGCTCCTCGACGAACTGCGCGTCCTGCTCGGCGAGCCACCGAAGCGGCGCAAGGGCAGGCAGAGCATCGAGGTCAACCCGGAACGCGGCGGCGCCCCGACCCGGCCCCAGCACTACGACGAGTACTCACACGTGGTCGTCGACGAGTCCCAGGACCTTTCGCCGATGCAGTGGCGGATGGTCGGACGGCGCGGGAAGTACGCGAGCTGGACCGTGGTCGGCGATCCGGTGCAGAGCTCGTGGCCGGATCCGGCCGAGGCGGCGATGGCGCGCGACCAGGCTTTCGGGCTCAAGACGACGCGGCGCCGGTTCACCCTGCGTACCAACTACCGGAACTCTGCGGAGATCTTCGACCTGGCCGCGAAGGTCGTCGCCGGGCACGCGGAGGCCGACGAGCTTCCGCGCGCGGTGCGGCAGACCGGCATCACGCCGGAGGTCCGTCCGGTCGAGGCCGCCGGGCTGGAGGCGGCGACGCAGGCCGCGGTGAAGGAGCTCCTGGGTGCCGTCGAAGGCACCGTCGGCGTGATCACCGCCATGGACCGGGTGCCCGAGGTCGAGGGCTGGCTCGCCGAGCTGTCGGACGAGCGGCTCAAGGTCGTCGGCAGCCTCGACTCCAAGGGTCTCGAGTACGACGCCGTCGTCCTGGTGGAGCCGAACGACCTCATCACGGAGTCGACGACCGGCCGTCGCGTGCTGTACGTGGCGCTGACCCGCGCCACCCAGCAGCTGACGGTGCTCGCCTCGAACCCCGACTGGATCCCGGCGGCCTGACCCACCTTCGCGTTTAGTCCTCTGGATGCGGTACTTGCACGCGCAACTACCGCATTCAGAGGACTGAACGCATGCGGGTGCGGGCGTGAAAAAGCTGAAGGGCTCCTTCAGGGCACTGGTGAATGTCCTGAAGGAGCCCTTCAGACCCCCGGTGAGTGAACGATGTGGGGACGCATCGCACGTCCAGGGGTATTTCTAGCGCCAATTCGTTGTTCGGTGTCACGGCGTCGCCACCGAACAACAACGCCGAACAACGAATTGGCGGTGGTCACGGGCACGGTGGCCGGTAATCGAGCCCCGGCAGGTGCTGCTCCCACTCCGCGGGCGTGATCCGCGGGTGGACGGTCGCGCAGATGCGTTCGGCAGCCTGGTCCGGGCTGGTTTCCCATAACCGCACGCTCCCATCGGCGACGGAGCCCGCGAGGGTGTGCCCGTCCGGTGCGAACGTCACCGCGTTGACCCGGTCGACATCGTCGGTCAGGATCGCCGACTCGCGGACGACCCCCGGGTCGGAGACATCCCATAGTCGCACGGACCGGTCGTAGCTGCCGGTTGCGAAGGTTTTCTGGTCCCCGCTGAACGACACCGAGATGACGTTGTCGGTGTGTCCGGCCAGCAACGCGGCCTCGCGGGGAGCCGCCGGGTCCGTCACGTCCCAGATCCGCGCGGTGCGGTCGGCACTGCCGGTGGCGACGCGTTTGCCGTCGGGGCTGTAGGCCACCGAGAACACCGTGTCGGAGTGTCCCTTCAGCACCGAAAGCTGCTTCGGCGCCTTCGCGACGGAGATGTCCCACAGCCTCGCGGTGTGATCCCAGCCGCCGCTCAGCAGGGTGCGCCCGTCCGGGCCGAACGCGATGGAGTGGACGTCGTCCTCGTGTCCGGTGAGGGTCGCGAGTTCGACGGGTCGCCGGATGTCGGCCACGTCCCACAGTTTCACCGTGTGCCCGGTGCCCGCGGTCGCGAGCGTCCGGCCGTCCGGGCTGAACGCGACCGGGTCGATTTCGTCCTCCGGGCGGTAGAAGACGCCCGCGTCGACCGGCTTGCGCGGATCGGTGACGTCGATCAGTCGCATCGTGTGGTCCCAAGAGCCGGCGGCGAGCGCCCGGCCGTCGGGACTGAGCGCGAGCCCGCAGACGCCTTGGCCGAAGCCGGTGACCTTGCTCAGTTCGCGCGGGTTCCGCTTGTCGGAGACGTCGACCAGGCGCACCGCGCCGTCCTGGCTGCCGGTGGCCAGCAGTTTCCCGTCGGCGCTGAACACCGCCCGGCACGCCGATCTCGACGGCCCGCTGATCGCGGGGCCGGGCAGATCCCACAGCCGCGCCGTCTGGTCGTCGCTCGCGGTCACCAGCGTGCGGCCGTCACGGGAGAAGAGCGACCAGACCACGGCGGCGGTGTGCCCGGCGAGCGGCAGTTTCTCGCGGGGCTTCTGCGGTTCGGCGACGTCCCACAGTCGCACGTTGCGGTCGAAACCGGTCGTGGCCAGCGTCATCCCGTCGGGACTGAACGCGACGGACCGCACGATGCTCTTGTGCGCGGCCATCGTCCCCAGCGGCTGCGGCGCCATCGGATCGGCGATGTTCCACAGGCGCGAGGTCTGGTCCGCGCTCGCGGTGGCGAGCGTGCGGCCGTCCGGGCTGAACGCGGCGGCGTGGACGATGCCGGTGTGCCCGGTCGCCACCCCGAGCGGCCTGGCCTTGAGCGGGTCGGCGACGTCCCACAGCCGCACGGTCTTGTCGGCGCCTGCCGAGGCGAGCGTCCGGCCGTCGGGCGCGTAGGCGAGACCGTTGACGTTGCCGGCGTGCCCGGGGAGGGTGGCCACGAGCACCGGCTTCGCGAGGTCCCGGACGTCGAACAGGCGGACCGTACCGTCGCCGTCCGCGGTGGCGAGGACCGCCGCCACCGGGCTGAACGCGACCGCGTTGACCCGGCTCGGATGTTGCCCGAGCACCACACCCGGTCCGGGTTTCGCCGGATCGGTGACGTTCCACAGGCGCGCGGTCTTGTCCCAGCCCGCCGTCGCGACGGCACCGCCGTCACCACTGAACGCCACCGAGTTGACGTTGGCGGTGTGCCCGGACAGCGTGGCCAGTTCGACCGGACGGTGGGGGTCCTTGACCGACCACAGCTTGGCCGTCTGGTCCCAGCTCCCGGTCACCAGCACCTGACCGTCCCCGCGCAGGGCGGCGGAGTTGACCCGGTTGCCATGCCCGGCGACGCGGGTCGAGTACGGCGACTCGAGCATCCCGAGCACGCTGCCGCGGGTGTCCACGCTCGGATCGACGCGGTACGCCGCCAGCGCGAGCTGGGCGGCCAGCGCCGGATTCGTCGCGCGCATCGCGAGGGCCTGTCCGGCGACCTTCTGCGCGAGCGCGCTGTTGCGCTGGCTGGTCGCGGTCTGCTCGGCACGGACGGCGTAGACCATCGCGGCCGTGGCGAGCACCAGGAGCACAGCCAGGAGCGCGACCAGCTGGCGCAGCCGCCGGGTACGGCGCCGCGCGATGGCCTGCTCGTGGTTCTCGATGGCCTCACTCGCGTCGAGGAACCGGCGTTCACGCTGGGAGAGAGCGCTTTCGTGCTCGCCTGCCCATTCCATGGCGATGGCCAGCCGCGCGCCGCGGTAGAGCCAGCCCTCGTCGCGGCCGACCGATTCCCAGGCGTCGGTGGCCTCGGTGAGCTGGCGGTGCACGCGCAGGCCCTCGCGATCCTCGGCGAGCCACTCGCGCAGGCGCGGCCAGCCGCGGATCAGCGCCTCGTGCGCGATCTCGATGCCGTTGTCGTCGAGGGTGACCAGCCGCGACGATGCCAGCCTGTCCAGCACGACGGCGACATCCGGATCGTCGGCGTCCACCTCGTCGCGGGTGATGCGGCGCTTGGTGTCTTCGGTGCCTTCGCCGAGCGCGGTCATCCGCAGGAAGATCTGGTTCGCCAGGCGCTGCTGACGTTCGCTCAGCGCGGTGAACGTGTGCTCGGAGGTCTGCGCGACCGAGCGTTCGATGCCGCCGGTGGATTCGTAGCCGGCGAGGGTGAGGGTGTTGCCCTGACGGCGGCGCCAGGTCTCCAGCAGGGCGTGCGAGAGCAGCGGCAGCACGCCGGGTTGCCCGGTCGCGTCGGCGACGAGGCGGGAGACCAGCGCGTTCTCGACCCGGTATCCCGCGTCGATCGCCGGCCGCGAGATGGCCTGCCGCAGTTCCTCGGTGCTCATCGGGCCGACGAGGATCTGCGCGTCCTGCATGGCCTCGACCAGCTCGGGATGCCGCGCGCAGTGCGTGTAGAAGTCGGTGCGGATGCCGAGGACGACCCTGGTCCGGCTCTCCGGCTCCGTCGTCGCCGTGGCCAGCGCGGACAGGAAGGCGGCCCGCTCGTCGGCGTCCTGGCAGAGCGTGAAGACCTCTTCGAACTGGTCGACGACCAGCACGACGTCGCCATCGCGGTCGGCGACCAGCTGACGGGCGGCGAGACCGAGGTTGCGCGGATGCTCGGTGAACTCGGCGAGCAGGCCGCCCGGCGCGAGTCCGAGCGCGGCGCCGAACTGGACGGCGCACTCCTGCAGCGGACGCGAACCGGGGGTCATCAGCAGCGTGACCGACTCCTCGGCGACGGCGGGCAGCAGACCCGCCCGGAGCAAAGACGACTTACCGGAACCGGAAGCTCCCAGAACCGCGAGAAATCGTTGCCTCGATAGCCGGGTGACGAGTTTTTCGACAAGTCGTTCGCGACCGAAGAATCGGCTCGCGTCGGCGGGCCCGAATGCGGTCAAGCCGATATAAGGGGCCGATTCCCCATTGACCGGGGCAACCGGTGAATCGCTGACTCCACGGCGCGTCCGCTCGGTCACGTCGTGCCATCGAGCCTCCCACTCCGCCTCGGAGCCCTCGCAGGCCCGGACGTAGGCCAAGGTCACCGCCAAGCTGGGCATCTTCTTCCCGCCGGCGGCTTCGGACAGGGTGCCCGCCGAGTAGTGGGCGCGCCTGCCCAGCTCACGGTAGGTCGGGTTTCCGGCTTTCTCCCGCAGCCGCCGGAGATCGGCGGCGAACTCCAGCAACGGATCGTCCCCGGGGTCCAAAGGTCGCTCCGGACGCGGCACCCTTAATCCTTTCTTTTCAGTGGTTTTCCCACAGCCGTATAAGGGGCAACCGTACCGTGGAAACGGTGGAAGTCCGCCGGGTACCGGTTCCCTCGCGTCGGTTAATTTCGATCGCTTGATAGGTGTCCGGAGTCACGGGAAGGGATCGGGGGCCGGACGCGTTGTACCGGTGCGTGACCTCCTTGCCTGACATCCCGCTGTCCGTACTCGACCTCTCGCCCGTCGTGGCCGGGGGCGGCGTTGGCGAATCGCTGCGCAACACCCTCGACCTTGCCCGCCGGACCGAGGCACTCGGCTACCATCGCTACTGGCTCGCCGAGCACCACAACATGCCCGGTATCGCGAGTTCCGCGACCGCCGTGATGATCGGCCAGGTCGCGGCCGCCACCGAACGCATCCGCGTCGGCTCCGGCGGGGTCATGCTGCCGAACCACGCGCCGCTCGTGGTGGCCGAGCAGTTCGGCACCCTGGAGGCGTTCCACCCCGGCCGGATCGACCTCGGCATCGGCCGCGCGCCCGGCACCGACCAGCGGACCGCGCTGGCGCTGCGCGGCCCCGGCGGGCTCACCGCGGAGAACTTCCCACAGCAGTTCGCGGAACTGCTCGCCTACTTCGAGCACTCCGACCAGCGCGCGGTCAACGCCGTGACCGCCGAGGGCAACAAGCCGCCGGTGTGGCTGCTCGGGTCGAGCGGCTTCAGCGCGCGGATGGCGGGAGAGCTGGGCCTGCCGTTCTCGTTCGCGCACCACTTCAGCGCCGAGAACACGCTTCCCGCCGTGGCGCTCTACCGAGACTCGTTCAAACCGTCGGACGTCCTTGACGAGCCGTACGTGATGCTGGGCGTGTCCGTGGTGGCCGCCGAGACCGACGAGCGGGCCCAGTACCTGGCGGGCCCCAGCGGTCTGACGTTCCTCAGCCTGCGCAAGGGCCGACCCATCCCGCTGCCGACGCCGGAGGAGGCCGCGGCGTACCCGTACACCGACATCGAGCGCGTGTTCATCGAGGACCGGGCTTCGAGCAGCATCATCGGGTCGCCCGAGACGGTCCACAAGGGACTCGAGACGCTGCTGGCCGACACGGCCGCGAACGAGCTGATGATCACGACCATGGTGCACGACCAGGCGGACCGGGTGCGGTCGTACGAACTGGTGGCCGAACTGGCTCGCTGAGGGGCTTCACGCGTTGCCGTCCGGTGCGGGGAGTGCCGGACTCGCGCCATGAAAGGTCCTTTCCTTGCAAATTTTGCGAGGAAAGGACCTTTCATGGCGTCCAGAGGACTACTTGCGTCACTGCCAGCGGCACGCCGTGAAGGACTCCTTGAGGGACTCTGGGTCCCTCAAGGAGTCCTTCACGGACCCGGAACGCCATCACAAGCCTCAGCAGCCCACCAGTCACAACGGCCGCGCGTGAAGGCCCCCTTCACGCGGCTCAGCCGAGGGAAGGGGACCATCACGTACTTCACGCGAGCAGGGCGCCGGTGCCGGGTGGGTCGGGTTGGTCGTGGGGGGGGGGTTGGGTTTTTCCCCCCCCCCCCCCCCCCCCCCCCCCCCCCCCCCCCACCCCCCCCCCCCCCCCCACCGCACCCCGAACAGCCCATCGCGCCGCCGAGCACGAAAGAACCGACAACCTCCCGACCCACCTTTGTCATAAAAGAACAAGAATTCACCGGTTACCAGGACGTGATGTCTTGATCACACCGAAGTTCTTGTCACCAAGCAGGCACGTGATTAGCGTACCGACCAGTAGGAAACCGCACGGTAACACCCCGTTGACCCTATTCAACGATTCCGTTCCGCCATTCGGAGCAAAGGAATTGCGCAACCTGGGGTGTATTCGCCGTGCCCGGAAAACTGGAGGGTCGGCGTGGGCGTCCGTACTAACGCACCCTCATTTCCCGGTGCGGGCGCGCTCCGGGAGACCGGCAGGCTCTACTCACTCGGCCTCGACGTCGTCCGCCTGTCTTTCCGGCGGCCGTTCCAGGCCCGCGAACTGATCCAGCAGTTCTGGTTCATCGCGAGTGTTTCGATCCTGCCGACGGCGCTGGTCGCGATCCCGTTCGGCGCGGTGATCGCGCTGCACATCGGGTCGCTGACCGCGCAGATCGGCGCGCAGTCGTTCACCGGCGCGGCCAGTGTGCTCGCGATCATCCAGCAGGCGAGCCCGATCGTGACCGCGTTGCTGATCGCGGGCGCCGGCGGGTCGGCGATGTGCGCGGACCTCGGCTCCCGCACGATCCGCGAGGAGATCGACGCGATGGAGGTGCTCGGGGTCTCCCCGATCCAGCGCCTGATCGTGCCGAGGGTGCTCGCCGCGATGGGGGTCGCCGCGTTCCTCAATGGAATGGTCAGCGTGGTCGGCGTCCTCGGCGGTTATTTTTTCAACGTCATCATGCAGAACGGTACACCGGGTGCGTATCTGGCCAGTTTCTCCGCGCTCGCGCAACTGCCGGACCTCTGGATCAGCGAGCTCAAGGCGGTCATCTTCGGTTTCGTCGCCGCGATCGTCGCTTCTTATCGCGGGCTCAATCCGAAAGGCGGACCGAAAGGCGTCGGTGACGCGGTGAACCAATCCGTGGTGATCACGTTCCTGCTCCTGTTCCTGTTGAACCTGGTGCTGACGACGCTTTACCTGCAGCTCGTCCCGGCGAAGGGCAGCTGATGGTCACGACTGCTTCACCCACGCGTTCGGCACGGGTCCGCGAGGCCGTGGACCGCCGGTTCGGTTTCCTGGACACGCTCGGCGACCAGATCCTCTTCTTCCTCAAGGCACTCGCCTGGGTGCCGCGCGCGGTGCGCCGCTACCTCCGCGAGATCACCCGGCTGCTGGCCGAGGTCAGCTTCGGCAGCGGAGCGCTCGCGGTCATCGGCGGCACGATCGGCGTGATGATCGGGATGACCGTGTTCACCGGCACGGTCGTCGGGCTCCAGGGGTACTCGGCGCTCAACCAGGTCGGCACGTCGGCGTTCGCCGGGTTCGTCTCCGCGTACTTCAACACCCGCGAGATCGCCCCGCTGGTCGCGGGTCTCGCGCTTTCCGCCACCGTGGGCTGCGGGTTCACCGCGCAACTGGGCGCGATGCGGATCTCCGAGGAGATCGACGCGCTGGAAGTGATGGGCATCCCGAGCGTCCCGTACCTGGTGACCACCCGGATCATCGCGGGCTTCCTCGCGGTCATCCCGTTGTACGCGATCGGCCTGCTGACCTCGTATCTCGCGTCGCGCCAGATCACCGTCTGGTTCTACGGCCAGTCCGCGGGCACCTACGACCACTATTTCCTGCTGTTCCTGCCACCGGGTGACGTGCTCTGGTCGTTCGGCAAGGTGCTGGTGTTCAGTGTCGTGATCGTGCTCGCCCACTGCTATTACGGCTTCCGCGCGAGCGGCGGCCCGGCGGGGGTCGGGGTCGCCGTCGGACGCGGGGTGCGGACCGCGATCGTGGCGGTCAGCGTGCTGGACTTCTTCCTCAGCCTCGCGATCTGGGGCGCGACGACGACGGTGCAGGTGGCCGGATGAGCGAGCCTGCGAGCGAATCATCAACACAGTGCCCGCTCATGCGACGCGAAGTGACCCCGTACGAGGAGGAGGCATGAGCCGGCGCGGGCTGCGCAAGGCCGGGGTCAGGACAGCCGGGGTGCTGTTCCTCGTGGTGATGTCCGCCCTCGTGCTGCTGTCGATCAAGATCTACCGCAAGGATTTCGTCGAATCCGTGCCGGTGACGCTGCAGGCGGACCGGGTCGGCAACCAGTTGCGCACCGGCGGACAGGTCAAGGCGCGCGGCGTGGTGGTCGGCGAGATCCGTGACGTCCGCGCGACGCCGGGTGGCGCGGAGATCGACCTGGCCATGGAGCCCGGCAAGGTCGCCCAGCTGCCGAAGAACGTGTCCGCGCTGCTCGTGCCGAAGACCCTGTTCGGCGAGCGGTACGTGCAACTGTCCATTCCGGACGGTTCGAAGGTGGGGCCGCTCGCCTCCGGTGACGTGATCACGCAGGACCGCTCGGCCAACGCGATCGAACTGGAGCGCGTCTTCGACAACCTGTTGCCCCTGCTCAAAGCGGTACAGCCACAGAAACTCGCCACCACCTTGACCACCGTCGCCACCGCGCTGGAGGGCCGCGGCGACCAGATCGGCGACACCCTGGCCACCGCGGCCGACTACCTCCAGAAGTTCAACCCGAACCTCCCGACGTTGAACGAGAACATCCGCGACCTCGCGACGGTTTCCCGGCTGTACGGCGACATCGCGCCGGATCTGCTCGACGCGCTGAGCGCCTCGGCGGTCACCCTCGACACCGTCCAGGAGAAACGAGCCGAACTGGCGACCGTGTACCAGCAGGTGACGTCGTCCTCCCAGCACGTCACGACGTTCCTCACGAACAACCGCGCCAACATCATCGCGCTCGCGGTCGACAGCCGGGCACCGCTGGAGATCGGCGCGAAATACTCGCCGAGTTTCGCCTGCACACTGGACGCGCTGGCCAAGCTGAAGCCGCAGATGGACAAGGTCCTGGGCGCGGGCACCGGCGAACCCGGGCTGCACGCGGAGATCACCATCAGCCAGCCGCGCGGGAAATACGTCCCCGGCAAGGACGACCCGGTCTACAACGCCACCGGCGAACCACGCTGCTATCCCTCGAACGGCCTGATGGGCCAAGGAATCCAGACGACCGGCGAGCCGCGTGCCGCGCTCCCAGGTGTGCAGGGTGACCTCGGCCTCGCGAACTCGCCACAGGAAAGGCAACTGATCTCCACCCTGGTCGCGCCGTCGGTCGGTGTCCCGGCCGATCAGGTTCCCGCCTGGGGCAGCGTGCTCGTCGGCCCGCTCTACCGGGGAACGGAGGTGACCCTGCGATGAGGAACTTCGTGAGCCCGCTGATCAAGGGGCTGATCTTCGTCGTCGTCACGACACTGGCCACGGTGCTGCTGGCGGTGTCCATCACGAACACCGGCCTCGGCGACACCAGGACCTACAGCGCGAAATTCCTCGACGCGACGTCACTGAACGTCGGCGACGACGTCCGGATCTCCGGGGTGCGGGTCGGCCAGATCGAGGAACTCGAGATCGCCGACCACACTTACGCGCGGATCAAGTTCTCCCTCGACTCCCAGCGCAGGCTGCCCGCCGACGTGAGCGCCGTCATCAAGTACCGCAACATGGTCGGCCAGCGCTACATCGCGCTCGAACGCGGCAAGGGGACGGGCGGGCTCCTGGAGCCAGGAGCCGAGATCCCACTGGAGCGCACCACGCCCGCGCTGGACCTCACGGAGTTGTTCAACGGCTTCAAACCGCTGTTCCAGGCGTTGTCCCCCAAGGACGTCAACCAGCTCTCCGGCGAGATCGTCCAGGTACTCCAAGGCGAGGGCGGCACCGTGGAAAGCCTGCTGGCGCACACGGGTTCACTGACCACCACGCTCGCGGGCCGCGACAAGGTGATCGGCGACGTGATCACGAACCTGAACACGGTGCTGAAGACCATCAACGGCAAAGGCGACGCGCTGGCCACCCTGGTCTCCACGCTGCGCGAGCTGGTCTCCGGGCTGGCCGGTGACCGCGCCGAGATCGGCGAAGCGGTCTCCGGCCTCGCCGAACTCACCACCGCCACGGCCGGTCTGCTCGAACAGGGCAGGCAGCCGCTCAAGGACAGCATCAACGGCCTCGGTCTGCTCTCGGGACAACTCGTGAAGGGCAAGGACGACGTCGAGCAGTCCCTCACCGTGCTCCCGAAGAAACTGAACGAACTGGGGCGGATCAGCTCCTACGGATCTTGGATGAACTTCTATCTGTGCTCGGCCGTGCTCCGGAGCACCCCTCCCCGCGGGGTACCGGCGACGGCGGAGAGGTGCACGTCGTGAAACCCTTCAAGGAACGGAACCCGATCGTCGTCGGTCTCGTCGGCAGCGCCGTCGCCGCCGGGCTGCTGGTCGCGACGTTGAACTACGAGAACCTCCCGATCATCGGCGCCGGAACCACCTACCAGGCGGAATTCTCCGAAGCGGCAGGCTTGCAGGCCGACGACGAGGTCCGCATCGCCGGGATCAAGGTCGGCGAGGTGAGCGCCGTCGAGCTGGCCGAAGACCACGTACTGGTCAGCTTCCGGGTCAAGGACGCGTGGGTCGGCGACAAGACCGCCGCCGAGATCAAGATCAAGACCCTGCTCGGCCGGAAGTTCCTCGCCTTGCGCCCGACCGGCGAGACGGTGCAGAACCCGAAGCAGACCATCCCGCGCACCCGGACCGTGACCCCCTACGACGTCACCGAGGCGTTCAACGGGCTGGCCGACACCGCGGGCGCGATCGACACCGGTCAGCTCGCGGAAAGCTTCACCACGCTCAGCGACACGTTCAAGAATTCGCCGGAGCACATCCGGAAGGCACTCGACGGGCTGACGTCGCTGTCGAAGACCGTGTCGTCGCGGGACAACGAACTCGCCAGCCTGCTGTCCAACGCGCACGGCCTCACCACGACGCTCGCGAACTCGAACGACGACTTCGCCAAGCTCCTCGCGGACGGCAACCTCCTGCTGACCGAGCTGGACAACCGGCGGCAGGCGATCCACGACCTGCTGACCGGCTCGCAAGAGCTCGCCACTCAGCTGTCGGGCCTGGTGGCGGACAACAAGGACCAGCTCGGCGGCGCGCTCAGCCAGCTCGGAGAGGTGACCGACATCCTGCAGCGGCAGAACGACAATCTCGCCAAGAGTCTCGACCTCGCCGGGCCCTACTTCCGCGTGGTGAACAACTCGCTCGGCAACGGACGCTGGGTGGACAGCTACCTGTGCGGGCTCGTCCCGGAGAACCGGGACCCGTGCACCCCGAAGATGCCGGGAGGTGGCCGATGATCAGCAGGTTCGTCACGCTGGCACTCGTGCTGGCCTTGGTCGTCGTCGGCGGCCTCTGGTGGATCTTCTCCGGCAGCGGGCTCGACCGCGTCACCGTGTACTTCTCGCGCGCGGTCGGTGTCTACAGTGGATCGGACGTCCGGGTGCTCGGCGTCCGGGTCGGCCAGGTCGAATCGGTGACCCCGGAAGGGGAACAGGTCAAGGTCGTCCTGACGGTCGAGGGCTCGACGCCGATCGCGGCCGACTCGGGCGTCCTGGTCGTCGCGCCGAGCGTGGTGGCCGACCGGTACGTCCAGTTCACCAAACTCACCCGGGCGGGGAACCGGCTGGACGGCGGCGCGGTGATCCCGGTCGAGCGCACCGGCACGCCGGTGGAACTCGACCAGCTCTACTCCAGCCTCGACACCCTCGCCAAGGCACTCGGCCCCCAGGGCGCGAACGCCGACGGCGCGCTTTCGGAACTGCTGCGCACCGGCGCGAAGAACCTGCAGGGCAACGGGAAGCCGTTCAACGAATCCGTGCGCAACTTCGCCGATCTCGCCAGGACCCTGTCCGGGAACTCGGAGAGCCTTTTCGCCACCGTCGACGAACTGCAGCGGTTCACCTCGATGCTGGCGACCAACGACCGGAACGTCAGCGAGATCAACCGGCAGCTGGCCTCGGTGACCGGAACCCTCGCGCAGAACAAGGACGAACTCGCCAAGGCGCTCACCGGTCTCGGGAGCGCGCTGGCCGAGATCCAGCAGTTCATCCGCGACAACCGCGCACTGATCAAGTCCAATGTGGACAAGCTCGCGGTGACCACCGGGACGCTGGTCGACAAACGCGCCGCGCTGGCCGAAACCCTCGACACCATCCCGCTGGCGGTGACGAACGTGCTCGAAGCCGTCGACCCGAAGACCGGGAAGCTGCAAAGCCGCGGCAACCTGCTCGAATACGCCCCGCTCCCGCTGCCGGTCGCCGGCGACACCTACACCGGGGGGCGCTGATGGCCACGAAACGGTCGATCGCCGTGCTCGCCGCGTGCTGTGTCGCGCTCACCGGTTGTTCCTCCGACTTCAAGGGCGTCTACGACCTGCCGCTCCCCGGCGGCGCGGACATCGGCGACCATCCGTACCGGGTGACCGTGCAATTCGCCGACGTCCTCGACCTGGTCCCCCAGGCGGCGGTGAAGGTGGGCGACGTCCCGGTCGGCCGGGTCGAGACGATCAAGCTCGGCGAGGACGGCTGGACGGCCGAAACCGTCTTGGCGGTCAACGGTGACGTCCACCTGCCGGCCAACGCCATCGCGCGGCTGCGGCAATCCAGCCTCCTCGGTGAGAAGTTCATCGAACTCGCGCCGAGCGCGGCGAAGGCGGAAGGCAGGCTCGGCAACGGCGGGGTGATCCCCGTCGCGAACACGAACCGCAACCCCGAGTTCGAGGAGGTCTTCGGCGCGCTTTCCCTGCTGCTCAACGGCGGTGGGATCGGCCAGTTGCAGACCATCAACCGAGAGCTGTCGAAGGTGATGGACGGCAACGAGGAGGAGATCCGCTCGTTCCTGTCCACTGTGGAGCAGCTGGTGTCCAACCTGGACTCGCACCGCTCCGACATCACCTCGGCGCTCGACGGGCTCAACCGGCTGTCGGCGACACTGGCCAACCGGAAGACGCAGGTCGAGGGCGCCCTCACCGATCTCACCCCCGGCCTCAAGAGCCTGTCGGAACAGCGCACCCAGCTGGTTTCGATGCTGCAGTCGCTGGACCGGCTTTCCGGCGTCGGCGTCGACGTGATCAAGAAGAGCCGGGACGACCTCGTCGCGGATCTGACCGCGCTCGCGCCGATCCTCAAGCGCCTGGCCGACGCGGGACAGAGCCTGCCGCAGTCGCTGGAGATCCTGCCGACGTTCCCGTTCACCGACGCGGTCCTCGACGGGATCAAGGGCGACTACCTGAACGTCTACGCGTCGATGATCCCCGCGCCGGGCGTCGAACTCCCGCCGCCCGGTGAAGGTGTCCCGCCGGGACTCCCGACCCTGCCGCTACCGCCCTCCGGAGGTAGCTGATGCTCACCATCCGTGTCCGGATCCAGGTGATCGCCTTCGTCATCATCGCGCTCGCGACGACGGCGTTCGTGGGGGCCAGCTACGCGGGGCTCGACCGGCTTTTCGGTGCGAGCGGGTACACCGTGAAGCTCGCGCTGACCGATGGCGGCGGGCTGTTCACCAATGGCGAGGTGACCTACCGCGGCGTCGCCGTCGGCCGGGTCGGCGACCTGCGGCTCACCGAAGGCGGGATGGAGGCGGATCTGCTGATCGACGACGACGCGCCGCCGATCCCGGCGAACTCACGCGCCGTCGTGGCGAACCGGTCCGCGGTCGGCGAGCAGTTCGTCGACCTGCAGCCGCGCACCGGTGACGGGCCGTTCCTCGCCGACGGTTCGGTCATCCCCCGGGAGGCGACGGCCGTTCCGCTTCCGGTGCAGCATCTGCTGACCGACCTGGACTCGCTGACCGCGTCCGTGCCGACCGAGGATCTGCGGACCGTCGTCAACGAACTCGACAACGCCCTGCGCGGTTCCGGCGCGAACCTCCAGGTGCTGCTGGACTCCACCACCGACTTCACCAAGCAGGCCGCGAACCACCTGCCGCAGACGGAGAAACTGCTCACCGACGGCTCCACCGTGCTGAAGACCCAGGTCGACTCGTCGCAGGCGTGGCGGCAGTTCAGTGACAACGCCAAGCAGTTCGCGGAGCAACTGTCCCGTTCGGACGGTGACCTCCGCAAGCTGATCACGACCGCGCCCGAGGCGGCGACGCAGATCTCGGGGCTGCTGCGGGACAACGAGCCGGGGCTGCCGATCCTGCTGGCGAACCTGCTCACCACCTCGCACGTGTTCTCCGCACGCACCGACGGCCTCCGGCAGCTGCTGATCAACGTCCCGAAGGCGGTCTCCGCGGTCGACACGGCGATCGACGAGACCGGGAAGATCGGGCTGGTACTGACCTTCTTCGAGCCGATGCCGTGCACCAAGGGCTACGGCGAAACGCAGGTCCGCAGCAGCCGGGAACTCTCGGCGCTGCCGTTCAACACCGGTGCCGCGTGCACGCTCGAAAAGGGCAACCCGAGTTCGGTCCGCGGCTCGCAGAACGCGCCGAAGGGCGGCGTACCGCCCGCCGCCGTCCCCGGCGGCTTCGGCGCCGACGGCCAGCCGACGTCCACCAGCCTCGAGGAGATGTTGTGGCTGCGCAACTGAAGATCGCGATCGCCGTGCTCGCCGCGGCCTGCGCGTTCACCGGATGGGCCGGGTACACCTGGTTCACCGCGACGGGGTCCGAGGCCGTGACCTACGGGAGCTCGCGGGACGACGCGCTGAAGACCGGCCGTGAACTGGTCGCCCGGTTGACCAGCCTCGACCACCACCGCGTCGACCAGGGCATCGCCGACTGGCTCGCCGCGTCGACCGGTCCGCTGCGCGATCAGCTGGGCAAGACCGACGACGCGACGAAGCAGACGCTGGCCAAGGACGCGACGGTGTCGACCGGCAAGGTGCTCGACGCGGCGATCAGTGAGCTGGACGACCACGCGGGAACGGCCAAGATGCTGGCTTCGGTGGAGATCACCATGGCGAAGGAAGGCGCGGCGCCGACGACGAAGCGCAACCGGTTCGCCGCCGGGCTGACCAGGACCGGCGAAGGCTGGAAACTCAGCGCGCTCGACCAGCTCCCGGTGGGTGCGCGATGACCGCCACCGCCGACACCGAACCCACCGCCGAGACCATCGCCGAGACGGAAACCGAGACCGAAGCCGTCACGGACGAGGTCACCGAAACACCGGGCCGCCGTCCGAAGCTGCCGCTGATCCTGCTGGTCGCGGCGGTCGTGATCGCGGCGGCCGGGGTGTGGTTCACGCTGGAGGCGAAGTCGATCTCGGCGACGCCGTCGGCGGCCAACACCGCGCTCACCGACGTCGGCGCGACAGCCGAGGTGAACTCGGCGGTGACGGTGGCGCTCAACAAGATCTTCTCCTATTCCTACGACCGGACCGACGTCACCGAAAAGGCGGCCGCCTCGGCGCTGAGAGGTAAGGCGCTGGAGTCCTACAACCAGTTGTTCACCCAGGTCAGGGAAAAGGCTCCGGCGCAGAAACTCGTCCTCACGACCCGCGTCTCGTCCTCGGCGGTCCAGGAACTCGGCGGTGGCAAAGCGAGGCTGCTGGTATTCCTCGATCAAGCGGCGACGAGAGCCGACAACAATTCGTCGACAACGGCCGCCGCACAGCTTTCGGTCACCGCCGAACGTGAAGGCGAAAACTGGGTCATCACCGAGCTCGTCCCCCGGTGACAAACCGGTCAATCCCCCTTTCGTCCGCGTTATAAAACAGGAGAGAAAACGAGGAGATACCCATGTTCGGTCGAACGCGCCCGAAAACCGCCCGTCGCCGTCTCGGAACGGTCGTAGCGCTCACTTCCGCGATCGCCGTGGCGGGCAGCCTCGCCGCCACCCCCGCCCTCGCGGACGATCCGGTGGAGATCCCGGTGTCCTACACCGTCACCGGCAAGACCACGGTGAAGAAGACCGGCGGCACCCTCGACCTCGGCCCAGGCCAGCTCGACGGCGCCCTCGTCATCGACGGTGACAACGTCGGGATCCGAGGCAACCTGTCCCTGCCGCCCTCGACGGCGAACATCTCGCTGGTCTCGGGCGTCTTCAAGATCAAGGCCCGCGTACGGATCGAGCCGACCGGCCCGGTCACCGGCACGCTGGCCAACGGCGACCTGACCACGCATTCGCAGGCGAACATGCTGATCGACAACATCGTGGTCGGCCTGTTCTGGCCGGTCATCCCGCTGCCGACGGCGCCGAGCGCCTGCAAGACGGTCAAGCCGCTCGACCTGACCCTGGTGTCGAAGAACGTCGACCTGTTCGCCCCGTCCATCCCGTCGTCGGGCGTGTTCACCATCCCGGAGTTCAAGGACTGCTTCATCAACGACCTCGCGCTGGGGGCGTTGATCTCCGGTCCGGGCAACACGATCAACTTGGACATGAAGTCGAACGTCTGATGGCGTAAGGCTCGTGAGTGGTGCCGCTGAGCATCGTGGTGGCATTTTCGGGCCGTGAAGGCCTCCTTGAGGGAATCTGATTCCCTCAAGGAGGCCTTCACAACCCGCCCGCTACCACTCACCCCCGTAGGGTGTCGCGTGCTCAGAGCCGGGAGACGGTTCAGCCGTTGACGGGATCGACGATGGAGGAATCGGGACACTCAACGTCCCGATTCCTCCATCGTCGCGACCTCACCGCACCCTGACCTCGATCAGCTCACTCTTGATTGTCCTTAAGGGACACTTCCCACGACCATGACGCCTGTTTGAGGCGTTTTGCGCGGTTTTGGGAGAGGGTCGTGAGTGATAATGAGCGTTCTATTGAGGGGTAAGGCAAAGGTGGCGTGGTGGGTGGTAAGTCCGTGAAGGCCTCCTTGAGGGACTCTGGGTCCCTCAAGGAGGCCTTCACGGACTTCAAGACGGGACGTTGATGTCACAGCCGTCCCACTGTCACCAAGGATCACATCTGACGGTAGCGAAGGCCTCCTTCCCTACCGTCAGAGTAGGCAAGGAGGCCCTCACTAACGGCGGAACGCCTCAGCAGAACTGCGGCGCCGTGGGGTCGACCAGCGCGACCCCGGTGCCGTCACCAGCGGAAACGGCGTAGACCGGAGTGCACACGCCGGAGAACTTCCACATGTCCATCGGCGGTTCCGAGCTGGTGTCCCGGCTCTCCTGCTTCAGGTTGCTGCCCCAGGCGAAGACGCTTCCGTCGGCCTTCAGCACGACGTTGTGGTTGTAGCCGGAGTCGATGGCGACGACGTCCGACTGCGCCTCCGGCGGAACCGTCGCCTGGCCGTAGGTGTTGTCGCCCCAGGCGAGGACCCCGCCGTTCTTCAACGCGATACTGTGCCGGAACCCGGCCGAGATCGCCGTCACCCCGGACGTCGCCGCCGACGGCACGGTGATCTGCCCCTTCGAGTTGCCACCCCAGCCGAGGACGCCGCCGTTCTTGAGGGCGAGGCCGTGGTCGACGCCGGCGGCGATCGCGGTGACACCCGAGGAAACCGTGGTGGGGACGGCGGTCCGCGAACCCCAGCTCAGCACTCCCCCGTTCTTGAGGGCGAGATTGAAGTAGGCGCTGGTGGAGATCGCGGTGACGCCGGACGTCGCGGCGGCCGGGACGACGTTCTGGCCGTAGAAACCGTTGCCCCAGGCGAGGACGCCGCCGTTCTTGAGCGCGAGTCCGTGTGCCCAGCCCGCGGCGATCGCCGAGACCCCCGACGTGGCCGCGGCCGGCACGGTGGCCTGACCGTAGCTGTTGTTGCCCCAGGCGACCACACCTCCGTCCTTGAGGGCCAGATGGGTGATCCCGCCGGCGGAGACCGCGCTCGCGCCGAACGCCGAGACGGGCACCGTGCCCTGCCCCTGCTGGTAGTCGTTGCTTCCCCACGGGCGCGGTTCGCCGGTCGGCGCGGCGTCGGCGGTACCGGACAGGGAAACCGTGGCGATCATTACGGCTATCGCGGTACTCGCCACGCGCCGGGTCGCGGATCGTCGATTGACTGAAGCCATACGCGAAATGTTAACCCGATTCCGCCGATCGGCCGTCGCTTTGTCATCCTCGGACAAACTTCATAATCGCATTCAGCACCCACTGACAAGAAAGAACGGATCCCTCACCCACCCGGAAACATGTCGACATGAATCCTTGTTACGTACATAACTCGCGGGTAACCTCGGTTTACCCCACCACCGAGATAGTCGACTCGAGTCGAGCATAAAAGATCAGAAAATATCGCCGAAAGGCGCATGGGGAAAGCCGTCCGAGACGTAAACTGGATCAAAGGAGATGACAGGTATGTCCCGCAGACTTGGCAGGTTGTCAGCCGGTGTCGCCACCACCGCCGTCGTGTTCGGCGCGGTCGCAGGCCTCACCGCCGGAACGGCCTCGGCCCTCACCCCCTACACGACGGGCAAAGTCGCGTACATGTGCAACTTTCCCGCCATCGGCCAGCAGCAGCTGGACGTGACGGCCAAGTTCGACGGACCGGCTTCGGTCGCCTCGGGCGGCACCTTCACGCCGTCGAACATCTCGGGCACCGCGACGATCAGCGCCACCATCAACGCGCTGCTCAACAGCGCCAACTACGACGGCGTCCGCGGCAAGGTGAACATGCCGGTCACCGTCACCAACGCCACCCCCGCTTCGGCGACGGTGACGAACCTCGACGTCCCGACACAGGTCACCCCGTACGTGCCGGGAGCGCGGACGTTCAACATCGTCCAGGACACGGGCACCGGCGTTCCCACCTTCACCGCCGGCACGCCCGGCTCGGCGACCGCCAGCCTGGGCACCACGATCAGCGCACCGCTGGAGTTCCACAAGAAGGATGGTTCCTGGACCGCCTGGAGCTTCAACTGCACCGTGAAGAACACCAACCCGGCGCAGAACCGGGCGTTCACCCCGTCCATCACCATCACCTGATGAACCATCCGTGCGGGGCGGGGACGCCCGCCCCGCACGGTCTCCACCACCGGATTCGAGAGGAACCCAGATGACGCAGCAGGTTCGCCGGGCACTCGGGAGGTTTCCCGTTCTGGCGGGCGTGATCCTGCTCGCTGGGGTGAACGGCGCGCTGGCCTCTTCGGCCGCGACCGATCCGGCGACCTCGCCGAGGCCACCGCTATTGCAGGGCGCCGCCTTTGCGCGCCAGACCCTGACGAACACCTGTGTCTTCGCGGATCCGGTCGGCGAGCGTCCGGTCACCATGGACGTCCAGGCCACCCTGCCGAAGGTCGTCCCGACTGGAAAACCTTTACAGGTCAAGGACTTCTCTCTCACTTTCACCATCGGAGAAGGCACGCTGACCGGCCTCACCGAAGTAGCGGGCGCGGTGACGCTCGAACTCACGGCCACGCACGAGGACAAGAAGACCCCGGTTCCGGTGACCCTCGAGATCCCCTCGACCAAGGTGCCCGCCGCCGGTGAACTGAAACTGGTCGCGACGGGCAAGGTGCCCGACATCGTGGTGAGCCTCCCCGGTGAACTCCGGCTCACCACGGGCGCGCCGTCCCTCACGCTGACCGGGGTACCGGCGGATCCGCCGCTGAAACCGATCACCTGCAAGCAGGCTCCGGATCAGAACAGCGAACTGGGCCGCGTCACGCTGATGAAACTGAACGTCGCGAAGCCGCAGCCCGGAAAATCCGGGCAGAAGCCCGAGCCCGGAGCGCGCGCCGCGAACGAAGAGCCGGCGCCAGAGCCGATCGCCGTGATTCCCTTGCAGCCCTTCGAAACGCAGGGCACGTCGACGGTGGCGAAACTGGGCGCGCTCGTCCGGTTGACCCCCTCGTTCATCTTCAACGCCTTCTACTACCTCTACCCGGAGCCTCCACACCGCACCACCGGCTCCACGATGATGCCGGCGAGCGAGGTGAAGATCCTCGGCTTCGGTTTCGTGCCGATCAACGGGACGATGGAGCTCCTGCCGACCGACTACAAGACCGGCAACACCGTCATCGACGTCGAGACCATGTTGCACGGGGACACCACGACGACGGCCATCCTGCGGCTCGAACTCTTCGGGAAACTGAAGAACATCACCATCAACGGCGTCACCCTCGACGTCGGCGACCACTGCATGACCAGCGAGCCGATCGTGCTGAACCTGCGCGGGCCGAACTGGGACCCGTTCAACGGTGGCGTGCTGCGTACCGATCCGAACGACCCGGAGCCCGCCTACCGAGGCTTCACCCTGCCCGCCTTCTCCGGCTGCGGGGTCAAGGAAGACCTCGACTCGCTGCTGACCGGAATGAGTTCGGGCACGGGTAACCAGGCCTGTGTCGGGGTCAACCAGGTCGGCCTGCCCTGGGACGACGTCCGCAAGTGCCCGAACTCGGAACCGCCGGTGGCGCGCCGCTGAGGCCGTCGCCCGCGCGACTCAGGATCCGCTGGGCGTCCACTGTGGACTCGTGCGCGGCGACGGCAGCAGCTCCGGCAGCGCGTATCCCGCCGACGACGCGGCAGGCGCGACACCCGCTCGCAGCGCGAGTTCCATCTCGAACCGCGCCCCCGGGTCACGCAGGTGCTCACCGAAGGTCGCCTGCAACTGCCGCATGCGGTACCGGACGGTCTGCGGGTGGACCTGCAACCGCTCGGCGATGTCGACGACGTTGCCCTGACTGTCGAGCCAGGCGCGAAGGGTTTCGAGGAGCCGTTCCTGCTGCTTCCCGGTCATCTCGGCGAGCGGTGCGAAAAGACGGTCGCGCAGGAGGCAGGTCAGCGCGGTGTCGGCGTTCACGAGCAGGGTCGAGAGGTGGTCTTCGGCGCGGATCACGCGGCGGGCCTGGATGATCCCGCGTTCGGAGAGGCGCAGGGCGTCGCGAGCCCAGCGGAGGGAATCGGCGACGGAGTCCAGCCGGCGGCACGGGCCGATCGACAGCCGGTAGTCCGGCAGCGCGGCCTGCAAGGTGGCCAGGCGGGCACCGGAGATCTCGCCGGATACGAGCAGACGCGGCTCAGCACAGTCGAGTTCGGCAAGGACGTCCGAATCCACCACGTTGTGCCGCCGGGGTCTGACGGTGTCGTCGATCGGCTGCAGCACCACCGGCGTCGCGCGTTCGGGCATCGTCCAGCCGGTCAGCTGCGCGAGTTCCGCGATCGCCTTCGACGGCGCGGGCGGGGTTTCCAGCACCAGGTGCAGCAGCTTGCGGCGCCACGTGTCCAGTGCCCCAGCCGTGCGTGCCTTCGCTTCGAGATAGCCGTCCAACGCGACGGACGCCAGCTCGTCCATGAACGCGAGCATGGCGTCGGCCAGTTGCGACATCACCGCGGACGAGAGCCCGCTGCGCCTGCCGACACGCATGATGCGCCGCCACGAAACACGGGCGCCGACCCGGTACGCCGACTGGAGGGTGTCGAGGCTGCGGCCTTCCCGCATCTCGTTCTGCCCGAGCCGGTGATGGACCTCGTGTGACTGTTCCTTCGAGACGGAGGGGTCCGCGATCTGCGCGACGAACAACGTGATCGCGTACTCGACGCCGGCGCGGATCGACTTCCCGTACGGGCCGTCGAGCGGGCGCGCGTACGCGGGAATCGTCGCCCGGATCTCGTCGACGATCTCGTTGGCGAGACTGCCCAGTTCCGGGCGCAGGATGTCGGCGAGCTTGCGGGGAAGTGCCGCGGGAGGCTGCGCAGCGTGTTCGATTCCGCGCTCCACCGACATCGCAGCTCCTTTGCTCCGCCCAGCGTCCTGACATCCCACGTTCGTCGTGAGGTGACAACGAACACATCGGAGATGTGGCCGTGAATGTGTCACCTTTCGCAGAAGAAACCGATTTCTTGTCACCGTGTGACAAAATCACGCGGTCTCTTGCCGCTTTGCTGACAAATACCCGGCAAACGCCTCGCGCGGTACGTACGAACGGCCGAAAGGGATACCGCCGTGACGGAGCGTCACTGCTTTCCGGTGAGCAACTCCCCGAGAGCCTCGATCACGGGCTCGAGACCGCGGACCTCGGTCCCGGCGCATTCGGTGATCCCCGCGCCGACGACCTCGAAACCGCTCAGCCCGCGAAGCATCGTCACCAGGCGCTCGATCGTCAAGCCACCTGGCTCCGGGTAGTTCAAGCCGTCGAACTCCCCCGGGTCGAGCACGTCGAGGTCGAGATGGACGTACACCTTGTCCGCGCCGGCCAGCCCGGCGGCGAGATCGGCGGTCTCCACCACGAGCCCACGGTCGACCACGGCCCGCTCCGCCTCGTCGAAGACCCGGGTACCGGCGAGCACGACGCGGCCGGGTTCGATCGGCGGGTCGGCGGCGAACTCCGGGTCGCCCTCGCCGAGCAGCGACCGCAGCACCATGCCGTGGAACGCGCCCGACGGCGAGGTCTGAGCGGTGTTGAGATCGGCATGGGCGTCGAACCAGGCGACGCCGAGACCGGACCCGAACCGGTGGCGGGCGACGCCGATCGGGACGAGTTCGACGCCGCAGTCCCCGCCGATGGTGAGCACCGGCCCGCCGGGCGCCTCCAGCGCGGCGAGCTGCGCGGCCCGGTTCTCGCCGGTGAGGACCGCGCGGTTGGCGACGCCGTCGACCACGGGTGAGGTCTCGCGAGTCTGCCGGATGTGGTGCACCGGCACGCCGAGCACGTGGCCCGCCAGTTCGGCGAGCGCGACGCAGCCTTCGGGCAACTCCGGCGCACGCTCGGTCAGCGCGCCCTGAAACTGGGGTACGGCGTTGATCAGCACCCGGCCCAGGTTAGTGCGCCCCCGGCCTCACCTCACCGCAATTAGTCCTCTAAGTGCGGTAGTTGCTCACGCAAGTACCGCACTTAGAGGACGAAATGCATCGGGGGTTACTCCAGGACGAGCAGCAGGTCTCCGCCCTCGACCTGCTGGACGGCGTTGATCGCGCGCCGCGACACCTTGCCGCCCGTGGACGCGGTGATCGACGCCTCCATCTTCATCGCCTCGATGGTCGCGACCGTCGCACCGGCTTCGACCTCGTCACCGTCGGACACCTGCAGCGTGACCACACCGGCGAACGGCGCGGCGATCTGCTTCGGGTCGGACTTGTCGGCCTTCTCCGTCGCCGGGATGTCGGACGCGATCGAGGTGTCGCGGACCTGGATCGGGCGCAGCTGGCCGTTGAGCGTGGCCATCACCGTGCGCATGCCGCGCTCGTCGGCCTCGCCGATGGCCTCCAGCTCGATCAGCAGCCGGACACCCTGCTCCAGGTCGACCGAGTACTCCTCGCCCGGACGCAGCCCGTAGAAGAAGTCCTTCGACGGCAGCACCGAGGTGTCACCGTACTGCTCGCGGTGTGCCTCGAAGTCCTTCGTGGGCCCGGGGAACAGCAAGCGGTTCAGCGTCGAACGGCGGTTCTCGGCCAGCCCCTTGCGGTCCTCTTCGGACAGTTCCTGCACCGGCTTCGGTTGCGCGCGGCCTTCGAGGGCCTTGGTACGGAACGGTTCCGGCCAGCCGCCGGGCGGGTCGCCCAGCTCACCGCGCAGGAAGCCGATCACCGAGTCCGGGATGTCGAACTTGTTCGGCTCCGCCTCGAAGTCCTCCGGAGAGACGCCCGCGCCCACGAGGTGCAGCGCGAGGTCACCGACCACTTTGGACGAAGGCGTGACCTTCACCAGGTGACCGAGGATCTTGTCGGCGGCCGCGTACATCGCCTCGATGTCCTCGAACCGCTCGCCGAGGCCGAGCGCGATCGCCTGCGTGCGCAGGTTCGACAGCTGCCCGCCCGGGATCTCGTGGTGGTACACGCGTCCGGTCGGCGAGGCGAGCCCTGCCTCGAACGGCGCGTAGATCTTGCGCACGCTCTCCCAGTACGGCTCCAGGTCGCCGATGGCCTGCAGGTCCAGCCCGGTCGGCCGGTCCGAGTGGTCGGTGGCGGCGACGAGCGCCGACAGCGACGGCTGCGACGTCGTGCCCGCCATGGAGGCGACAGCGCCGTCGACGGCGTCCGCGCCCGCCTGGATCGCGGCGAGGTAGGTGGCCAGCTGGCCACCCGCCGTGTCGTGCGTGTGGATATGCACCGGCAGGTCGAATTCCTTGCGCAGCGCGGAAACCAGCCGTGCCGCCGCCGGTGCCCGCAGCAGGCCCGCCATATCCTTGATGGCCAGGACGTGCGCCCCCGCGCCGACGATCTGCTCCGCCAGCCTGAGGTAGTAGTCCAGGGTGTACAGCTTCTCGGCCGGGTCCGACAGGTCCGAGGTGTAGCAGAGCGCGACCTCGGCGACGGCGGATCCGGTCTCGCGCACGGCCTCGATCGCCGGACGCATCTGCTCGACGTCGTTCAGCGCGTCGAAGATCCGGAAGATGTCGATACCGGTCGCCGTCGCCTCCTCGACGAAGGCATGGGTCACCTCGGTGGGGTACGGCGTGTAACCGACGGTGTTGCGGCCGCGCAACAGCATCTGCAGGCAGATGTTCGGGACCGCTTCCCGCAGCTTCGCCAGCCGCTCCCACGGGTCCTCGGCGAGGAACCGCAACGCGACGTCGTAGGTCGCACCACCCCAGCACTCCAACGAGAGCAGCTGCGGCGTGGTGCGCGCGACCACCGGCGCGACGGCGAGAAGGTCCTTGGTCCGCACGCGAGTGGCGAGCAGGGACTGGTGCGCGTCACGGAAGGTCGTGTCGGTGACCCCGATGGTCGGCGACTCCCGCAGCCACCGCGCGAAGCCGTCCGGGCCGAGTTCGGTGAGCTTCTGCTTCGACCCGGGGGCCGGTTCGAGGTCCTTGGCCAGCTTCGGCAGCTTGACCTGGGGTTCGAGGGTGCGCGGACGCTCGCCGTGCGGCTTGTTGACCGTCTTGTCGGCGAGGTAGGTCAGCAGCCTGGTCCCGCGGTCGGCCGAGTGGCGCGCGGTGAGCAGATGCGGGCGCTCCTCGATGAACGACGTCGTGACCCGGCCTTCGCGGAAGTCCGGATCGTCGAGGACGGCCTGCAGGAACGGGATGTTCGTGGCCACCCCGCGGATCCGGAACTCGGCGACGGCGCGGCGGGCGCGGCCGACGGCGGTCTTGAAGTCGCGGCCGCGGCAGCTGAGCTTCACCAACAGCGAGTCGAAGTGCGCGCTGATCTCGGTGCCGGCGAACGCCGTCCCCCCGTCGAGGCGGATGCCGGAACCGCCGGGCGAGCGGTACGCGCTGATCATCCCGGTGTCCGGGCGGAACCCGTTGGCGGGATCCTCGGTGGTGATGCGGCACTGCAGGGCGGCACCGCGCAGGTACACCTTGTCCTGCGAGAGCCCGAGGTCGTCGAGTGTCTCGCCGGAGGCGATGCGCAGCTGCGACTGGACGAGGTCGACGTCGGTGACCTCCTCGGTCACCGTGTGCTCGACCTGGATCCGCGGGTTCATCTCGATGAAGACGTGGTTGCCGTCCTTGTCGAGCAGGAACTCGACGGTGCCGGCGTTGCGGTAACCGATCTGGCGGGCGAACTTGACCGCGTCCGCGCAGATCCGGTCCCGCAACTCGGACGGCAGGTTCGGCGCGGGGGCCAGCTCGATCACCTTCTGGTGCCGCCGCTGGACCGAGCAGTCGCGCTCGAAGAGGTGAATCACGTTGCCCTCGCCGTCGGCGAGGATCTGGACCTCGATGTGGCGGGGCTCGACGACGGCCTTCTCGATGAACACCGTCGGGTCGCCGAAGGCCGACTCGGCCTCGCGCGCGGCGGCCTCGATGGACTCGCGCAGCTGTGCCGGGTCCCCGACGCGGCGCATCCCGCGCCCGCCACCGCCGGCGACGGCCTTCACGAAGACCGGGAAGCCGATCTCCTCGGCCGCGGCCACCAGCGCGTCGATGTCGGAGGAGGGTTCGGACGAGCCCAGCACCGGCACTCCGGCCTCGCGTGCGGCCTTGACCGCGCGGGCCTTGTTCCCGGTCAGCTCGAGGATGTCCGCGCTCGGCCCGACGAAGGTGATGCCTTCTTCTTCGCACGCGCGCGCGAGGTCGGGGTTCTCGGAGAGGAAGCCGTAGCCGGGGTAAACGGCGTCCGCGCCCGCCTTCTTGGCGGCCGCCACGATCTCCTCGACCGACAGATAGGCCCGCACCGGATGACCGGGTTCGCCGATCTCATAGGCCTCGTCGGCCTTCAGCCGGTGGAGCGAATTGCGGTCTTCGTGCGGGAACACAGCCACCGTGCCCGCGCCGAGCTCGAATCCGGCGCGGAACGCGCGGATGGCGATCTCACCCCGGTTGGCGACCAGTACCTTGCGGAACATGCCGGTCCTTCCCATCATCGGATCGGTAGGTGAGGCACGTTACCTGTTCGCTCCCGGAGGGCGGGAGCCGTTGCCCAGGTGATGGACATCATCCCCGCTTGAGTTGCGTACCCGGACTCTGCAGCAACCGGTTCCCGGTGCCCTCATGGACACCGGTCAGGACGTCGACCGCGGCGCCGTCGACAAGCGCCTTGGCGACGTCCGCCGCCGAGCCGCCCGGGTGCAGGCTCCGGTACAGCGCGGCCACCCCGGCGACATGCGCGGCGGCCGACGACGTCCCGCTCAGTACCTTGCCGCCGCTGCCCCCGGCGTTGGGTCCCGGCACGTCGACACCGGGGGCGAACAGGTCGACGACCTCGCCGTAGTTCGACGCCGAGCCGACCTGGTCGCTGGCGTCGGTCGCGCCGACCGTGAGCGCTTCGGTCACCCGGCCGGGGGAGAACTGCCCCGCGTCGGTGGCCTCACCACCCGCCGGGAGGGCGACCGGGATCACCGCCGCGAGCGCGCGGACCGCGGCGTCGAGCTGGTCGTTCGGCGCACCGCCGATGCCGAGGACGGCGACGGCGGGCTGCCGCGCGTTCTGCGTCACCCAGTCGATACCCGCGATGATCTTGTCCGTCGCGCCGCCGCCCTGTGCGTCGATCACCCGGACAGGGACGATCTGCGCGCCCTTGGCGACGCCGAAGGTCTTCGACGCGGCGACCCCGGCCAGATAGGTGCCGTGACCGTTGGTGTCGGAGGTGTCGGTGCCGCCGTCGAGGAAGTCCTTACCGGGCTTCACCCGCCCGCCGAAGTCCGGATGCGCCGCGTCGACCCCGCTGTCGATCACGTAGATCGTGACGTCCTTGGCGTCGGTCTCGTAGTGATAGAGCTGGTCGAGGCCCGTTCGCTGGTCGATCCGGTCCAGTCCCCAGTTCGGCGGGTTCTGCTGGACTTCCGTCGCGGAGGCAGGCTGCGCCAGGAAGAGCAAGAGGGCCAGCGCGGCCATGACTCGTACCAGTCGAATGATCATGCCTTGGCTCTACGCCTGTCCCCCGGGAGCGGCAACCCCGGAGTGTCACCCGTTCGGTTCGTCTTGTCCGATGTGGCCACTGACCGTCGATTCCGGCAAGCAGACGAGCGCGTCGAACGCGTTGACGACGTCGACGGGGTTGAACATATGCGCGTGCCGGATGCTCCGGGGCCCTTCGGTACCACGTCGCGCACGGAGGTCCACCAGCCCGGGACCTTCGCTTTCGACGCTCCCGTCGGCCGGGCCGTCGAGATCCTGTTCGTACACGGTGAAACCGAGTCGTGCGGCCGGATCCGGCTTGAGGCCGGTGGTCTTGCCGGTGACCGCGGTGAGCGCCAGCGCGAAGTAGTCGTCGCCGTACTCGGCGGCCAGATGCGTGCCCGCCGAAGGTGCGGTCAGCCCGGGGAACGGCGAGAACGGCACGCGCTGGAGGTGTCCGTTGTGGAGCATCACGACGATCTTCGTGTCGTCGCCGTGAAGCCGCCGGATCAGCCGGACGGTTTGGGCCATGTACAGGTCACGCGAACCGCTCTGCAGGGCGGGCGCGCCACCGGACATCATCGCGGCGACCTCGGCGAGGTAGGTGTCGACCCGCAGTGCGCCGTCGGCGTGATGCTCCGCGATCGTTTGCGCCTCGGTGTTCCCGTAGACGGGACGCAGCGACGTCAGATGCGTCTTGAGCCGTGTGAGTGCCGCGGTCGCCTTGTCTTTCGCGGCGGCGTCGAGGGCGGCGTACTTGGCAGGCGCGTCCGCGCTGCTGACCGACGCGTAACCGCTGGTGGCCTCGATCGCCGCGTCGACAAGACTCGTGGCGGGCTCGTCCACAGTGGACAGGTAGGCGCGGACCGCGTCGAGCGACGGCACGGGCGAGCCCGCGGAACTCGGCACGTCGAGTCCGAAGTAGCGGACGTCACCGCGTTCACGAAGCCACGTCAGCATGTCGTGCGCCTCGGGCGACTCGCCGAGGGAGAAGGTGAAGCCGTCACGGCCGATGTCGGCGACGTCACCGGGGCCGCCTTTCAGCCACTCTTCGACAAGCTTCCCCTCGGCGAAGCCGGATTCGAAGCCGATCACGCGGAAGCCGTGTTGTTCGACGAGGTGCTGGAGCAAACGCTTGCGCAGTTCACCGAACTCGTGGATGTGGTGGTTGTTCTCGCCGATGGCGACGATCTTCGCGTCGCCGACGAGTTCGGCGATCTCGGCTGGGTCTGACATACTGAGCACACTAACGCAACAGGAGTAGCAATTGGCAACCTCCGGCACCCAGCGGCCCGGCGGCCGGACCGAACGCACGCGTCTCGCCGTCTTGCACGCCACCCTCGACCTACTGGCCGAACGCGGCTTCAGCGAGCTGACCGTGGACGCGGTCGCCGAGCGGTCCGGAGTGCACAAGACGACGGTGTACCGGCGATGGTCGTCACCGGACGGCCTCGTCGCCGCCGCGCTGCGGATGGGCACCGAAGACGACTGGAAGGCGCCCGACACCGGATCGATCGAAGACGACCTGTACGAGGTGGCGGCGGAGGTCGTGCGGTACTTCACCGAACCGGCACTGAAGGAACTTCCGACGGCGTCGGTACTGGCGGCGTTCCAGTCACCGCAAGCGGCCGAGGCGCTGCACGGCTTCTATCAGGACCGGCATGAACGCATGACGCCGATCGTGGAGCGGGCCATCGCGCGAGACGAGGTCCCCGAAGGGACCGATGCGGTCGAGGTGGTGCGGGCGGTGTGCGGGCCGGTGTTCTACCGGCTTTTCGTGTCGCGGGAAGGCGTTACGCCGGCGGACGCACGGGTGACGGCGCGGGCGGTGGCGGTGGCGGCACGGGAAGGCGCTTTTGTGGTCTTTCGCGTTTAGTCGACTAAAAGGCTCCGGCAATAGGGGCTATTTGAGTCGGCGGGTCGTGGGGCGGCCGTCCCAGCGGTAGGTCTGGCGGGCTTGCTGGATCAGGCAACGTAGGGTGACGAACGCGGCGGCGAGGTAGAGGTAGAGGTAGAAGTCGACGATGTCGCCGTCGCGGTCGGTGCAGCGGCGGAGTTTGCCATAGTTGTTCATCCAGGAGTGCGTGCGTTCCACGACCCAGCGTTTTCCGACCTGGATAGGGCTGGGAATGCCTTTTTTCGCGATCTCGCCGTCGAGGTGGTGGTCGGTGAGCACGTCACGGCTGGGCTGGCCGTCATAGCCGGAGTCCAGGTGCGCCAACGGTTTATGCGGTAAAGCACCGACTTGTTCTTTGACAGCCTTGTTAGTGGGATCGAGCAAGGGTGAATCGTGCCGATTCGCTCCGGCTGAGAAGATGCCCACGGGTACGCCGCCGGCATCGGTGGCGGCGGAGCGTTTCAGGCCGCCTTTGCGGCGATCCACCGGTGACGAACCCGCTTTATCCCCGCCACAGGGGGCTTTCGTGATGCAGCCATCGATCGCGAGGTCATCGAGTTGTCGATGAGGGAAGATGGCACAGCAGGCACGGGCAGTCCAGGTGATCACGTAGCGTCAGAAACTTCATGATTACCTATGCCCGTGCTTGCCCGACCACCGGACATTCAAGATCAACACGCCGCATCAAGTGTCGGGGCCTCTAAAGGCGGGGTCTCGCAACGTAGTCGGCTGATTTGGCTACATCACCCTTCAGTGGTCAATGCGGCCGATTCAATGTCGCTTAAAATTACGAACACACGTTCGATCATTGTTTGATATTATTGAGAGGTGTCCGAGACCTTCCTTCCTGAACTGCCGCAGGAGTTGTGGCGCGCTGGCAAGCTGGAGCTTGGCCATGGCGTGCAGCAGTCCCTGCAAGTGATCCGGGTGGCTTCCGCCGCGTTGGGGCGGTTTCTGGCGGAGATTGAGTCTCGTGGTCCGAAAGACTTGTATGGCTATGGTTCCACGGTGTCGTGGTTCGCCGATGTCGCGGGATTGACCCGTGGCGAGGCGGGGCCGATCGTGCGGCGTGCGATCGCGTTGAACCCGACCCGCGCCTTGGACGGCACCGAGATTCCGGCGTTGGCGCCCGCCACCGCCGCGGCGGCCGCTGATGGTGCGATCGGAGACCATCGCATCGATCAGATACTGGAGTTCCTGAAGAAGATCCCGGCGGAGGTGGCTGCGGAGGATCGGGAGTGCGCGGAAAAGATCCTCGCCGACCTCGCTCGCGAGGCCGGGCCGAGACAGCTCAGACAGGCCGAAGAAAACCTGCTGGCCTGGCTAAATCCTGACGGCAAGGAGCCGAAGGACCCCGAACCCGCCCAGCCCGCGCGGGAAGTCACGCTGGAACGCCGCAAAGACGGCTTCTGGAAACTGACCGGCCTGCTGGATGACGAACTCGGGGCCCGGACTGCGGCGGTGCTTGATGCCTACGCGAAACCACGCCCGGTGGACGAGTTCGGCCAAGCCGACCCTCGCACCAAACCGGAACGCCAAGGCGACGCCTTCGCCGAGATCCTCGACCTGGCGATCGCCTGCCCGGATCAGCCCGGCACCTCCGGCTACCGGACGCTGCTCCACGTCACCATCGGCCTCGACGAGTTGAAGTCCGGGGTCGGGACCGCGTGCCTGGACTTCGTCGGGGAAATGACCGCCCGCGAAGCACGCCTCGCCGCCTGCGACTGCTTGATGCTGCCGGTAGTGCTGAGCGCCGCCGGGGAACCCCTCGACATGGGACGGCTACGACGATTCGTCACCCCAGGCCAACGACGGGCACTCAACATCCGCGACCGAGGCTGCGCCTTCCCCGGCTGCCATCGACAGCCGAAACACTGCCACGCCCACCACATTGATCATTGGGCCGACGGCGGACCGACCGACCTGCGGAATCTCACCTTGTTGTGCGGTTTTCACCACCGGCTGATCCACCACGGCGACTGGCAAGTCCGCATGGCCCCCGACGGCCTCCCGGAGTTCACACCACCGCAGTATCTGGATCCGCTACGAAGACCCAGGCGCAACACCCTCCACCGCGCCACCGCTTAACCCCGCATCACCCGAGGAGCCCGCCAGCCACGTAGGCGACGGGCCCCTCGCCATGCCCACAAATCACTCTGGAGAAAGCCGTGAAGGCCACCTTCCCTACCCTCAGAGTCAGGGTCGCGGCAAAGTCGGGAATGCTTGTTCGGGGTGCGGTGTGCCGGTGACCGGGTCCCGGCGGACGGTGTCCCCTCACTGTGTGGATTTTGGCGCGTTAGATGACCCGAAATCCACACACCCCCTCACCCCACGACACGTTCACCCATCCCAACCAGGTGGATGAGCGGGGAAGATTCCGGCCGTTGGACGTCCGGATTCTTCCCCGCTCGGGGTCTGCCGGAGGTCATGGCCGACCTGACGTTGATCAACGGAGGATCAGGGACACTCAACGTCCCAATCCTCCGTCGTCGATCCCAGCAGCCGCTGAACCGTCATCCCAGCGCAGGCCATGCGCAGGAAGAACCCCACACCGACTTTGCCGCGACCCTGCCCCGGCGCCACCCATTCGCCGCCGTTGGAGGTCAGTTTTGCCGTCAACACCAACGGCATCCGGGCCCCACACTGTTCTCCTCGTGTCGAGAGAGGGAGCCGTCATGACCGAAGAAGTCCGGAACCGGCCGCTGGAAATGCCGCGCCAGCTCAAATTCGTCCGTGGCTTTCTCTGGCTCCAGGCGGTCCTCAACATTCTCGTCAGCGCCCTCGTGACCGCGGTCTCGATGAACGCACTCGACCACGGCAACGAGGAGGCGGGCCTCGCACTGGTGTTGGCGCTGCTCGGTTTCGTGGTCGCCGCCGTGCTGATCGCGAGCGCGGTGCGGATCTCCAGCGGGGCGCCCTGGGTGCGGGTGGCGGTCATCGTCGTGGAGGGACTGAACGTGGTAATCGCGGTGATCGGGCTGATCAGCGGCGGCCCGATCACTCAGCTGATCGGGATGGGCATCGCCATCGGCATCATCGTCACGCTCAACAAACCCGAGGAACGCGCCTGGTTCACCCGCTGACGAGGTCGATCCTGTAGCGCGTCTCGGAAAGCAGGACGTCCTCGCCGGGCATGGTGTCGGATTTCTTCGCCCCGTCCGGCACCCAGCCCGCGGCGGCGTAGAACCGCCGGGCGCGTTCGTTGGTGTCGAGCACCCAGAGCGTCGCCTCGCGATGCCCCGCGTCCCGCAGGGCGGCGACGGCGGTGTCGTGCAGCAGCCTGCCCAGTCCCGTGCCCCAGCGCTCCGGCGCGAGGTAGATCGCGCGCAGTTCGCCGCGGATCCGGTCGACGGCGGTGAAACCGAGGAGGGCCCCGTCCTCGACGAGGACCAGGATGTCGCCCTGGTTGGCGGGATCGGCGAGGATCCGCTGCCAGCGGGCGGCCCTGCCCTCGACCGACAGATCGCGCAAGTAGACCTCGGGCAGCAGGCCCTGGTACGCCGACTGCCATGACCGGACGTTCACCTCGGCGATGGGCCAGGCGTCCTCGACGGTCGCGGGCCGGATCGTGACCATCGTCAGTTCTTCGCCGTCGCCTTGCGCGCGGCGAAGGCGGTGACGACGGCGAGCGTGATCACCATCGCCAGTGCGATCGCCCAGCCCGCCCCGGTCACGTGCGAGCTGCTCGGGAGCGCGTAGATGAGCATGCACACCCTGACGACACCGCCTCCTGCCACGCCGCCGAGGAAGGCGACCCCGAACGCCGCCGGCCGCAGAAACGCGCCGAGCACGGTCCCGATCAGGAGAAGCATCGACACCAGGAGGTAGATCGCGGCCTCGTCGGCCCGGCTCGACGAGTAGTCGAGGAGCTCGATCGCCTCCACTACGAGACCGACCGCGCCGCCGATCCCGGAAGCCAGCGCCGCCACGGTGAGGCCGCCTCGCGGTTTTGCCAGCCCCAGCCGAAAACTCCGGTCACGGCGCATCGACACCAGCGCGCAGATGGCTGCGATGAGCAGACAGCCGCTCGAGAGTACGAGTGCACCAGGGCCGAACGGAATCATCGAGAGCAGCGCCAGCCCGCACACCAACCCCGGCCCGGTCATCCGGCGGGTTCTCGCCGGGAACATCGCGATCCCCGCCCCGGCCGCGAGGGCGACTAGGGGCATGACGGTCCAGCCGCCATCCTCGAAGAAGTCCTCCACGCTGCTGCTGAGCGAGAACGAGATGATCATTAGGTACACCACGGCCGCGAACGCGAACAAGGCGGCGGCGATGGCGAACGGGTCAGGCTTCACCCGGGGGGTCACGGTCTCGGCGGGCGGCATGGGGTGCGGGACGGGCGTCGGTGCGGGAGCGTGAACCGGTTCCGGCACGGGCTCGGGTTCCGCGACGGACGCGGGTTCGGGCTCGGGAGCCGGCACGGGTTCCGGTTCCTGGACGACCTCGCCCTCGACCCGTACCTCCACCTCCCCGGTCGGTCCGGTCACGGTGACCCGGCCGTCGAACGGCCCGACCTCCACGAGGTCCAGTGAGACTTCGGCCCCGTCGGCGACTTCGGTCACCTGCAGCCAGGAATGCGACGACGCGAACCGGCAGGCTCGCGCGATCGGCGGCCCGGCGAGCCGGATCCTCGCTACCGGCCGCGTTCCTCGGACGACCTGGCCGAAGCGCAGCACCTCGGGCTCGGTGCGCACCCGCGCTTCCTCCCGCGCCGTGCTCGCCGCGTCGGCGATGTGCTGGATGTCGTTCTGCGCCATCGTGGTGAGGACTTCGTGGGCGCCGATCGCGACGGAGAGGTTCTCGCTCGTGAGCCGTCGCTGGAGTTCCGTCACCGCGCCGAGGCGGGTGAACATGTTCGGATCCTCGCTCGCCGCGCGCAGATCGGCCGGGACGGGAGACGGTTTGATCCGGCGGCGTCTGCTCCTGGCCAGGTAGAGCTCGCCCTGCATTTCGATGTCGCGGCTGGGCGTCTGGTTCGGGTTCCGCTCGCGGACGCTGTCGAACAGGTAGTCGTAAAGCTCGCTGAGCGCGATCCAGCCGTCTTCGTCGCGGTCCGCGTCCCCGGTACGGAGCCCGTCGACCAGTGCCGAGGTGAACACCGACGGCCGGGCGTGGTCGTCGGCGAGGTGATCGCCTTCGAAGGCGTACTCGATGGAGTTCGACGCGGTGATCACCGCGCGGCCGCGGCCGCCGAAACCGCCGCCGGGGAAGGCGTCGAGAACTCCAGCCTCGCCGGAGGCGCGCACCGCGACCCCTTGGCTGAAAGCGCCGCCGTAGCAGCAATCCAGCAGCAAGACGATGCTGCGCGACCGGCTCATCCGCATACAGCGCTGGACGAAATCGGCGGGCACGGCACTCGACGCCAGCCGCTCCGGCCGGGTGTTGCGGGCGGCGAAGAACAGCTCGCCCGATTCGCTTTTCAAGCCGTGACAGGAGAAGTGCACCAGCAGGACGTCGTCCGGCGCGCTGTCGGCGAACAGATCCTCGACCCGGCTCGCGATCACGTGCGCGGTTTCGTCCCGTACCACCTGGACGTCGAACTCGCTGATGTCGCGGTCGGCGAGGACTTCGGCGAGCGCCTCGGCATCGGCGGCCGGGGACCGCAACGCGCTCAACCCGGGGTTGTCGTATTCCCCGTTGGCGATGATCAGGGCACGCCGTTCGCCGGTCATGATCCCGAATGCCTGCTCACGAAGAGGTCGACGAGTTTGTCCTGGTCGGTGAGGGTCGCTTCGGACAGCTCCAGCACGTCACCGTCGATCTCCAGGCGCACCGTGCGCTTCACCCGGCCACCGCGCGAGAGCCATTCCCGCACGGTCGCGACGATCGCGCGCAGTCCGCCCGCCGACTGCCCCAGCGTGACCAGCAGCCCGCCGACCGTGGCGACGTCGAATCCGCGCGAGCCGGGCGGAGCCGGACCGGCAGGCAGCGCCTTGACATCGGCGACACCGCGTTCGATCAGTTCCCCGCGGAGGTATCCCGTGAGCTGATCGACCCGTTCGGCGTCGGCCCCGTCCTCACCCAGCTGGACCCGCACCGCTGACGTCATTCGCCGCCTCCCTCGCTCGCACAGCCGAGACTGTGCAGAACAAGGGAACGCCTCGCCCCCGCCCGCCGACAAGGTCCGATCGGGCAGAGATCCCGATGTCAGCTTTTTTCCAGATACTCCACGCGGTCTTCGTCGACGACGTCGGCGATCATATGCGCGAGCCCCAGGAAATTCCCCAAGGCCGGATCCTTTTCGACGATTTCCAACGAGCGGGCCCTCGCCTCGGCGATGACGTCCTCGTCACGCAGGAGTGACAGCAGTTTCAACGTCGATTTCTTGCCGGACTGCGCGGCGCCGAGGATGTCGCCCTCGCGGCGGAGTTCGAGGTCCATTCTGGACAGTTCGAAACCGTCCGTTGTGGACTCGACGGCCGCCAGCCGCTCACGGGTCGTCGTCCCGTCCAGGGTTTCGGTGACCAGCAGGCACAGCCCCGGCACGCTGCCCCGGCCGACCCGGCCGCGCAACTGGTGCAGCTGGCTGATGCCGAACCGGTCCGCGTCCATGATCACCATCGCGGTCGCGTTCGGCACGTTCACGCCGACCTCGATCACGGTGGTCGCGACGAGGACGTCCAGGTCGCCCGCGGAGAACGCCCGCATCACGGCGTCCTTTTCGTCGCTGGGCATCCGGCCGTGCAGGACCCCGATCTTGAGTCCCTTCAACGGACCTTCGGCCAGTTCGGGCGCGACTTCGAGGACCGCGAGCGCCGGCCGCTTGTCACCCTTGTCCGACGCCGGTTCGTCACCGATCCGCGGGCAGACGATATAGGCCTGATGCCCCTTGCCGCATTCCTCACGGACCCGCTGCCAAGCCCGGTCCAGCCAGGCAGGCCGCTCCGCGACCGGCACGACCGACGTCTTGATCGGTGACCGCCCGACCGGCATCTCGCGCAGCGCGGAGATCTCCAGATCGCCGTAGACGGTCATCGCGACCGTGCGCGGGATGGGCGTCGCCGTCATGACCAGCACGTGCGGGCTGGTCTCGTCGGCACCGCGGGAGCGCAGCGCGTCCCGCTGCTCGACCCCGAAGCGGTGCTGCTCGTCGACCACCACCAGGCCGAGGTCCGCGAAGGACACCGTGTCCTGGATGAGCGCGTGCGTGCCGACGATGATCCCGGCCTCGCCGCTGACCGTCTCCAGCAAAGCCTTCTTACGTTCCTTGGCGCCCATCGAACCGGTCAGCAGGGTCACGCGCGTCGCGTTCTCCGCGCCGCCGAGTTCGCCTGCCTGCCCGAGGTCGCCGAGCATCTCGCGCAGCGAGCGCGCGTGTTGCGCGGCGAGCACTTCGGTCGGCGCCAGCATCGCCGCCTGCCGTCCGGAATCGACGACCTGCAGCATGGCGCGCAGCGCGACCACGGTCTTGCCCGAACCGACCTCGCCCTGCAGCAACCGGTTCATCGGATGCTCGGTCGAGAGGTCGCGGGCGATCTCTTCCCCGATCTCGCGTTGCCCCGCCGTCAACTCGAACGGGAGCCGTTTGTCGAAGGCGGCGAGGATGCCACCCTCCGTGTGCGGGCAGGCTTTCGCGGGCCGGGAGACCAGGGAGTGCCGCCGCTGCGCGAAGATCAGCTGCACCGCCATGGCTTCGTCCCATTTGAGCCTGCGGCGCGCGGAGTTCAGCGCCTCCCAGCTCGACGGGCGGTGGATGCCGCGGAGCGCGCTTTCCAGGCTGGGCAGGCCGTACCGGGCCAGCAGCTCCGTCGGCATCGGGTCCTCGTCGACCTCCAGCACGTCCAGCACCTGCCGGATGGCCTTGGCGATCACCCAGGTCGGGATCCCCTGCGCCGCCGGGTAGACCGGGATGATCTCGGCGAGGAAGTCGTCCATCGCCTCCGCTTGCCGCTCGGCGTCGAACAGTTCGTACTCGGGATTCGCCAGCTGCAGGACGTCGCGGAAGGCGGTGACCTTGCCCGCGAAGAGACCGTTCTTGCCGGGGGCGAGTTCCTTTTCGCGCCAGGCCTGGTTGAAGAAGGTGCACTGAAGACGGCGTTTGCCGTCGGTGATCACCATTTCCAGCAGGGTGCCGTTGCGCGACTTCATCCGGCGCTTGGTGACGCGTTCGATCCGCGCCATCACGGTCGCGTGCTCACCGAGTTCGAGTCCGGCGATGTCGGTGAGCTGGCCACGTTCGGCGTAGCGGCGCGGATAGTGGCGCAGCAGGTCGCTGACCGTCTCGATCTTGAGGCCGTTGGCGAGTGCCTTCGCCGTCGCCGCGCCCACGACCAGCTTGAGGTCCGCGCGCAGGTTGGTCATGCGGTCACTCCACCCCCATCAGCAGCACGGCGTCGGACTGTCCGCCGGCGTAACTCGTCAGCTCGATCTCGGGATGTTCCAGGCGGAGCTGATCGGCGAGCTCACCGGGAAGCCGGACCGGCGCGTCGACCCCGGTCAGCACGGTGACCAGTTCCCCGCCGAGGGCCAGCATCCGGTTCAGCACGCTGACCGCGGCCGCGACCAGGTTCGTCTCCGAGGCGGGCGCGGGCTCGATCAACACGACCTCGCCGTCCACGAGGCCGACGACGTCACCGGCCTGCGCCCTGCCCACCCAGGTTAGCGATTCCTCCTGCGCGATCCGCAGTTCGCCACGCCTGGTCGCGGCGGCCGCTTCGGCCATCGCGACCACGTCGTCGTTGGTGCGGCGGTCCGGATCGTGCACGGCCAGCGCGGCCAGTACCTGGACCGGCGAGACACACGGGATGACGACGACGTCGCGATCGGCGGCCATCGCGTGGCCCGCCGCCGCGTCCGCCGCCGCGGTCAGCCGATGGCCGCCGGGGAGGACGGTGACGTGATGCCCGGCGGCCTCGTTGATCAGGCCCAGCATCTCCTCGACCGTCGGCGAGACCCCCTGCGGCACGGACAGCACCGCGACGCCCTCCGCACGTAGCAGCTCCGCCAGCGGCCCGCCGTGGACCACCGCGACCACCGAACGATCGATCCCGCCGCCGACCTCGACCGGCGTCGGCGTGATCAGTGGCTCGACCCGGACTTTTCGAGGACGGCCCAGCTCGATTCCGGCCTCCAGCGCCGCGCCGATGTCCGCGCAGTGCACGTGGACGGCGAAGCCGCCCGCGCCGTCACCCGCGACGGTGACGCTGTCGCCGAGCCCGCTGAGGGTCTTGCGCAGGGCGGGGAGGCTTTCCTCGTCGACGCCGTCGAGGAGGTACATGACCTCCCAGGCGGTCGGCGCCTCGATCGTGTGGTGGTGATGCGCTTCGAGCGGATGCTCCGGTTCGGTGACGCCGCCGGAGAGCACGCCGGAAAGGGCGTCGAGGACCGCGACGAGGCCGCGGGCGCCCGCGTCGACCACCCCGGCCACGGCCAGGACGGGAAGCTGTTTCGGGGTCTCTTCCAGTGCCTCGGCGGCGACGCTCGCCGCCGTCGCGGCCACCTCTTCGAGTGACCCGGTCGCGTCGCGGACGGCGGCGGCGACGGTGTGGAGGACGGTGAGGATGGTTCCGGCGACCGGACGGCTCACCGCCCCCGTGGCCGCCTTGTCGGCGCATTCGAGCGCCGCCGCGAGCCCCGGCCCGTCGAGTTCCCTGGCCGCCGCCGTCTCGGCGATACCGCGGACGACCTGCGACATGATCACGCCGGAGTTGCCCTTGGCCGCGGCCACCGCGCCCTTGGCGAAGGCCGACAGCGCCTCGGCGGTGTCCTCCGGCTCGGTCCCGGCCAGCGCGTCGCGGGCGGCGGTCATGGTGAACAGCAGGTTGGAGCCGGTGTCGGAGTCGGCGACCGGGTAGACGTTGATGCCGTCGATCGACGGCCGCAGTACCGCCAAGCTGTGCACACAGGCCGCCGACCAGGCCGACACCGCCGCCACGTCCAGCACCCGCACCCCGTAACCTCCTACCTGTTCCAGCGAGGGTATCGACCCGGTGCCGGAGGCCGCTGAGCCACTGGTTACTATGGTCGAGTTGCCCAGCATGCTGGGCGCGTCATTCTTTGTCCCAGATCCAGAGGAGTTCGACGTGGCTGCCGTGTGCGACGTCTGTGGCAAGGGACCGGGCTTTGGCAAGTCGGTCTCGCACTCCCACCGGCGTACCAACCGCCGGTGGAACCCGAACATCCAGACTGTTCACGCCAAGATCGGTCTGTCCCAGCGCAAGCGCCTGAACGCCTGCACCTCGTGCATCAAGGCGGGCAAGGTCGTTCGCGGCTGAGCCGGGTTTTTGGGAAATGGCGGGTGCTCTTCGGAGCATCCGCCATTTTTTATGGGCGTTTAGTCCTCTGAATGCGGTAGTTGCGCGTGCAAGTACCGCATTCAGAGGACTGAACGCGGGGGTGAGGGGCTAGGGGAGCTTCCAGTCCACGGGGGCGGAGCCCTGCTGCTCCAGCAGCTGGTTCGCCCGGCTGAACGGACGCGAGCCGAAGAATCCGGCGTGCGCCGAGAGCGGGCTCGGGTGGGCCGACTCGATGCACGGCACCTTCCCCAGCATCGGCTTCAGGTTCCGCGCGTTGCGACCCCACAGGATCGCCACCATCGGCTCGTCCCGCGCGGCGAGGGCCTTGATGGCCTGCTCGGTGACCGCTTCCCAGCCCTTGCCCTGGTGCGAGTTCGATTTCCCGGGCTGCACCGTCAGCGACCTGTTGAGCAGCAGCACACCCTGCTCGGCCCACGGCGTCAGGTCACCATTGGACGGCAACGGGTGCCCGAGGTCCTCGCAGTACTCCTTGTAGATGTTGATCAGGCTCTTCGGGATCGGCCGGACGTCCGGCGCCACCGAGAAGCTCAGCCCGACCGCGTGCCCTGGCGTCGGGTACGGGTCCTGCCCGACGATCAGCACCCGCACGTCGTGAAACGGCTGTTGGAAAGCCCTCAGCACGTGCTCCCCGGCCGGGAGGTAGGTCCGGCCCGCGGCGATCTCCGCGCGGAGGAACTCCCCCATCGCGGCGACCTGCGGCGCCACCGGTTCGAGGGCCTGCGCCCAGCCTGCTTCGACGATGTCCTGCAGCGGTCGTGCGGTCACGGCGTGCGAGCTTACTCACGTCGGTCCAGGCGCCCGAGTTCGACCCGACGGAGTTCTTTACGAAAAAGGGCCGCACGCTCGACATATCCGTCGACGACGAGCTTGATCATGTCCGGCCCGAACGACGTGTTCGGCCGCGTCTTCGCCGGGACGCCGAGCGCGATCTGCCCGCTGTCCACATGGGACCCATAGGAGAGAACCGCGCCCGCGCCGACCATCCCGCCGTCCTCGACGACGGTTCCGTTCAGCACCACCGATCCCGACGCGATCAGGCAGCCCTCGCCGATTCGCGCGCCCTCGATGTGCACGGCATGCCCGACGGCGGAGGAGTTCCCGATCACCGTCGGTTCGTTCCGGGTGCAGTGCAGGACACAGCCGTCCTGGACGTTGGACCGCTCGCCGATCTCGATGTAGCCGAAGTCGCCGCGCAGCACCGTCTGCGGCCATACCGACGCGAACGCCGCGATCCGGACGTCGCCGATCACCGTCGCGTCGGGGTGGACGTAGGCGTCCGGGTGGATCGAGGGTTCGCGATCACCCAGTGCGTAGATCGGCATGTGTTCTCCCTAAATCAGCGACTTCGCGTAGCAGATGCTTTCCGGTTCGTCCTTGTAGTACCCGAAACCCGGCATCTCCCGATAGCCCGCCGACTCGTACAGAGCGATGGCTTCCGGCTGCTTGTCCCCCGTCTCCAGGACCATGCGCCGCCGTCCGGCCTCGGCGGCCGTCCGCTCCAGCTCGGCGAGGAGGCCCCGTGCGAGCCCGCGTCCTCGCGCCGAAGCCATCACGTACATGCGCTTGATCTCGGCGTCACCGGGCACCAACGGCTCAGGACCGTCGTGCGATCGCCACGCGCCGCACGCGACCGGGACGTCGTCGAGGTAGGCGGCCAGGAACAGTCCCCTCGGCGAGGCGAACTGCGCCGCGTCCATCGGCGTCTCGTCTTCACTGCCGTACCGGGCGGTCAGCTCGAGCTGGGCTTCGGCCAGCAGCTTCGCCGCGTCGGGGTGATCGTAGGGCAGCACGCGAATGTCCATGAGCGCGAGATTAGCGAGTTCTGGGCCGCGACCGGTCTTTCCCGCGGCCACGAGGTGATCCACCGACGAGGTGGCGGAGATCACCGAGCTCGCCGAGCGGGCAACGGGCCCGGTGGACGCCGAAGATCCCTTCAGCGCCACCGACCTGAACCACCTGGGGGAGATGCGCAGCTGGCAGATGCCCGTCATGCTGCGCCCGCCGGCCCCGGTCGCCGAACCCGCCATGGCGGTGACCCGGGTGGTCGAGGAGGCGGAGCTGCGCGCGGCGGAAAGTGCCGTGATCGAGGGTTTCGAACTGGCGCGGTTCCGGCCGGGTGAGATGTTCCCCATGGCCATCCTCGAACAGCCGGGGGTCGCCGTGTTCGTCGCACGGCTCGACGGCGAGGTCGCCGGGGCGTGCGTCACGTTCGTCGAAGACGGCTTCGGCAGTCACTACTGGGTCGGCACGCCCGAGGCCTTCCGCTCTCGCGGCGTCGGCCGGGCGGTGATGCTCGGTTCCCTCGCCCCGCTGGCGGAGCTGCCGGTCACCCTCACCGCTTCCCGGCTCGGCAGGCCGCTGTACGAATCCCTCGGTTTCACCGTCGCCGCGCCGTCGACCTGGTGGGCCACCCGCTCCTAGCGCCAGTGCTGCCAGCCGCTGTCGTGTCCGTACTTCTTCCCGTCCACCGTCACCCCGGAATCCGGCATGGTCACGACCCCGATCTCCGACCAGCCCTCCGGTAGGTCGCCGAACGGCGGGAAGGTGGCCGCGAACGCGTGGTCCTCACCGCCGGTGAGCACCCATTTCAGCGGGTCGGCGCCGAGCGCGGTGCCGACTTCGGTCAGTCTGCTCGACACGTCGAGATCCGCCGTCCGCACGTCGATCCCGACGCCCGAGGCGGTGGCGATGTGGCCGAGGTCGGACAGGAGGCCGTCGGAGACGTCGATCATCGAGGTCGCGCCTCCGTCGGCCGCGCGGATCCCGGCCTCGTAGTCCGGTTCGGGGCAGCGCTGCGCGTTGACCACGCTGACCGGGGAGCGGAAACCCCGCCCGAGCACGGCCAGTCCGGCGGCCGCCCAGCCGAGCCGTCCGCAGACCGCGACGACGTCGCCGGGGCGCGCGCCGGACCGCGTCACCGGTTCCCGGCCGCCGAGGTCGCCCAGCGCGGTGACACTGATCACGATCTGGTCGGCTCGCACCATGTCGCCGCCGACGATCCCGACGCCGGCGCGGTCGGCTTCGGCCCACATGCCCTGGGTGAGTTCGGTGACGAGCGCCGTCTCGGTGTCCGGTGGGCAGGCGAATCCCATGAGGACGGACGTCGGGCGGGCGCCCATGGCGGCGATGTCGGTGAGGTTCACCGCGACCGCCTTGCGCCCGACCTGTTCGGCACTGGACCAGTCGAGACGGAAATGCACTCCCTGCACGAGAACGTCGGTGGACACCACCGTCCGGCCGTCCGGGGTGGCCACGACGGCCGCGTCGTCCCCCGGTCCGAGCAGTGTCGTCTCCGGCTGTTTCCGGCCGGTCGTCACCGCTTCGATCAGCCGGAATTCACCGGTCCCGGCGACCGTGCCGTCATTCGGTGACACCCGTCACCTCCACTTTCCCTTGTCCGGACAAATGTCGATCACCGATAGTCGGAAGCCCTAGGTTTTTCCCGGGGCTGGCGATACGTTGCTACAACGTTCCTACCTTGAGCCGACTTTTACGAAGGGGCGCGCCGTGGTCCACGCATACATCCTCATCCAGACCGAGGTCGGCAAAGCCGCCGCGGTCGCCGCGGAGATCTCCACCATCTCCGGTGTCACCAGTTCGGAGGATGTCACCGGTCCCTACGACGTCATCGTCAAGGCCGAGGCCGACACCGTCGACCAGCTCGGCCAGCTCGTGGTCGCCAAGGTGCAGAACGTGGAGGGCATCACTCGGACGCTGACCTGCCCGGTGGTCAATCTGTAGCGAGTGGTGTAGTGGTCCGGTGGCTGACACGGACACCGGCGCTCCCCCGAAACCACTGTTGATCACGGCCGCCTGCCTGGCGATCCTGCTCGTCGCGGGCGTGGCCGTCTTCGGGCTGACCCGGGGCGCGGATTCCGGCGCCCCGGCCGCCGACGGCCCCCTTCCGCTCGTCCCGGTCCCGGCACCGCAGTCGGGATCGCCCGAATGCGCGAAGCTCGTCGGCGCGTTGCCACACGAGCTCACGTCGTCCGGGACCACCCTGGTCCGGCGGAAGCTGGCCGATCCCGCCCCCGAGGCGACGATCGGCTGGGGCACCGGCGACCCGGTGGTGCTGCGGTGCGGGCTCGGGAAGCCGCCGGAGCTGACCCCGACCTCGCAGTTGCGGACGATCAACGGTGTCCAGTGGCTGCAGGTCGAGGGTGAGGGCAGCGCGACCTGGTTCGTGGTGGACCGCCCCGTCTACGCGGCGCTCACCGTGCCGGATACCGCGGGGACCGGGCCGCTCCAGACCGTTTCGGACGTCATCGCCGCCAATCTCCCCGCGGTACCGCTGCGCTTCTGATCCCCGTCAGGGCACGAGCAGGCTCTTCCCGGTGTAGCGCCGCGCCTCGATGTCCGAATGCGCGGCGGCCGCCTCGGCCAGCGGATACGTCCGGCCGATGACCGGCGTCAGCGCGCCGTCGGCGGCCAGCCGCAGCACTTCCCGGACCCGGCGCGGTGTCTCCGGCCAGAAACCGACCAGCTGTGCCATGTCCACAATGGTCAGCCGGGCGCGGTCGGCGTCGCCGATCACGGTCTCCGCACCGCTGGACATGCCGTAGCCGGAGAACCGGCCGCCGTTCCCCAGCAGCGCGAGCGAGGCGGCGCCCAGTTCGCCGCCGATGCCGTCGAACACCACGTCCAGCCGTCGGCCTCCGGTGCGGGCGAGCACCTCGCCAGTCCAGTCGGCCGTCGAGTAGTCGACCGGTTCGGCGCCCAGTTTCCGGGCGATCGCCGCCTTTTCCGCGCCGCGGACCGCCGCGATGACGGTGGCCCCCGCCGCGCGGAGAAGTTGCACCAGCAGGCTGCCGAGACCGCCGACGCCCGGGGCCACCAGAACCCGTTCTCCCGCCTGGACCGGGGTCTTCTCCAACAGGGCCAGCGCGGTGCTGCCGTCGTCGAACAGGGCCACCGCGTGCTGGGAATCGAGGCCTTCGGGGATCGGGAAGGTGTCGTCGGGCCGCGCGATGACCGTGTCCGCGTATCCCCCGCCGTATCCGCCCTCCGCATGGGAGAGGACCCGCTTGCCCAGCCAGGTTTCGTCGACTCCGGCTCCCACCGCGTCGACGGTGCCCGCCACCGCGCCGCCCGGCACGTACGGCGGCTCGATCGCGAACACGTCGGGGCCTTCGCCCCGGCGGATGAGGGCGTCCAGCCAGCCGACTCCGGCCGCGGTCACGGCGACGCGAAGCTCACCCTCGGCGGGTTCGGGGGTGGGCGACTCGACCAGTTCGAGGACGCTGGGATCACCGAAACGGGACACTCTGATCTGCTGCATGACCGCAAGCTACGACCTCCAGCAAAGTGGAGGTCAAGATCAGCAGCCGAGCAGGGAGATCAGCGGTTTCAACGCGGACTGGAGCGCTTCTCGCGAACAACCCGCGTAGCCGATGAGATTCCCGAACACCGTCGGTGTCCCGGCGAAGTGCCGGGCGAGACCGTCGAGCCGGATCCCGGCGCGTTCCGCCGCCGCCATCCGCGCCGCCTCCTCGGGCGCCGATCCACAAGGGACGACCAGATGCGCCCCCGCGTCGTCGCCGAGCACCGGGATACCGGCCGAGGTCAGGGCATCCGAAACCAGCGACCGGCGTTCCGACAGTTCCCGCCGGAGCTTCCGCAAGTGGCGCCCCAGATCGCCGTGCCGCGCCAACTCGACGAGCACCCGCTGACCGGCGGGTGACGGGCGCGTTCCGGTCGCTTCCCGGTATTCCAGCACCGCGGCCGCGACCGGCGGCGGCGCGACCATCCAGCCCGCGCCCAGCGCCGGGGTCAGGATCTTGCTCGTGGTCCCGAGATGCGCGACGACGTCGGGGGCGAGCGCGGCCAGCAACGGCAGCGGCGCGACGTCGAACCGCAGCTCGCCGTCGTAGTCGTCCTCGATCACCAGCATGCCCTCGGCTCGGGCGAGTTCGACCAGTTCGACCCGGCGGGACGCGCTCATCCGGCTCCCGAGGGGGTACTGGTGCGCGGGCGAGCAGTAGACGGCGCGGACGCCGGCCGGGATCGCGTCCGGACGCAGGCCCTCCTCGTCGACGGGTGCGGGGACGACCTCCAGCCCCGCCCGCCGGAACGCCTGCACCGCGCGCTGGTAACCCGGCTCCTCGATCGCGACCCGGTCTCCTCGGGTGAGGACCGCGCCCGCGAGTTCGATCACCGCCGCCGTCGTACCGCCGGTGGCCAAGACCGTTCCGGCGGCGAGGCCGCGGTGCCGCAGCAGATGTTCGGAGACCGTGTCGCGATACGCGGGCAGACCGGACCTGTCCTCGCGATACGTCGGCCGCGGGTCGGCGGCGGCCCGCCACGCACGGCGCCAGGCCGCCTTGTCGAGTCCGTCGGCCCACGGCACGCCAGGGGTGAGGTCGACCAGCGTGGGCGGCGTGGCGGGCGCGCCGGGGGCGGGACCTTTCGACGGCCTGTCCGCGGGCGGCGTGGTGGTGACATAGGTGCCGGAGCCGTGGCGGCCCGCGATCCAGCCCTCCGCATGAAGCTGCTCGTACGCCGCCGACGTCACCGTGCGGCTGACGCCGAGCCGGTGGGCGAGCGCCCTGGTGGAGGGCAGCCTGTCGCCGCCACGCAGATGCCCGTCGCCGGCGGCCGCGCGCAAGGCGTCGGCCAGCTGGACCGCGAGCGGGACGGCGGAATCGCGGTCGAGACTGACCGGCAGAGCGGTGTCGGACATGCTGTACTCCGCGCTTCCGAGAAGTGGCCTTCTCGAGTATAGGAGAATTGGCCGTTATTACAGGCCACTCTCGTGGGTGAGACTGCTCGCATGTCCACCCCGCTCTCTCCCACCGACCGAACCACTCTCGGCCGCAAGAAGAACCGCGCGCTCACCGACCGCGCGGCGCTGTACGCGGTGCTCGACGAAGCCCTGATCTGCCACCTCGGCGTCGTGCGCGACGGCTTCCCGCTGGTCATCCCGACCGGCTACGGCCGCGACGGGAACACGCTCTACCTGCACGGATCGACCGGCGCGAGGAGTATGCGCGACTCCGACGGGGTCGAGGTCTGCGTCACGGTGACCCTGCTCGACGGCATCGTCTACGCGCGCTCGGTCAACAACCATTCGATGAACTACCGCAGCGCGGTGATTCTGGGCAAGGCGACCGCGGTCACCGACGCCGAACGGAAGATGCACGGCCTCCGCGTACTCACCGACCACCTCGCGCCCGGTTCGTGGGAGCACGCGCGGGACGTCAACGCGAAGGAGTTCGCGTCGGTTTCGGTGCTGGAACTGGACCTCACCGAGGCGTCGGTGAAGATGCGCGGCGAAGGTCCCGACGATCCCGAGGACGAGGTCGCGGCGGATCTGTCGTGGGCGGGGGTGCTGCCGGTGCGGACCGTGTTCGGGGAGCCGGAGCCGTCGGCGGACCTGGCTTCGGAGTGGGTGGTCCCGGATCACGTGAAGGCGCGTGTCGGATAGCGCGCGCCGGGGGGATTACGGGCGGTGATGTGGCAGCCGCACGGTGAACGTCGTCGATCCCGGCACGCTCTCGACGTTGATCGTCCCGCCGTGCGCGGAGACCAGCGAGAGCACCACCGAAAGCCCGAGCCCGGTCCCGCCGTTGCCGCGGGTGCGGGCGGTGTCGGCCCGGTAAAACCGGTCGAAGATCCGTTCCCGCGCGTCCGGCGGGATCCCCGGCCCGACGTCGCTCACCCGCAGGACGACCTCCGAATCCGTCGCCGAAGCCGACAGCGTGACCGCCGTCCCCGGCGGCGTGTGCACCGCGGCGTTGGCGAGCAGATTGTCCAGCACCTGCCGCAGGCGCACCGGATCCGCTTGCAGGACAACACCTTCCGGTAACGAACCGACGGTCAGCGGATGGTCCGGGCGACCGGCGGCGAAGGCCTCGCCCGCGTCGGCGACCAGTTCGGCGACGTCGACGTCGACCAGTCGCAGCGGCGCTTCGGTCTCCGGGGCGTCGAGACGCGCGAGCAACAGGAGGTCGTCGACGAGCACGCTCATCCGCTCGGTCTCTTCACGGATCTTCGACAGGTGTGCTTCGCGTTCGACGGGTTCGTTCGCCGCCGCGTACCGGAAAAGCTCGGCGTAGCCCCGGATCGACGTCAGCGGTGTGCGCAGTTCGTGGGAGGCGTCGGCGATGAAGCGCCGCAGCCGTTCGTTCGCCTCCCGGCGCGCGGCCAGCGAGGAATCGAGGTGCGCCAGCATCACGTTGAACGCCGTCCGCAGTTCCTCGACCTCGGCGCCGCCGCCGTTCGCCTTGGCGCGCACCGGGAGATCGGCGTTCGTGGTGAGATCGTGCGAAGCGATGTCGTGTGCCGTCCCGGCCATGTCGCTCAGCGGCCGCAGCCCGCGCCGCAGCACCAGCCGTCCGACCATCACCAGCACCGCCAGCGCCAGCAGGAACACGACGACCTCGACCATCACCAGCTGGCTCACCGTCCGGTCCAGATCCGCCTGCGGCGCGGCGCTGACCAGCACGATGTTCTGGCTCGGCTCGATCGGGCAGGCCCGGACGCGGTAGGTGCCCATGTCCTCGATGTAGACGGTGCGCAGCACCTCGGTCCGCGTCGCGCCCTCGGCGACCTTTTCGAGCGCCTTCGTGTCCGGCGGCAGGGAACCGCCCGCCTGCGGCAGGGCATCACCGTTCCGCACCGAGAACACCGCCGAGAACCAGCCATAGGCCTGCTGCGGTTTCCCACCGTGCGTGGTGCGCAGCGACGGGACCTGGCTGATCTGGGTCTTGGCGAGCTGTTCGTCGAGCCGGTCGTCCAGGTAGCCCTTCATGATGCCGACCATCACGGTGCCGACGACGGCGAACACGACCAGCGCCAGCACGCCGAGCCCCAGCGCCAGGCGGGTGCCGAGCCTGGAGGAGCGCCAGGCGTCGAACCACCGGCGCAGCATTTTCATCTCGCCGCCTGCCGGACCACGTACCCCACGCCACGCACGGTGTGGATCAGCGGCTCGTTGCCGGCGTCGAGTTTGCGGCGCAGATGCGAGATGACGAGTTCGACCACATTGGACCGGCCGCCGAAGTCGTATTCCCAGACGTGGTCGAGGATCTGCGCCTTCGTCAGCACCGAGGGCGAACGCCGCATGAGGTAGCGCAGCAGTTCGTACTCGGTCGGCGTCAGCTCGACCGATTTGCCGCCGCGCACGACTTCGCGAGTGTCCTCGTTCAGGGTCAGGTCACCGACCCGCAGCAAGGCCGCGGTCCTCGGACGGCCGCCGCTGCGGCGCAGGACCGCGCGCAGCCGCGCCATCAGCTCCTCGACGGAGAACGGTTTGACCAGGTAGTCGTCCCCGCCGCGGGTGAGTCCCGCGACCCGGTCGGCGGTCGCGTCCTTCGCGGTGAGGAAGACGACCGGGACGGCCGTCCCCGCCTCGCGGAGCTTGTCCAGCACGGTGAACCCGTCGATGCCGGGCAGCATCAGGTCGAGCACGACGATGTCGGGCGCGAATTCGGCGGCCTTGGCGAGCGCTGCCTCACCCGATCCGGCGGTGACGGCTTCCCAGCCTTCGTACCTGGCGACGGTGGCCACCAGGTCGGCGATATGCGGCTCGTCGTCCACCACGAGCAGGCGAACGGGGTTCTCGGTGTGCACAAGGCCCATCCTCCGTGAACGCGCGCGCGAGGGCGAGGCGGGAGCTCACCCGACAGGAAGCCGACAGCTTCCGCCAAGAAAGGTCACAGGTTGGCACAGCAGGCTCGGTAGCTGAACCGGACCGGAAGGAACCACGTGTGACCACCATGACGCAGACCGCCGTGAGACCGCGCCCGGCGATCCGTCCCAGGATCGCGGCACGTGCGGGCCTCTTCACCTTCATCGGGGCGAACGTGGCCGCCGTGACCATGCTCTTCTTCTCCGCCGGGCCCTCGGACAACGTCCTCATCAGCGTCGGCAGGCTCGCCGGGCTGTACGGGGCGCTGGCGATGGCGTTCCAGCTGCTGCTGGTCGCCCGGCTGCCGTGGCTGGACCGCCGCCTCGGCATGGACCGGCTCACCGTCTGGCACCGCTGGACCGGGTTCAGCCTGCTGTGGACGCTGCTCGCCCACTTCGTCTTCATCGTCATGGGTTACGCCCAGGTCGAGGACAACGGCGTGGTGGACGAGTTCGTCACGATGGTGACCAAACTGGAGGGGATCCTGCGCGCTGTCGTCGCGTTCGCGCTGATCCTGCTCGTCGGCGCCGTTTCCGCGCGCTTCGCCCGCCGCCGCCTGGCGTACGAGACCTGGCATTTCATCCACCTCTACACCTACGCCGCGGTCGTGCTGGCCTTCACCCATCAGATCGCGCTGGGCGGCTCGTTCGCGTCGTCGCCGGGAGCACAGGTTTATTGGTGGGCGATGTGGGGTGTCGCGCTCGGCTCGGTGATCGCCGGCCGCGTGATATTGCCGCTGGCGCGGAATCTGCGTCACCGGTTGAAGGTCGTCGCCGTGGTCCCCGAATCCCACGACGTCGTCTCGGTCTACATGACCGGCAAGCATCTCGACAAGATGCCCGCGAAGGCCGGACAGTTCTTCCTCTGGCGCTTCATGACCAGGGATCGCTGGTGGCAGGCCAATCCGTTCTCGCTGTCGGCCGCGCCCGACGGCCGAACCCTGCGGCTGACCGCCAAGGCGGCCGGTGACGGCAGCGCGTCGTTGCGTTCGCTGAAGGTCGGCACGCGGGTGTTCGCCGAAGGCCCGTACGGCGCGTTCACCACGATGCACCAACGGAAACCGGACGCGCTGCTGGTCGCGGGCGGGGTGGGGATCACGCCGATCCGCGCGCTGCTGGAGGAGATCTCCGGGCATGTCGTGGTGCTCTACCGCGTGCGCAGCGAAAACGACGCCGTCCTGCTGCCGGAACTGATGGGGCTGGCACGGGCGCGCGGCGCGGTCGTCCGTGTCCTCAGTGGACCGTCCGATCTGGCCGGTCCGCACGGTCCGGTGCTCGGGCCGCACAACCTGCGCCGGATGGTGCCGGACGTGACGGAACGGGACGTCTTCGTCTGCGGTCCGCCCGGGATGACGTCGGCGACGTTGCGCAGCCTGCGCGAACTCCAGGTGCCGAATCAGCAGGTCCACGCCGAACGCTTCAGCCTCGCCGCCTGAGACAGGGAGTCCCCGATCATGAAGAAGACCATCGTCGCCGCCACGGTCGCCCTTTCGGCCGCCGGCTTCCTCGGTGTCTGGCTGTACGAACCGGGTCCGCTCGGTTCGGAGACCGTGGCCGTCGCCGCGCCCGCGGCACCGAGCACGTCCACTTCGGACGGTGGCGCGTCCGAAGGATCCGAACGCACCCTGGACGGCTCGGTCGAAAGCAACCGCTACGGCACCGTCCAGGTACGGCTCGTGATCTCGGCCGAGGACAAGATCTCCGAAGTCCGGCTGCTGCAGCGGCCGACCAGCGGGCGCGGGGTCGCCGCGATCCCCGTCCTGCAGGAGGAGACGCTGACCGCGCAGAGCGCCGACATCGACACCGTCTCCGGTGCCACGGCGACGAGCGAGTCGTACGTCAAATCGCTGCAGGCGGCGCTGGACGCCAGATGAACCGCGTCGAGCAGGTGATGGGCCTGCCGGTCTCGGTCGACGTCCGGGCCGGTGGCCACCTCGTGGAGCGCGCGATCGACGGCGTCTTCGGCCGGCTGCGCGAGGTCGACGCCCGGTTCAGCCCGTTCAAGGCAGGCAGCGAGGTCTGCCGCTACGACCGCGGCGAACTCGCGCCGTCGGAACTGAGTGACGACCTGCTCGAGGTGCTTTCGCTGTGCGACCACTACGAACGGCTGTCCGGCGGGGCGTTCACCGCCCGGTTGCCCGGACGGCGGCTCGACCCGAACGCGGTGGTCAAGGGCTGGGCGGTGCAGCGGTCGGCGGCGTCGCTGCTGGCCGAAGGGCTGGACGTCTTCTGTATCAACGTGGGCGGCGACGTCGTCACCGCCGGCGAACCGGAACCCGGCCGTCCCTGGCGCGTCGGCATCCGGCATCCCGAACAGCCGGACGCGATCTGCGCCGTGGTGGAGTCGTCCGGCGGTGCCGTCGCGACGTCGGCGGAATACGAGCGCGGCGCGCACATCCTGGACGGGCGGACCGGGCTCCCGGCCACCGGGCTGCTGAGTGTCACGGTCGTCGCCGACGACCTCGTCACGGCGGATTCCCTGGCCACGGCCGCTTTCGCGATGGGGACCGAAGGGATTTCCTGGGTCGCGTCGCAGCCGGGTTGCCAGGTGCTGATCATCGACGCGGAACGGCAGGTGCACCGGTCGCCGGGGCTTCGGCTCGCTTAAACCGTTGGCCGGGTTTCGCGGGCTCGGGCAGACTGCGGCGTCATGACCTCTGTCGTACAGAATTTCTTCTTCGACTGTGCCGACGCCTACGAGCTGGGACGGTTCTGGAGCGGCGTCGTCGGCAAGCCGATGGCCGATGACGATCAGCCCGGGGACCCCGAAGCGATCATCGAAATGGACAACGGCGTGACCCTGTTCTTCGGCCAGGTCCCCGAACCGAAGACGGTGAAGAACCGCATGCACCTTTGTCTCCAGCCGGACATCCCGCGCGACGAAGAGGTGGAGCGGCTGCTGAAGCTCGGCGCGACCCTCCTGCACGACCGGCGCAACCCGGACGGCACCGGCTGGGCCGTCCTCGGTGACCCCGAAGGCAACGAGTTCTGTGTGCTGCGCAGTGCCGCCGAAAAGGCCGCCACTTCATGACGGACTACGTGACCGTCAACCGGGCGAACTGGGACGAACGTGCCCCGGCGCACGCGGCGTCGGCGGATTACGGCTACGAACGGTTCGTGAAGGACCCCGCGCACCTCAGCGGGGTGGTCCGCTTCGACCGGCCGCTGCTCGGCGACGTCGACGGCCTGCGCGGGGTGCATCTGCAGTGCCATCTCGGCACCGACACGCTTTCCCTGTCACGCCTCGGCGCGCGGATGACCGGACTCGACTTTTCCCGGCCGGCGCTGGAGATCGCGCGACGGCTGGCCGCCGAGGCCGGTGCGGAGATCGACTACCACGAGTCCGATGTGTACAGTGCCGCCGACGTGCTGGGCGCCGGGGAGTTCGACCTCGTCTACACCGGAATCGGCGCGATCTGCTGGCTTCCCGACATCGCCCGCTGGGGACAGGTCGTCGGCTCGCTGCTGAAGCCGGGCGGACGGCTGTTCATCCGGGACATGCACCCGATGCTGGGCACCCTCGACGAGACCCAGCCGCTGATCACGCCCCGCTATCCGTACTTCGAGCAGGCCGAACCTCTGGTGTTCGACGAGCCGGGGACCTATGTGGACACCGACGTGGAGTTCCAGCACAACCGGACGCACGAGTGGAACCACGGGCTCGGCGAGATCGTCATGTCGCTGCTCGACGCGGGTCTGACGCTGACCCGGCTGGTGGAACACGACAGCGTGCCGTGGAACGCCCTGCCGGGCTTCATGAGCCTGGACGCCGCGACGGAGGAATGGCGGCTGGCGAAGGATCCTGAGCGGCTGGCGGCGAGCTTCACCATCGAGGCCGTCAAACGCGTTTAGAGGACTGAACGCTTGTCCCAGGTCCGGCGAGGTTTGGAGAATGGGCAGTATGTCGAGTGAATCCCGACGGCCGCTGGTCGCCGTCGCCGCCCTGGGCGGCACCATCTCCATGGTCCCCGGCGACGGGGAAGACCACGCGGTCCCCCGCCTCAGCGCCAAGGACCTCCTCGGCGGCCTCGGCGAGGACCTGGCGATGGACGTCCGCGCGGAGACGCTCGCGGGTATTTCCAGCGCCTCGATGGACTTCGCGACGCTGATCAAGACCCGCGACTGGGCCGCGCGAGCCGTCGACGAAGGCGCCCAAGGCGTCGTCGTGGTCCAAGGCACGGACACGCTCGAAGAGTCGGCGTACTTTTTCGAGCTGACCTGGGCTTCCGAGGCGCCGATCGTCATCACCGGCGCCATGCGCAATCCCAGCCTGCCCAGCGCGGACGGCGCGGCGAACCTGCTCGCCGCGCTGACCGTCGCGGCCGAACCCCGCAGCCGGGGACGCGGTTCGCTGGTCGCGTTCAACGACGACGTCCACCTCGCGCGCTGGGTCCGCAAGACGCATTCGAGCCACGTCGAGGCGTTCTCGTCGCATCCCGCCGGCCCGCTCGGGTTGCTCGCGGAGGGCGCGGTGCACTACTTCCACCCGGTCGCGCCGCGCCCGGAGGCGTTGTCGGTGGAGAACGCCGACTTCTCCGGGTTGGTGCCGATCGTCGAGAGCGGCGTCGAGGACACCGGGGAATTGCTGGAGACGCTGGTCAAGGCCGGGGTCAAGGGGGTGGTGCTCGCCGCGAACGGCGCCGGGCACGTTTCGGCCGCGACCGCGGACGTGATCGAGCGCGCCTTGCCGGAGGTGCCGATCGTGGTCGCCGGCCGCACCGGCGCCGGGCCGACGTTCCGGAGTACCTATGGCTTCCGTGGTTCGGAGTCGGACCTGATCGCGATGGGCGCGACCATGGCCGGCTGGCTCGACCCGCGTAAATCCCGGCTCCTGCTGCACACCCTGCTCGCCACCGGTGCCCCGCGAGAGCGCGTCGAGGCCGAATTCCGCCTCCGCGGCGACCTCACCTGACCCTCGACACCCGGCGGTCAGTCCCGGATCGGGCCGGAGATGGGGTCCAGGTGGTACGGGCGCATGGCACGCGGCTGGTGCCGGTAGACGTGCACGCTGACGGCGGGGTCCGGACCCTCGTTGCGCACCTCATGGATGTAGCCCGGCCCGAAGACGCGTGACTGACCGGCCGACAGCGAATGCAGCTCCGTCACCGCCCGCCCGTCGACAGCGCGGCGGGCGACGGTCTCGTTCAGCTGCCCGCTGACCACGGTGAACGCGCCCGCGGCGAATTCGTGGTCGTGCAGGTCGGTGTGCTGGCCCGGCAGCCAGCTCATCAGCCAGATCTCCTGCAGTTCGTCGCTGTCGACAAGCGCGGAGAACCGCTGCTCCGGGTCGTAGCGCAGCAGATGCCGCCAGCGGTCACGGTCCGCCGCGAACTCGAGCGCGACACGCACCGGGTGGCGCAGGGCGGGGTTTTCGGGAATGACGAGCGTGTTGTCCGGGACGGCGAACATGAAGGAGTCCTCGCAGGAAGAAAAGGGTGTCGAGCTGGGCCGGGTGCTGGGTTCACCGACAACAGCGACACACGCACGCGACCACGCCAAGACCCGAGAGGCCCCGCGACACAGTCATCCCACGTGCGAACATGCCCTCAGCGAACCAGTGCGGAGCCCGGCGGTCAACCGATCTCACACCGTGGACCATGAGTTCCGCACGTACCGACCATGCTGGCAGCACGAATCCGCCCTGGTCTGTCGCGATCGTGCGGTCTTGCTTGCGCGCACCGGGGTTCTCGGCCCTCCTCAAGGGACACAAGCCGAGCAGAAATGTCCGACTCACCACTGTTTGACCGGATAGACCAGTCCGTGAAGGCCTCCTTGCCTGCCCTCACGGTCAATGCCAGGAACTTGAGGCCGGTGGGGCGGTCGGGTGTCGGACATGTTCGCCCAGGTCGGGCGGCCTGACTCCGGTAAGTGCCGCCCGTTCGGGTGGGGAAGATTCCGGTCGTTGAGCGTCCGGAATCCTCCCCGCTCGGCCGCCGGCCCACAGGTCTTGATCGGCACGAGCTTGATCAACGGAGGATCCCGCATGAACGACTGGAGAGCCTCAGAAACCGCGGCTTGAGTGCCTGGCATTGACCTTCAAGGTAGTGAAGGGGGCCTTCACGGACTTCCGGCGAGCTCGCCCTGCCAGGGGCTGTTTGTGCCGAAGACTGCGGTCCAGTGGGCAGTGGACTGGCCCGCCGTGTGGCGATTTCGCGCCGACTCGATCAGGTAACTACGTGAAGGCCCCCTTCACTGCGTCTAGCGCCAATGCCAGGAACTTAAGGGCGGTGGCGTGGTGCTGTTTTAGCGTGTTTTCCCTGGTCAGGTGGTCCGGCTCCAGCGGGTACCGGACGTTCGGGCGGCGCTGGTTCGCCGACGAG
>NZ_JBVKAE010000024.1:15745-158056 GCF_055598845.1 Amycolatopsis sp. NPDC039088 | reverse complement strand
GGGAGGCCGTCGGGGGCCATCCGGACTTGCCAGTCGCCGTGGTGAATCAGCCGGTGATGAAAACCGCACAACAAGGTGAGATTCCGCAGGTCGGTGGGCCCGCCATCGGCCCAATGATCAATATGGTGGGCGTGGCAGTGCTTGGGCTGTCGATGGCAGCCGGGGAAGGCACAGCCTCGGTCGCGGATGTTGAGTGCTCGCCGTTGCCCGGGGGTGACGAACCGTCTCAAGCGGCCCATGTCGAGGGGTTCACCAGCGGCACTCATCACTACCGGCAGCATCAAGCAGTCGCAGGCGGCGAGTCGTGCCTCCCGGGCGGTCATCTGGCCGACGAAGTCCAGGCACGCGGTCCCGATCCCGGTTTTGAGTTCTTCGAGGCCGATGGTGACGTGGAGCAGCGTTCGATAGCCGGAGGTGCCGGGCTGGTCCGGGCACGCGATCGCCAGATCCAGGATCTCGGCGAAGGCGTCACCCTGACGCTCCGCCTTCGTACGCGGGTCCGCTTGGCCGAACTCGTCGACCGGGCGTGGTTTGGCGTACGCGTCGAGAACGGCAGCGGTGCGGGCACCCAATTCGTCATCCAGCAGGCCGTTCAGCTTCCAGAAGCCGTCCTTGCGGCGTTCCAGGGTGACTTCCCGCGCGGGCTGGGCGGGCTCGGGGTCCTTGGGTTCGTTGCCGTCGGGGGCGAGCCAGGCCAGCAGGTTTTCTTCGGCCTGTCTGAGTTGTCTCGGCCCGGCCTCGCGAGCAAGATCAGCGAGGATCTTCTCCGCACACTCCCGATCCTCCGCAGCCACCTCCGCCGGGATCTTCTTCAGAAACTCCAGAATCTGATCGATGCGGTGTTCTCCGATCGCACCATCAGCCGCAGCCGCGGCAGTGGCGGGCGCGAACGCCGGGATCTCGGTGCCATCGAGTGCGCGGGTCGGGTTCAACGCGATCGCGCGGCGCACGATCGGACCCGCCTCACCTCGGGTCAATCCCGCGATATCGGCGAACCACGACACCGTGGAACCATAGCCGTACAAGTCTTTCGGGCCGCGAGACTCGATCTCCGCCAAAAACCGCCCCAACGCGGCGGAGGCAATCCGGATCACCTGCAGGGACTGCTGCACGCCATGGCCAAGCTCCAGCTTGCCAGCGCGCCACAACTCCTGCGGCAACTCGGGAAGGAAAGTCTCAGACACCCCTCAATAATACCAAACAACAGTCGAACATGTGTTCGTAATTTTAAGCAACAATGAACCATGCGCATTTACCACTGAAGGGTGACGCCACCAGGCCAGGCGACTACTTTGCGGGATACCTCATTTATTGAGAGGTAAGTGACGTGGCGTGTCCCGAAGGCCACTTTCGAGGACGGCTTCAAGGAACACGCGCCGCGGACGTGTTGCCCACGACAACTTTGCCTTACCCCTCAGCAAATACGGAGTCCCACCACGGAAGTGTTCGTAGCGCAAGGCGACGCCACAGCAGCCGGCAAACCAGCCCGCCGGGATCGTGCCCAGCGCTCTTAGCCGACTATTTGAGGGGTAAGGCAAACATGGCGTGATCGCCTCGCTGACGTGAAGGTCCCCTTCCCTACCCTGAAGGTCAAAGGAGGCCTTCGCGGACTGGTCGCAATCAAGGAGGCCCCACTGAGACAGTAGGGCCTCCTTGACTGTCCACAGGGGACACCATTGGACGACTTCATGTCCGATTGATGCCTATATATACGGTTTCAAAGGGGGGCGTGAGTGCTAATTAGGGTTAGAACCCTACTTCGCACTCACAACCCGCTCGCGAAACCACGCATACCACCCAAGTTGGACACTTACCCTTGCAAATAGGGTCCTTAGTGGACAGACCAGTCGCCGTCCCCGCTCCCGTCAGCCGGTCCGGACCCACGCCGGGGCACACCACGTTTGGGTTACCTCTCAAATAAATGCGCCAGCCGGTCGACACGGTGCCGCGAATCCACCGGCTTTCAGCTGTCCGGCACCACGTACAACGTCGACGCGTCGCCTCCGTGCATGGCGACGAGGCTGGTCCGGCAGGCGAAGAGCACTTCGCGGTTCGCGACCGTGTCCGGCGGGACACCACAGCCGTCGCAATAGAGTTCGACCGATCCCGGGAAGCTCTCGTCGACCTCGACGTCGATCGTGCGGTCGCAGCGACGGCACCATCGGTGCCCGGTGACCACGAGTACGTGCAACGGATCGGAGATGCACTGGTGCACCCAGCATCGGTGTACGTAACAGGTGGTGCGCACGTGCGCGCTCAGCCCGTGTTCCTCCGCCACGTCTTCGGCGGCGAGGATGGCCGCCAGCCGCCGGTCGGCGAGCTCACCGTACCGATCCAGACGGCCGCCCGCCCGAGGAGTCGCACGCACATCCTCACGGGAGACCAGCCGGAGACGGGCTCGCGAAGGCGGTGAAGCACGTAGCACCATGTGGGTCTCGACCTTTCGGCATCCACTGGAAGTCATATCAGGTTGCGCCTGTTCCCGCCTGGATGACACCCGTACAACTACCTGTCTTCATACCTCAGCGCATGTTGACAGAGAGGGCGCGAAGCTCGCGGCGACACTCGGCCCGGGTTACGCTTTGAGACCACGAATGTCGCGCTGGGGTTACGTCAGGGGTAAATGACCATGACAGATCCTGAAGCCACCGCTCGCCGCCACCTCGCGCCGGACCGGGTGGGAAAACGGGATGTCGAAGCGCTGGAAACGCAGACGAAGGCGCTCCGTGCCGTCGACTACCAATGCGGGGGCGGGATGTGCCGCGACGCGGTCGTGGTGCGGATCCATCGCGGACACCGGATGCTCGCGATGTCGATCTCCGAGCCGGTGCGGACCAGGCTTTCCTCGGTCGTCGCGGATCTGCACAACCTCGCCGGATGGGCCTGTTTCGACAGTGGTCACGTCGGCGCCGCACAGCACCATCTCGACGTCGCGCTGGAGCTCGCCGCCGCTGCCGAAGACGCCGAATTGACCGCGAACATCCATTACCGCCGAGGCCGGATCCATCTCCATTACGGGGCGACGGACGAAGCCCTCACCCAGTTCGAGCTGGGCAGGCTCGCCGCGAGGCGGGCCGGTTCGAAACTCGCCGCGAGCATCCTGAGCGCGAACCAAGGCTGGGCATACGCCAAGAAAGGCGACGCGAACCTGGCTGTCGGACTGGTTGATCGAGCAGGCGAGGAATTCGCCGAAAAGGATGAATGTGACCCACCCGACTGGGCGAGGTTCTTCACCGAAATCGACGTTTCCGCGATGGCGGGTTCGGTCCATATCGATCTTGCCCTGCGCAAGGGCGGCCGTCATATCGGAATGGCCATCTCCGCACTCACCGACGCCGTCCGCCGATACGGTCCGGAAATGGCGCGCAGCCGTTCGCTGTGCCTGAGCATGCTGGCCACGGGACACGTTCTCGCCGGGGACGGCGACGAGGCGCTGTCCGTCGGCATCCAAGCGATCGAAAGCGCCGAAACGCTCAAATCGGTGCGCACCAGGGACCGGCTGCGCCCGCTCGAACAGGAAGCGGCCAAACACCCCGACGACGCCGATTGCCGGGCCTTGTCGGAAGCGGTGACCCTCTTCGTCAGCGGCGGGGGCCAGACCTGAGAACTGTTCGTTTGTACGGACCTTGTATTCGCGCTGATCATGCTGCCCGGACAAACTTCGGTTAGTTCAGGAGGCAGGAATTGTTGACCAAGGTAGCCGTGCTCGCGACAGCGGCCGCGTTCTCCTTCGGCGTGGCCGCACCGGCCAGCGCCGAAGTGACCGCGGACCTGTTGCCCGCGGCCAACATGGAAGCGGTGCTGAAGGCCGCCCAGATCGATCCGCGCCGGGCAGACAGCGCCTTGACGCCGGGCGCCAAGGACAGCGTGCTGCTCGTCGAGCAGGCGCTGTCGGCCAAGGGACTGCTCGACCAGCAGTACGTCGACGGCCACTTCGGCACGTCGACGATCACCGCGTACTCCAGCTACCAGAAGTCGCTGGGATACACCGGGCTCGACGCCTCCGGCCTGCCGGGCAAGACCTCGCTCGAGAAGCTGGGCGAAAACCGGTACACCGTCACCGCGGTGGTCTCGGCGGGTAGCCGCCTGACCTACCACGGCAAGACGATGAACACCCGGACCAAGGACATGCTGGTGAAGGCCGAGGGTCTGCTCGGCAGGCAGCTCACCATCACGCAGGGCTCGTACAACCCGGGCGGTGTCGGCGCTTCGGCCGGTACGCACGACGGTGGCGGCGCGCTCGACATCGGCGTCGAGGGGATGTCCTCGACCACGCGGACCGACGTCGCGCGGAAGCTGCGTCAGGTCGGTTTCGCGGCGTGGGTCCGGACGCCGGACCAGGGTTTCGCCTACCACATCCACGCCATCGCGCTGTCCGATCCGGACCTGTCGTCCGGCGCGCAGCACCAGGCCGGTGACTACTACCTCGGCTACAACGGCCTCGCGGGCCGCGGTTCCGACGACGGCCCCGCCGTCACGCCGAAGCTCACCTGGGAGGAGTACCAGCGCGCGTGAGCCGGTTTCCCGAAGGCCATCTTTCGCCGAAGTCGATCAACGGTGAAAGGTGGCCTTCGGGCCGTCCGAGAACCCCCAGGTAGGCTTCGGCGCGACGGCAAAACCAGCGGGAAGGGAACATCGCGTGGAGGCTCAACCGGTCGGTCAGTGGCTCGACGAGCTGGCTTCGAAGGCCTCGACACCCGGTGGTGGCGCCGGGGCCGCGATGAACGCCGCGGTGGGTGCCGCCCTGGTCTCCATGGTGTGCAACCTGACCATCGGCAAGCCGAAGTACGCCCAGTTCGAGGAGAGCATGACCGAGGCGCTCGGCAAGGCCGAAGACCTCCGCGGTCGCGCGCTCGGCCTCGCCGCCGACGACGCCGCCGCGTTCGACGCGGTGGTCTCCGCGTACAAGCTCCCGAAGGCCACCGACGAGGAGAAGCAGGCCCGCAGCGCCGCGATCCAGGCCGCACTGGTCGGTGCCGCCGACGTCCCCCTGCGGACGGCCGCCCTCGCCGCCGAGGTCATCGACCTCGCCGCCTCGATCCTCGAAGGCGCCAACACCAACGTCATCTCCGACATCGCGGTCGCGGCCTCTTCCGCCAAGTCCGCGCTCGAGTCTGCCGTGGTCAACGTCGAGGTCAACCTCGCGTCGATGTCCAACGAGCAGCTGCGCAAGGAGACCGAGGCCCGCCTCGGCGAGTACACCTCCGCCGCCGGGCGCGCCGACGCCCTCGTCGCCGAGGTCCGCGAGAGGATCGCCCGATGACGCTGATCGACGGGCGCGCGATCGCCGCCGCCATCACCGCCGAGGTCACCGAGACCGCCGCCAAGCTGCGCGAGTCGGGCACCGCGCCGACGCTGGCCGTGCTCGTGCCGACCGACGACGACGCCACCGCCTGGTACGTGCGCTCGATCGAGCGTGCCGCGAAGAAGGTCGGCGTCGACTGCCGCGTGGTCCAGCTGGAGAAGCCGACCGGCGAGGACGTCACCCGCGAACTCGACAAACTGTCCGCGGACCCGTCGGTGCACGGCATCATCTGCCAGACCCCGCTGCCCGAAGGTGTCACGCTCGACGACGTCGGCGCGCATATCGACCCGCGCAAGGACGTCGACGGCGCCAACCCGGTCAGTCTCGGCCGCCTCACCGCCGGCCTGCCGACCTACGCCCCCGCCACCGCCGCCGCGGTTCTGGAGATCCTGAAGCGCGAGCAGGTCGCCCTGTCCGGCGCCCAGGTCGCCGTCGTGGGCCGCTCGACGGTGGTCGGCAAGCCCGCCGCGTTGCTGCTGCTCGGCGAGAACGCGACGGTGACCGTCTGCCACTCGCGTACCAAGGACCTCGCCGCGGTCACCAAGACCGCGGACGTCCTGGTCGTCGCCGTCGGCCGCGCGCACTTCATCGGCGCGGACCACGTCAAGCCCGGCGCCGTGGTGATCGACGTCGGCACCAACCCGACGCCCGAAGGCGGCCTCGTCGGCGATGTCGACCAGGCCGCGGTCGAGGAGCTCGCCGGCTCGATCACGCCGGTCCCCGGCGGCGTCGGACCGGTCACGACCTCGCTGCTGCTGCGGCACACCGTCACCGCCGCGCAGTCCTGATCCACCGAGAAGGCGGCGAGTCTCGGCACGGGCTCGCCGCCTTTTTCATGTCCCGGAGCCGACGACGGCCTTCACTGTCTTCCGTACGGCTTCCGGCTCGGGCGCGGCACCCGTGCGGTCGGCGAACAGCAGGTGGGTGGCGCCGATGAGGGTGGCCGCGAGCGTGTCGACGTCGGCGTCCGCGGCCAGCCTGCCCAGCCCGCGTTCCGTTTCGAGGTAGGCGGCGATCATCACCGCCGCCTGCGTCAGCACCGGGACCCCGGCAGGCCATTCGCGGCGCAACCGCGCGCGCAGCTCGTCCCGGAAGATCACCAGCGGGACGATCGCCACCGCGACCGATTCGAACACGGCTGTCAGCGCTTCGGACAGGTTTTCGACGATGGTGCCGGTCCCGGCGATCTCTTTCAGCGCGATCGTCTTCTCGTCCAGTTTTTCGACCCTGTCCAGCACGAACTCGGCGAGGAACGCGTCGAAGTCGTCGAAATGCCGGTGCAGCACGCCCTTGGCGCAGTCCGCCTCCGTGGTCACCGCGCGGCTGGTGAGCCCGCTCGGCCCGTCACGGAGAAGGACCCGCTCGGCGGCGTCGAACAGCTGCGCGCGCACGGCGCGCAGGGCTATCCCGGTCGGCATACGACTCCCTTGCGTTGACGAGTGGGCAAGTGCCCACTTATGGTGGGCGCATGCCCACTCTACCGTCGGGGCGCGAGCCCCACCGCCATCGACAGGCCGCCGAATCCTTCGGCGTCGACGTCGAACGCTACGACCGGGCCCGGCCCGCCTATCCCCCGGAACTCATCGACCACCTCGTCGCGACCGCCCCTGGCCGCGAAACCCTCGACATCGGTATCGGCACCGGGATCGACGCACGTCAGTTCCAGGCCGCCGGCTGCCGGGTACTGGGCGTCGAACCGGATCCGCGTATGGCCGAGTTCGCGCGCCTGAGCGGGATCGACGTCGAAGTGGGGACCTTCGAGGCTTGGGAGCCTGCCGGACGCCACTTCGATCTGCTCGTTTCCGGGCAGGCCTGGCATTGGGTGGATCCGGTCGCCGGCGCGGTCAAGGCCGCGGAAGTCCTGCGGCCCGGCGGGCTCTGGGCCGTGTTCTGGCATGTTCCCGAACCGCCGTCGCAGGTCGGGGACGCCTTGATGGACGCGTACCGGCGGCACGTCCCCGACGCTCCCGACGCGCTCAAGAACGTGCCGAAACAGTCCTCCGACGCGTACGGGCAGCTCATCACCAAGATCACCGACGGCCTGCGCGAGGCGGGCGGGTTCGGCGAGCCGGAGCAACAGCGGTACGACTGGGAGAAGGAATACACCCGGGACGAATGGCTGGACCAGCTTCCGACCTTCGGCTCACTCACCTGGGTCGAACCGGGACTGCAGAAAGAGATCCTCGCGGAAGTCGGTGCGGTGATCGATCGAATGGGCGGCCGGTTCACCACGCGCTACACCACGATGGCGATCACCGCCGTGCGGACGTGACCGCCGGTGGCGGGGGCCGCGCCGCCCCCGGCGTCGATCAGGGAGTGACCGGGATGTTGGTCAGGCCGTTCACCGCCCTCGACACGGTGTTGGACGCGTAGACGGCGTTGGGCCGTTCCGAGCACTTCGACGTCGACGTGATCTTGATGGCGTACTGGCCGACGTCGCCGAGATCGGACTTGTTGCCCCGCCAGACGTTCCCGCAGCCGTTCGGGAACGACGGAGTGGTCCCGGGGTTGTGCGTCTCGTAGCCGTTCGCGAAGGTCCCCGGCGAGGCGAACGTGCCGGTGTTGTCCTCGATCACGTAACCGGTCCCCTTGACGTCGACCCACGAATCGGCCGAGTTCTGCCCGGAGACCCCTTGCCCGTCGAAGGTGTTGCCCCGGATGACGCCGTCGGCGGTACCTTCCTTGACGTCGATGGACTCCGCGGCGACGTACGGTCCGATGTGGTTGTTCAGCACCTGGATCCGGTCGCCGCGATCGACACCACCGGAGTTCCCGTGACACGCCCAGTTCGAGTTCGCCGAACCGAGGTAGACGCCTTCACCGTAACCGGGCTGCACGAGACCGGTGTGGCTGATCGTCGAGTCGCGGATGACGCTGTCGGCCGAGGAACGGCGGAAGTGGACACCTTCCTCGTCGATCCGGTGCACCCGGACACCGTCGATCACCGTGTGGTGGGAGTCGTCCGCGACTATCCCCTTCTTCGACTCCTGCACGGTGAAGCCCTGGAGCTGCCAATAAGGCGCACCGTACAGCCAGAACCCGTATCCGGAGTCCCATCCCGCCGTCGGCGCCGGGCACGAGGGCGCCTCCCCCGACGGACCGTCGTTGATCAGGACGGCCGTGGCGGGTCCGGTCACCGTGATGGGCGAGCCCGCCGTTCCGGGCTTCGTGGCCACGAAGGAACCCCGGTAGGTTCCGGCGGCCAGCCGGATGGTCTGCCCAGGACTCGCGGCCGCCAGCGCGGCCTGGAGTTCCGTCGCCGTTCCGACGTCGACCACGTCACCCGCCGGGACGCTGGTCGTCGTGGTGGGTGGTTTACTCGTCGTGGTCGTCCCGGGAGTCGAGCTCGGCGCCCCTCCCCCGCACGGGCTGCCATTGACCGTGCAGCCGGTCGGCAGGCCAAGACCGCTGGTGTTGAAGCCGAACCTCGCCGTACCTCCCGGTTTGATCGTGGCGTTGAAGTCGGCGTTGGTGACCTTGTAGTGCTGGCCGCTCCTGGTCAGCACCGAACTCCATGACGCGGTGACGGTCGTCCCTGCTGGCAGGTCGAATTCGACCGTCCACTGTGTACCGGGTGCGTCACCGGAGTTGGTCAGCGTGTACTTGCCGCCGTATCCGCTGTCCCAGACCGAGCCCTGGGCGAACGTGGCGGACAGGCTGGGTGCGGCCGCTTCTGCGGTGACGACGGCGCCGAACAGGCCCGCCGCCGACACCGTGGCCGCGAGCGCGGCGAACAGTCGTTTCCTCGTCATTCGGTCCCTCCGCACTTCGTTCCGGCGATCGTGCACGCGACCGGGAGCCCCAGTCCGGCGGCGTTGAACCCGAACGTCGCCGTGCCGCCGGGTTTGACGTTTCCGTTGTGCGCCGCGTTCCCGAACCGGTAGTGCCTGCCGGACCTGGTCAGCACCGAACTCCAGGAACTGCTGACCGTCGTCCCCTCGGGCAGGTCGAACTCGACCGCCCACGGGCCCGCCGCGGCCGAACAACTGTTGGTGATGGTGAAGCCGCCACCATAACCGTTGTCCCACAACGATTTACGGGCGAACGCCGCCGTCAGGCAAGCGCCGGGGCCGGGAGGGGTGCTGGTCGGTGTGGAGGTCTGGCCCGTCGAGGACGACGGCGGTGTCCCGTCGACGGACTTCAGGAACAGCGACGTAGCGGCGTCGGTCTTGGTCGCGTCGACCCCGTGCCCACCGGTGTAGTCGCGCTGCTCGTTTTTCGCCCAGTCCGCGATCGGGGTGCCACCGATGTCGAGGTGCTTGTACGCGGTGCCGTCCCAGCCGAAGACGTAGACGCGATGCCGGTCGCCGTAGAAGTCGTTATACGGGCCGTCGTCCGCGAGTTGCTTGGTCATGGCGTTGTTGAAGAAGACGTTGCGATAGCCGGAACCGCCCGACCACTTGACGGCCTTCTTGCCGGCGCCCCACCAGATCGGAAACCAGTTCGAGTCGTCGGGACCGCCGCCGCCCTCCTCGCCGCAGTTGGCCCGGCAGTTGCCGGAACGGTGCGCGTAAGGGACCTTGACCGTGTTGAGTTCGAAGAGATTGTTGCGTTCCCAGCCACCGTGCAGGTTCAGGTCGGAGTCGAACGAGTTGCCGATCACGACGTTGCCCGAGGCGGACCACTGGAAGGTGAAGTGCCGCAACAGGGTCGAAGTGTTCCCGGTGTAGAGCGAATCCCACACCCGGGAGCCGCGGAAGTACCCGTTTCCGCCCTTGCCCTTGTTCCAGGAGCCGTTGAGTTCGTTGTCGACGATCTGGAGGTTCTTGGCCTCCTCCGTGACGATCGGATGCGACCCGGTCATCTCCGCGCGGATGCCGCGGATCCACGAGTTCGCCGCCCACTTGAACACGATGCCGTGCATTTCCGCGGCGGGTGCCATGTTCCCGTAGTTGTTGTTCGCCTCCGCGGGGTTCAGGCCCGGCATGTCCTGCGTGAACCCGAGGTTTTCGAACCCGACGCCGAGCACCGGGTCGACCAGCGGAGCCGCCTTCGAGTCGTAGGCGGCGCCGTCGATCGGGGCCGAACCGTCCGAAGTGGAGTTCACCGGCACGTCGTACTCGAGCGGTTTGTCGAGGGTGATGGTGCGCGCGGTCGTGTCGAGCGCCGTGATCGTGAAGATCTGCTGACGCATGTGCATGTTCAGCAGCGGGAACGTCGTCGGCGTCGCCTGCTGCTGTTCGTAGAACTTCTGCGAGTTGGCCGCCCGGATGTTGACCAGGTTCCCGGCGGCGAGCGAGGTCAAGGCACCGCTGCTCGCCAGGTGGACGACCCGGTCCCCCGCCCTCGCGGCGAACGCGGTGTCACCGGTCTTGCCGCGCAGCTTCACCCCGGCCTTCCAATGGACATTGACCGTGCCCTCGAAGATGTCCTTGCGGTTGGCGGGCGCCGAGGCGTAGTCACTCGCGTAGGACGAGTGCACTCCTCTCGACTGGACACGGAACAGCCCGCGGCCGGGCCACAACCAGCCGCCCTTGCCCGCGCCCGAAGTCATTCCGTCCTCGTCCCAGTCGGAACCGTCCGGGGTGAGGGTGTCGTAAAGCGTGTTCGCGTCGGGCCGGTACACGAACTTCGTCGCGTCCTTGCCCGCCCCGCGCAGGATCAGGTAGTCGGCGTCGACGTGGATCTCGTGCGTGACGTCGAACCGCCCGGCGGGGAAGGTGATCGTGCTCAGCTTGGTGTAGCTCCCGGACGGCGAGCACGCGCTCTTGATCCCGTCGATCGCCGCCTGGATCCCGTTCGTGTCGTCGGCGCCGTCGTCGGGTTTGACGTTGTACTGGCTCGCCAGTTCCGCCGCGGTGACCTGGCAGGTGGCGTTCGGATTCACCTCGGCGGAACCGGGCAGCGCGGCGCCGCCCCGGTATCCCGCCTTGGACCAGTCGTAAAGGCCCGCGACCGGCGCCCTGCGGTTGGCCGCGCCGACGTCGAGGCCGGTCAGCGCACCCGGACCAGGGGCGGCGTCCGCGGCACCGGGCGGCAACTGCACGAGCGCGGCGGTGGCGACCACGGCGGCGACCGCCGGTAGGACGGCACGACGAAGAGGACTTTTTCGGGACACCCGAAACCTCCGTGACGGACTGACGGAAGGTGTTGCGGCGTGTACACCCGGACCTCGCCTTTATAGTTCACGTTCCTGTCACCCGTCAACGGATGTGAATATCGTCCACGTATGTGAACACTGCCACGGTCGGCTCAGCTCTCGCCCGACCGGAAACGGTCGAGCACCCGTCGCTCCCGTTTCGTCGGGCGTCCCGCTCCTCGCTCCCGCCGTGCGACCGGCGTGGCGGACTCGGGCGGCGGCGGAGGCGTCCGATCGATGAAGCAGGTCGCCGCGTCGGCGGCGCCGACGCGTTTCTGGATCACCCGCGTCACTTCCAAGATCCGCGTGATGTCGTTGACCCGCGCACGCACCTCGTCGCCTGCCACGACCGTGGTCGCGGGTTTGGCGGGTTTGCCGTTCACGCGAACATGGCCGCCACGGCACGCGGCGGCGGCGTCCGGGCGCGTCTTGGTCAGCCGGACGGCCCACAGCCAGCGATCAACTCGAGTGGACTCCACAGCCGTACATAGTGGCCCATCCACCGCCGCGATGCCCGCCTGCCTCGCCCCAGTGGGCGGAAAAGAACCCGCACCTTTATTGCCACCCGACTGAGCCAGAGGTATAACTTGTTCTAAATACCTCAAAGGTGAGGAAGATCACATGAGCGATGAATCCATGTGGAGCAGTGCATCTGGACAGTTATCCCGCCGCGTATTCATCACAGGAACTGGTTCTATCTTGGGAGCCGCGGCCCTGAGTGGGACCGCCTTCGCTTCTCCCGGGAACCGGCCGGCGGTGAAAAGCTCGATCACCGACGCCGCGCAAATCCCGGCACTCGTCATCGGTTCCGGATACGGCGGCTGCGTCGCCGCGCTCCGGCTCGCCGAGGCGGGCGTCGACGTCCACCTCGTCGAACTCGGCAAGGCGTGGGACACCCCGGGCACGGACGGCAAGATCTTCGCCAACACCACTTCCCCGGACTACCGCTCCTACTGGCTGCGGACGAGGACCAAGCAGCCGTTGAGCAACTTCCTCGGTTTCCCGCTGGACAAGGCCGTCCCGCGCCACACCGGGATCCTCGACGCCGAGGAGTTCAGCGGCATCACCGTCTATCAGGGCCGCGGCGTCGGCGGCGGCTCGCTGGTCAACGGCGGGATGGCCGTCACGCCGAAACGGGAGAACTTCGGCTCGGTACTGCCCACGGTGAACGCGGACGAGATGTACGGCGTCTACTACCCTCGCGCCAACGCGGGCCTCGGCGTCGCCACGATCGACCCGAACTGGTTCGAGACCGCCGAGTGCTACCAGTACGCGCGCGTCGGCCGGAAACACGCGCAGCGCTCGGGTTTCCCCTTCCTGTTCGTCCCGGACGTGTACGACTGGGACTACATGAAGAAGGAACAGGCGGGCACGGTGCCGAGATCCGCGCTGGCCGGGGAGATCCTCTACGGCAACAACGCGGGCAAGAAATCGTTGCAGCAGACCTATCTTCCGCGGATCAAGGCGACAGGCCGGGTGACGATCTCCTCGCTGCACCGCGTCACCTCGGTCACCCCGGCGTCCGGCGGCGGATACACCGTGGTGATGGAGCAACTCGACACCGGCGGCACGGTGACCGCGACGAAATCCGTGACAGCGGGCAAGGTGTTCTTCGCCGCGGGCAGTGTCGGCACGAGCAAGCTACTGGTCAAACTCAAGGCGACCGGGGCACTGCCCAACCTCAGTCCGGAGGTCGGGAAGGGCTGGGGCGACAACGGGAACGTCATGTGCGGCCGGGCCAACCACCTGTGGGATCCCACGGGCTCGCTGCAGTCGTCGATCCCGACCGGAGGCATCGACAACTGGGCGGCGGGCGGCGCGTTCGCCGAGGTCGCACCACTGCCGACCGGTATCGAGACCTACGCGTCGTTCTACCTGTCCATCACGAAGAATCCGCACCGGGCGACGTTCTCCTGGAACGCGAGCGCGAACAAGGTCGACCTCGACTGGCAGACCGCCTGGAAACAGCCGTCGATCGACATGGCCAAGTCGATCTTCGACAAGATCAATGCCAAGGAGGGGACGATCTACCGGACCGATCTGTTCGGCACGTACAAGATCTGGGGCGATCATCTCACCTATCACCCGCTCGGCGGCGCGGTACTGGGCAAGGCGACCGACAATTACGGCAGGCTCCACGGCTATCCGGGGCTTTACGTGATCGACGGCGCGCTTATTCCCGGTAATACGACCGTCAACCCGTTCGTCTCCATTACCGCGCTGGCCGAACGGAACATCGAAAAGATCGTCGCCACCGATTTGTGACGACGATCGAACACTTTTCATGAGAATGAGCCGGGGCCGCCACCCCGGCCCGTTCTTCAGCTCTTCGGCAGAACGCAGACGGTGTCGATCCCCAGCACGTGGTTCAGCCGCCCGAACGCCAGCCAGGAACCGATACTCATGCTCAATTCCACGATTTCCCGCTGGCTGTAGTGCTCCCCCATGCGCTTCCAGAATTCGTCGTCGATGCCGTGATGGTCGAGCGCGTACCGTTCGGCGTACTCGACGGCCAGCCTGGTCCGCTCGTCGAACGCCTCGGTGGTACGCCACTCGGTGACCGCGTCGGCGAACTCCTCCTCGACCTTCACCCCGTCGCGTTCGGTCCGCCAGTCCAGGCAGAAGACACAGCCGTTGATCTGCGCGATCCGCAGCCGCGCCGCCTCGAACTCCCGGAGCCCCAGCGTCGTGTGCGAATAGACGGCGAGCGAGAAGTTCGACGCCGCGGCGCCGATACCGGGCACCATCTCGCCCCAGACGTAGCCGATCGGGTCCTTGCCCTCGGGAATGTCGATGTTCAACGCGCGCTCCTTCCGAGCTTGCCGATGGCCGGTCGCAACGGCACGTCGAGGGCGTCGTAGAGCCCAGGCTTGGCATCGACGAGCCAGTCGATGGCACCGACCAGCCTGCCGACCGCGGTCGCGTTGCCGCCGGCGGACCGGTTCTCCCCCTCGTCGGTGGCCTCGACCGAGACCTCGATCCTCGGGCGGCCTTCGATGATCACCCGGTGCGCGCCGTCGCCGCTGGGCGGCATCGGCCAGTCCGGCGCGCACGACGCGTGAATCCGGGTGACGTGCTCGATGACGATGCGGGGCTCACCGCCCACGATGCCCTGTACCTCGAACCGGACCGCCCCCTGCGTGCCCGCCTCGAACTCGCCCATCGCCCGCGTGGTCACGGTCTCCTCGAGCGGGCGGCGATCCAGCGTCTCGCGGATCTCGTCGAGCTCGACGCCGAGCCCGCGGGCGATCAGCCGCACCTGCCCACCCCACACCATCGTCGGGACCGACGGCGCCAGCATCGGCGGTTGATAGTCCATCGGCTGCCCCATGCCGACCAGGTAGCGGACCGAATCCGGCTGGTCGTAGGTGGAGTAGTCGAAGATCTCCTGGCAGCGGACGGCATCGACGGTGGTGCCGAGCCCGCTGATCAGCAGCGGCAGGATGTCGTTGCCCCAGCCGGGATCGACGCCGGAGACGAACAGCGAACCACCACCGTCTGCGATCGCCGCGAGCACGGGTTCACGCAGTTCTTCAGGCGCGTTGCGCTGGTCGTACAACGCGTAGAGCGCGGGCGTCACCACCACCGCACCCGCCCGGATCGCGCGGACGATGTCGGCGAGCGCGTCGGCGGGCCGGATGTCACCGGAGGCCGCGTACACCACCGCTCGCGGTCCCGCCGCCAGAATCGCTTCGACGTCATCGGTCGCCGCCACACCCAGTTCACCTTCGACACCCGCGAGCGCCGCCGCGTCGCGGCCGACCTTCGCGGGATCGTGCACGAGCACCCCCGCGAGCTCCAACGCCGGATGCGCGTCGACGGCCCGGATGGAGGCACGGCCGATGTTGCCTGTACCCCAGACGACCGTCGGAATCATGGAGCGAGGTAACCTCGGCTTCATTCCCAAGGGCAACGAAAGCGTTCCGGTACGCGGAACGGACGTCGTTTTCTTCGCTCACCGGGACAGGCGTTCGGCCATTCGCCGGACGGCAATCGGGTTGAGGGCCGTCGACGGCGATGTGTAGTGTGCGCTCTCGTGACGAGCCCCGAGTCGGACAGAACCCCGCCGCCGGTCATCCGGCGGCGAGTCGTCGTGTCCGGCCGTTAGGCGCCGGACCTCTCGCTTCCCGGTGACCGGAGCGCTGTTCCGTGCGCCCGGCCGGGTTTCCCTGTCCCGCGTACGGCTTCTCCTGCTCACCTTCTGCTTGGGAGTCGTCCGTTGCCCCTGTTCGTCTATGTCCTCGGCCTTGCCGTCTTCGCGCAAGGCACCTCCGAATTCATGGCCTCCGGTCTCGTGCCGGGGATCGCCGGTGACCTGTCGGTCCCGGCAGGCGCGGCCGCCACGCTGACGTCGGCTTACGCCGTCGGAATGATCGTCGGCGCGCCCGCCATGGCCGTGCTCAGCGCACGCTGGCCCCGACGGCGGGCGCTGGCCGGATTCTTGACCGCCTTCGTCGTGGTGCACGTCGTCGGCGCGCTCACGACGAGTTTTCCGGTGCTGTTCGGCACCAGGATCGTCGCGGCGGTCGTCAACGCCGGATTTCTCGCCGTCGCCATGCCCGTCGCGGCCGCCTTGGCACCGAAGGGAAAGCAAGCGCGGGCGACCGCTGTCCTGCTCGCGGGAGTGACCCTGTCGTGTGTCGTCGGCGTGCCTGCGGGCTCCGTGCTGGGTGAGCTCGCGGGCTGGCGCTCGGCGTTCTGGGCGGTCGCCGCACTCTGCCTGCCCGCGCTGGTGCTGGTGTTCCGTTCGGCGCCCGCCGACGCGGCGGGTCTGCCGGAAGTGTCGATCAGCTGCGAAGCTCGCGAGCTGAAAGCACGTCCGGTCCGGCAGGCGATGATCCTCGCGGCCTTGGTCAACGGCGCGACCTTCGCGACGTTCGCGTTCCTCGCGGTGATCGCGACGGACGTCGCTCGCCTGCCCGCCGGAGCGGTTTCCGGGTTGCTGGCGACGTTCGGCGTCGGCGCGTTCGTCGGCGTCAGCGTGGCGGGCCGTCTGGGTGACGGCGAACTCCGCCGCGGTCTGGTACTGGCGTTGTGCACGGTGCCGGTCGGCTGGGCGGTGCTGGCGGTGACCAGTGCCCACCCGGTCGCCCTCTTCGCGGTGACGACCGTCCAAGGTGGACTGTCGTTCGGCTGCGGATCGGCACTCGTGGCCAGGGTCATGCGCGTGGCATCCGGCGCGCCGACCCTCGGCGGCTCGTTCGCCACGGTCGCGCTCAACGTGGGCGCGTTCCTGGGACCGGTGCTCGCCGGTTTCGTCACGGAAGCGACCGATGACTACCGCCACGCCATCTGGATCAGCGCGGCCATCGCCGCCGTGGCGATCGTCCCGGCTTTGTCGGCTCGGCGGGTGAAGGTGCCTGGCTAGGACCAAGGGCCTGTCCGGCGGACTTCGCCGGACAGGCCCCTCGTTCAGCGCTTGAGCGTGAAGGTGAAGTCGCCGGAGAGCTTGCCGCTCAACCGGACTGACGCAACAAGGTTCCCTTCGACGATCAGCCTCTCCACCTCCGCTCGCGAAAGCGCGCACCCTTCGGCAATCAAGCGCGCCGGCCGGACAGGGATCCGCGCTGCGAACCGGACCGACACTTCGATCACCTCGCGGTCCAGGTGATCCGATCCGCCGGTGTCGAGACGCCAGGCGTTGTCCCAGTCGAGGACGACGCGATTACGTCGCTGCACAACCGGATCCTGGAGCAGTTCGGCGGTCAGCCCAGGATCGTTGTCGTGCAGGCGATCCAGCAGCTCTGGCTGTACGGAGCGAACGTTCACCCGCTCCAGGACCGTGAGCTTCGCGGTGTCCCCGCAAGCGGTACAGAGCACCAGGAGCCAGACGTCGATCAGCTTGTGATTCGCGTTGACCCGGAATTTGCCGCTCGCCCGGAAACGCTCGGACGCGCATACGTGGCAACGGCGATGGACGAGAGGAAGGCAGGTGGGCACGACGGCCCAGTTTTCGAGCACGGCAAGTACACCCGGTTTCAGTGAGAAGTCCGCAGCGAAAAGGAGCGCGGCGCGAAGGCGCGACGCGCGACGAATCAGCGCTCGGGAGGTCTCACAGGGTGTACAACGGCACGTCCCTTGCCTGGACGACTGGGTTCCGCGGCACAGTAGCGGCGCACGGCGTCACCGCTCCACCGGTTTTTCGAGCGTCCGGGCCCTAGTCGCTTGGAAGCCGCGCGTGCAGGTGAACGTCGTGCCAGCCGTCGGCGTGCAACATCGAAGAGCGCATAGTCCCTTCGAGCCCGTACCCGGCCTTGTCCGCGACGCGGCACGAGGCGGAGTTCTCGGTCGAATGCAGGAGGGACAACCGGTGCAGACGGACGGTTTCGAACGCCCACCGCGTCAACGCCGCCACCGCGCCACCCGCGATCCCGGCGCCGCGCGCGGACGGGAGAACCCAGTAGGACAGCTGCGCGGACGCCTCGAAGAGCGACACGGTGCGGAGACCGACTTGCCCGACCGGCCGATCGTCGCGGGCGTCGACCACCGCCCAGCTCGCATCCGTCTCGTCCGCCCAGCGCTGTGTCCAGCTCTCGATCCAGGTGCGGGCCTCGTCCGCGCCATCGACGCGGCGGACATGCCAGCGCTGGATGGCGGGGCAGGCGAAGGCGGCTTCGACGGCCTCCGCGTCGTCAGCGCACCAGGGCCGCAACACGAGCCTGTCGTCGACGATCAGACACGGCTGCTTGGCGGCCCGGAAGGTGCCGGCCGGCAGGGCGGGCTCGATGAGCAGAGGCACCCGACCATCATCGCGCACCGGTGTCCGTCCGTCTGGGTAACATCGGCCGGATCATGGAGATGATCACCGTCCCGGCCGGCGAAGTGACCCTTTCTGACCGGCGGACGCAGCGACAGTGGACGGTCGACGTCGCGTCCTTCCGGCTCGCGCCGGTACCGGTCACCCAGGAGTTGTACACGGGCGAGGCGGGCAAGCTCCCCGCCACCGGTATCTCGTGGCTGGACGCCGTCCGGTTCTGCAACACCCTGTCCGAACGCGATGACCTCGCCCCCGCGTACGACTTGGATTCCCTGTCCTGGGACACCTCCGCGGACGGTTATCGCCTGCCGTCGGAGGCGGAATGGGAGCATGCCTGCCGCGCCGGCACGACCGGACCCCGCTACGGCCTGCTCGACGAAATCGCCTGGTATCGCGAGAACTCGGCGGAGTCGATGCACGACGTCGGCGGGAAGACACCCAACGCGTGGGGCCTGTACGACATGCTCGGCAACGTCTGGGAATGGTGCTGGGACATCTACGACGCCGAGGTGTACGGCGAGTACCGGGTTCTCCGGGGTGGCGGCTGGTTCGACGAGCAGTGGAGCTGCCGGGCGTCGGTGCGGCGCCGCAGTCACCCGACTTTCCGCGTCGACGACGTCGGTTTCCGCCTCGCCCGAACACGGTGACCCCTCTGGCAGCACGCGGCGATCACACGATTGAATGACGCCACGGACACCCGGCCGGGGTGTCGGACCCTGGAGGCAACCGTGGCCGCACCCCGAGATGTCGAACGCGTCTATTCCACCGCCGACGTCGTCGCCAAACTGCGCCGTCTCGCCGACGCGCTGGAGTCCGAGACCTCGTTCCGCATCCAGATCGCCGGAGAGCGGTTCCGCGTCCCCGCCAGCGCGCAGTTCTCGATCGAGCACGAGCGCGGCGACGGCGAGGAAGAGGTCGAGTTCCAGCTGAAGTGGAAGATCGAAGACGACGAAGGCGACGAGGACGCTGAAGGTACCGTCGTCTGAGCGAGGTCCGAGGAGCTCGGCTAGTCGGTGTGCACGGCGACGAGTTCCATCCAGAAGTCGGGCGCGTACTTGGCGATCTTGGAGAACTCCATCTTGCCGGCGGGGCAGGCCCGTTTCGACGTGTCGACGACGCCGTTGCTCCAGTGCACGATCGCCCATACGCACCGGCCGTCCTTCATATGGTCGGTGACCCAGATCTCCAGGTAATCGCCGCATTCGCGGTACCAGATCGACCCGGCGGTGTCGTCGCGGTGGTCGCGCACGTCGGTGCTGCGCTGCGGGCAGGAGCCGACCGCGCCGACGGGGCTCGGCCGTCCGACGTTGGCCCGCAGGTCGGGCTGATAGGCGAGGATCGTCCACGGCCACACCCCGGCGACGGCGGTGGCGATCAGTACGCCCGTGACCGCGCCGATCAGGAGCAGGAGAAGCCGGTGTCCGAAGGCCGCCCGACGCGACACCTTGGGCGGTTGCCGGACGGGATCCCCGAAAGCGAGTTCGACGACGTCGCCGCTGTCCGCCGTCTGGGTGGTCGACCTGGCGAGGACACCTTGTAAACCCTTCACCATTTCTTCGGTTTGCCCGAGGCCGAGAAGAATGGCGCGCAACTCACCTTGCGTCGGCGGTTCACGTCTGCCGTTCTCGATTTCCGAAATTCGTTCACGCCTGATCCTGAGCCCGTGTTTCGCCGCGCGACCCGCCACGTTGTCCTGGGTGAGGCGCCGTTCGTCCCGGAGCCGTTTGATCAGTGCGCCGAGCTCTTCGACACCGGCGATGTCACCGGAATCGCCGCTCCGGGCTTCCATAGCGCTCCCCTGTCCCTCAGCGCTGTGCGACCGTGCAGACGTAGGTTAGCGACACCTGGACAGACCGGCGCTTCCGGCCATGTTCCCGCAGGTCGACACGGTGTGCGCTGTCGCGACAAAATTTCCCGACGTCGCGACGGCAGGATATTCCACGCTCTTTTCTCATCCGGCGAAACGAATGAGGAAGGAACTACTGTGACCCACGATCTCACCGGCGCGGCCTGGTTCAAGAGCAGTCGCTGCGGAGGCGGCCCGACCTGTGTGGAAGTCGCCTTCCTGGAAACGGGGGTCGGCGTCCGGGACGCCAAGGATCCCGGCCCCGCGTTCGTCGTCGCTCCCGGGAACTGGTCGGCTTTCGTCCGCCATTGTTCCGAGACGCGGGACGCTCAGGAATGCGACCCCGCCACCTCGTGAATCAGTGCCACCGATTCCGAGGGTGTCAGGGCCAGTGCCTGGACCCGCTCGAACGCCGAGACGTACTGCGCGACGCGAGCGGGCTCCTGGGTCAGCCGCCCTTCGGTGAGGTCGTCGGTGTAGACGATCTTCGGGTCTTGGGGCCGGGGGAAGCCGAGGATGATGAACCCGCCGGCCTGCGCGGGATGCATCCCGGCGGACGACGGCAGGACCCGCGCGGTGACGTGCGGGTCCTCCGCCGCCTCGGCCAGGTGCCGCAGCTGCGCGGCCATCAGGCCCGGCTCGGCCACCGGACGGCGAAGAACGTTCTCGTCGACGACGACCGACAGATGCGGCGGATTCTCCCGGCGGAGGAGCGCTTGGCGGTCCATCCGCAGCCCGACGCGACGCTCGGCGATCTCGGGCGTGCAACCGGCGGCGAGGGACAGCGCGTGCGCGTATTCGCGGGTCTGGAGCAGGCCAGGTATCCATTGCGGCTGGTACTCGCCGATTTCGGCGGCCTCGTCCTCATAACCGAGGTAGAGGTTGTAGCCGTCGTAGATGACGCCTTCGAGCTCCGGCCGCTTGCCGCGCTGCCGCGACACCGCGAGCAGCGCCGCCCGCCGAGCGCCGGTCACCTCGTAGAAGTCCAGCAGTTCGCGCAGATCCAGTGGCCGGACGGCGACCTGACCGGTCTCGATGCGGCTGATCTTCGCGGCCGAGCACTCCAGGCGCCCGGCGGCCTCGTCGAGCGTTCTGCCCGCCTGCTCCCGGAGATTTCGGAGCTCGCCACCGAACCGGCGCCGGTCTTCCACCGCCTCAGACGTCCCTGCCACCCGAACTCCCATCCAAGCAAAAACTACACACTGCAACTCTTGCACTACGTGACGGCAGTCACTACCGTCTCTTTGCGGACTGCAATTCTTGCACGAGGGGACTGATCATGGCCGAACGGCTGGACAAGGTGATCGAGGAAGGCGTCCCGGAGGTGGTCGAGAACCGCCTGGGCAGACGGCTCCTCTACGCCGTCTTCTGGCTGACCACGGCGATTCTCGCCTTCTGGTTCCTCAGCACCGGGGTCGTCTACGGAGCCTTCGTGATGGGCGCTCCGCTGGCACTGCTGCTGACGACCCGGCTCCGCGGCTTGGGCACGGTCCCCCGCACCATGCTGGTGATCGCCGGGCTCGCGGCCCTGGTGCCCACCTTCTTCCTCGGCAAGTACAAGGGCGCCGAGGACGGCCACACCGGGTTGATCCTCGTCGGCTTCCTCGTCTTCCTGGTCTGGGGAGCCGCCTACCCGGCGATGCTCGACAAGTTCGACGAGCGGTTCCAACTTTCCCAGTACCCGAGGGAATCCCGGCCGCGCAAGCTACGGAAAGAACACCGGGACGAACTCGCGATGCTCCGCGTGCTCTTGGTCAGACTCGCCATGGCGACCCTCGCCATGCTCGTCGCCGACGCCACCATCGTCGCGGCGCTCTGCCTGATCGCCCTCCTCCTGCGCAGCCACTGGTCCGCGTTGATCGCCGGCCTGGCCTGCCTCCTCGAGACTGTCGTGGAGATCAATGGACTCGGCTTGGTCTTCAAGTTCGACCTGGTGGAGATCGGGGCGGGCCTCCTGGCGGCGTCACTGTGGTGGGACGCGGTCAGCAATCCGTTGTGGGACCGGCGAGTCCAGCTGGAGGGAGGATGGTGATCCAGCAACCCGGGAATCTGGTCCCCCCTCCTCGCCCGCTGCCGACGTCGACGTCGGCCCGCCGCTGGGGCGCGCGGTGGATCGACTGGCTGGTGCCATGGCTGGTCACCTCGCCACTGTGGTTCCTGACCTCCGAGCAGATTCAGACCGAGGCGACCAAGCACGGCTTCACCTTGGCGGGCAAGGGACTCTTCAAGACCGTGTTCGGCGAATGGGGCGGCCTCGGGGACGCCGCCGGTGACGAGGTCGCCGATCTTTGGGGCGAAATCGTCCTGGCGATCGCCCTGACCCTGACCGTGCAGGTCCTGCTGATCATGGTGTACGAAGTGCTCCTCGTACGTTCCTGGGGCCGCACACTGGGCAAGGCCGCGTTCACCCTCTCGGTCCGCCGCGCCGACGGCGGACGCCTCACCCTCGGCCAGATCTGTGCCCGCTCCGCGCTCACCGTGCTCGTCCCGGGACTCGGCTGGGTGCTGCTGATCGCCGCGATCCTCCAGCTGAGCGTGCTGCTCGCGCTGGCCGGGATCGCGCTCCTGCTCTTCTCGGCGGTGGAATGCGGTCTCCTGCGGATGTCGCCGGACGGCAAGACAAGCTGGCACGACCGGAAGATCGGTTCGGTCGTGGTCTCCAAGACCTGGACGGAACAGCTACGACAGGCGCGGGAGTTCCAGCAGCGGGCCTTGGACGGCGGGATGACCTTCGCCCGGCAGGCCTGGGAGGCGCCGCAGGTCCAGCAGTTCTCCCAGCAGGCTCAGGCGAGCTTCCAGCAGCTGCGCGAGCGCGGACGTCAGGCGATAAGGCGCGACGACGAGCAGAACCGGGGGCCGTGAGGTCAGACGATGCCGCCGTTGGCCCGGACGACCTGGCCGTTGACCCAGCGGGCCGGACCGGCGAGGAACGAGACGACCTCGGCGATGTCGGACGGGTCGCCGAGGCGTTCGAGCGGCGGCTGGGCGGCCATGCGCGCGATGGTCTCCTCGTCCTTGCCGTCGAGGAAGAGCGCCGTGGCCGTCGGGCCGGGGGCGACCGCGTTCACGGTAATGTCACGGCCGCGAAGTTCACGGGCGAGGACCAGGGTGATCGCCTCGACCGCGCCCTTGGTCGCGGCGTAGGCGGCATATCCCGGCAATGCGAGACCGAGCACCGAAGTGGAGAAGTTGATGATCGCACCACCGTCGCGGACGCGGCGGGCTGCTTGCTGGTCGACCACGAAGGTGCCGCGGATGTTGGTGCGGTGCAAGCGGTCCAGCCGGTCGAGGTCCAGTTCGGCCACCGGCGCGAGGTAAATGGCGCCCGCGGCGTGGACCACGACGTCGATGCCGCCGAAGGTCTGCTCCGCGGTGTCGAACATCGCCGAAACGGCCTCCTCGTCGGCGACGTCGGCCTGCGCCGCGATCGCCTGGCCGCCCTTGGCGGTGATCGCGTCGACCGCCGCCCCGGCCTCGTCCTTGTTGCCGCCGTAACCGACGACTACCGCGAATCCGTCGGACGCGAGCCGCTCGGCGGCCGCCCGGCCGATGCCCCGCGACCCGCCGGTGACGATCGCTACGCGTGCCATGGTGCACTCCTATCAGCTGTTTCCCTTGCTAACGTTCTCAACGTATCACTGATATCGAAACAGCGCTACCGCAAGGGTGTTATCGTTGGTTCGTGACTTTGACGACGAAAGACCGATTGGTCCGCGCGGCGGCCGAGCTTCTGTTGGAAGGCGGGCGCGACGCGCTGTCCACGCGCGCCGTCAGCGCCGCGGCCGGAGTGCAGGCCCCGACGCTCTACCGGCTCTTCGGCGACAAAGACGGACTGCTCGACGCGGTCGCCACGTACGGCTTCGAGAGCTACCTCGCCGGAAAGCACGCACTCGGCGAGACCGAGGACCCGGTCGGCGACCTGCGGCGCGGATGGGACCTGCACGTCGAGTTCGGCCTCTCCCAACCCGCGTTCTACCTGCTCATGTACGGCGAGCCTCGGGTCCGCGAAGCACGCAAGGAAGCGGACGCGATACTTCGCCGCATCGTCGGCCGCATCGCCGAGGTCGGCCGTTTACGCGTGCCGGTCGAGCGCGCCGCGCAACTGGTGCACGCCACCGGGATGGGCGTGATCCTCTCGCTCATCGCGAGCCCTGCCGAGCAGCGCGATCTAGACCTGATCACCGCCGCCCGTGAACACGTCATCGGGACCATCACCACCGATGCCGCCGACGCCGCTGACGATTCCGACGTCGCCTGCCGCGCGATCGCGCTCAAGGCCGCGCTGGAAAAAGAGCCCGGCGACGCGCTGACCCCTGCCGAGCACGCGTTGCTCGGCGAATGGCTCGACCGCGTCGCGCGGTGAATTACCGGCCGACCGCCCTCGCGGCCGCGACCGCCTGCCCGGCATAGGACCGTCCGAAGAGGACGGTGTGGACGAGCAACGGGAACAGCTGGTGAGCGCTGGTCCGCTCGGTCCAGCCGTCGGCCAGCGGCGCCACCTCCTGATAGCCGGCCAGCACCCGGTCCAGCAGGGGGCAGCCGAACAGCTGCAGCATGGCCAGATCGGTTTCGCGATGACCGCCGTGCGCGGCGGGGTCGATGAGGGAAGCCTCGACGGCGCCCCACAGCACGTTTCCGTTCCACAGATCGCCATGCAGGCGAGCGGGCGGTTCCGCAGGTCCGGCCATCTCCGGAAGCCGCACGCAAGCCTGCTCGATCACTGCGGCTTCATCACCGTCCAACGTGCCCTCGTCGACGGCGCGGCGGACATACGGCAAGACCCGGTGCTCGGCGTACCACCGCGGCCAGTCCTCCCCCGGCGCGTTCACCATCCGGGCCAGTCCGATCCACGCGTCGGACGGCCCACCGGGCGGCGGCGCCCCGAACCCGGGCGCACCGGACGCGTGCAACGCCGCCAGTCCCCGTCCGAGCCGCTCCGCCGCGTGATGCGTCGGGCGTCCCCCGCCGACCAGTTCGGTCACCAGCCATTCGCCGTCGTGGCCACGGACCTCGGGCACCCGGACCGCGCCCGCCTCACCCAGCCACCGCAGTCCCGCGGCCTCCGCGAGCGCCGCGTCGGGGGCGTGACCGCGCTTGACGACGACGGTGTCACCGCTGTCCAGCACGACTTCGGTCACCGCGCCCGCCAATTGGTGCTGCTCGGCGACGGGTCGTCCGGTGATCCTCGTTGCCGCCTCGGCAGGCGTCGAAACCTGGGTCATGTCCGCAACCTACCTCCGCCGATCGGGTGAACGCTCGTGGTGCGGAGCGGTCAGCGACCACCGGGGATGAACAATCCGGCCGGTTTCCCGATCTCGGTCGGCGTACATCCGCTCAACGCCCGGAACTCTCGGGTGAGATGCGCTTGGTCGCTGTAGCCGCCCAGGTAGGCGATCTCCGCCCACGACCGGGACGACGCCCGGTTCAGGAGCCCCATCGTCCGGTTGAGCCGGGTGATCCGCCCGATCGTCTTGGGGCTCAGCCCGATCTGTTCGCGGAACCGGGCGTTGAGGTGCTGGCGGCTCCAGCCGATCTCGGCGGCGAGCGCGTCGACGCGGACCGGCCCCGCCGACAGCCGCTCCCAGGCGTACCGGACGGGCGCGGACAACGCCGAGCCACGAGAGGCCTTGCCGTTCAAGGACATCCGGGACCGCGCGGTCGCATTCGACGACGTCTTCGCAAGCCTGGGGCTGACCTCGGTGCAACTCGTCGGCGGTTCGACCGGCGGCTGGCACGCGGTGAATCAGGCGATTCAAACCCCCGGACGGCTCGCATCCCTCGGGCTGCTCGACGCGACCACCGTCTCGGCCCCGTTCACGCGGAAGGTCTTCTGGTACGGCGCGGCCGCCGCGGTCCTCGACAACGATCGGCTGTGGCGCGGATTCCTGAAGTGGTCGGCGGGCGCGGACGTCCTCGATCAACCCGCGCCTCAGCTCGTCCTCGCCGGGATCAGGTCCTACCGCGCGCGAGTGCCCTTTCAAACGTGCCCGCCCGAGGAAGCACTCCGGTCGATCGAGGTGCCGGTGCTCGCCTTTGTTCGGCGCGCGCAGTGTCGTTCACGACTCCGTCGTGGCTGCCGAACGGCTCAAGGACCTGGTCCCCCACGCCGACGTCGAAGTCCTGCCCGAGGCCGGGCACTACCTCTATCGGCGGTCGGAGGATCGCACCCTGATCGTCGAACGGATCCTCCGGTCGGCTTCCGAGTAGCGCCTTCAGGCCGCGAGTCCGCACGGCGCGTTCACCGAGCGCCCACACGCCGCCGCCAGGCTGGCCCGGCAAGCGGCGATCAGCCGGGCCGAGGCGGCGCTTTCTCCGTGGCCACAGCGGGGGCAGGACATCGTGACCGCACCGGACAGCTCGTCGACGGAAACGGTCAGCGCGGTCGCGCAGGAGCGGCACCAGCGGTGGCGAGTGACCGGGTTGACGTGCAGCGGGGAGGCGACGCACTGGTGGATCCAGCGTCCGTGCACGTGGCAGGTCAGGCGATCGTCCGGGGCCAGGCGGCCGACGTCTTCCGCGTCGTCCTCCATCGCCAGAAGAACCGGCAGGGTGCGGCTCACCGGGTTCGGCCGCGGGGTCAAGGCCAGTGTCGTGGTGTTCATCGCTTTCTCCTTCCGGCTCTTATCAAGACGTCGAATGAGGGGCGCCGGATACGACATGGCCGGGCAACCATTCTTCGGAGACATTCACACCTCCCCCTGCCGGGTGAATTGATCTTGGTCGATCTCAAACCGTTACCCCATTCGGGTTAACGACGCGTATCTTTCGGACCATGAAGGCCGCACTCACCCCACTGTCCACAGCAGACAGTCGCGGCCCGCGCTACCTGCTGCTTCCGCCCGCGGGCGGAACAATCCGCGCGTTCGGCCCGCTCGCCGAAAAGGCTCATGCGAACGTCTGGGGTGTCGAGTATCCCGGCCATGGGGATCGGCTCGCGGAGGCTCCCGCGACGTCCGTCGAAGACCTCGCCGCGCGGTTGGCGGACGAGACGACGCGAGACTGGCTCTCCCGCACCGTGGTGATCGGTTTCGGAATGGGCGCGTTCATCGCGCTGGAAACGGCCCAGCGACTCGGCGCCGCCCCCAGCGCGTTGATCGTGGCCGACGCGTGCGCCCCACAGCGACGCTCGCCGGACAAGAACGCCAAGACGGCCGCTTCGGCCATGGGACGGGTGTTCGGCCGCACCGGGCTCACCCCGGTCGCGGGCTACCGCGATGCGCCGGAAAGCTGGGAATACGCGTTGGACCTGCTGCTCGGCGATCTCCAGTTGCTGAACGCCTACCGCGGGCCGGCGAGGGCACGGCTTTCGTGCCCGATCGCGGCGATGCGGGGCAGCGACGACCCCGCGTTCGCTTCGGGCGACGACGCCACGGGCGGCTGGCGAGTGTGGACGTCCGGTCCGTTCGTGGGTCGCGTCGTCCCCGGCGGACATCTCGGCGTTCTCGAACCCGGCAGGGAGGCCGAGTTCTGGGCCCGGATCCACCGGCTGGAAGCGGCTTTCCTCGACGTCGAACCGGAAGTCGCCTGACCCCGGTCCGCCAGTCCGCGAAGGCCTCCTTCCCTACTTTGAGAGTAGGGAAGGAGGCCTTCACGGACTTGTCACCTCTCGTGCCTCAGCGCGCCCCGGTGAGGTGTTCGAGCGCCAGCTGGGACAGGCGGACGAAGCCGTAGCCGCGCTCCGCCACCTTGTCCGCGTCGAAGTCCTCGAACGCCGAACGGTCGGCCAGCAGGTCCGCGGCCGTTTCGCCCTCGTTGAGCGTCGGCGTCGCCAGTTCCGGGACGAGGGCTGTCTCCAGCGCGGCCTGCACCTCGGGGTCGGCCCGGAAGGCGCGCGAACGTTCGGCGAACAGCAGATAACTGGCCATGTTCGCCTCGGCGCTGGCCCAGACGCCGTCCATGTTCTCCGTGCGCAGCGGCTTGTAGTCGAAGTGGCGAGGCCCGTCGTAGCCGCCGTTCTCCAGCAGGTCGACGAGGAAGAACGACGACAGGACGTCGCCGTGGCCGAACACGAGGTCCTGGTCGAACCGCGGGCCGCGCTGGCCGTTGAGGTCGATGTGGAACAGCTTGCCCTGCCACAGCGCCTGTCCGATGCCGTGGACGATGTTGAGCCCGGCCATCTGCTCGTGCCCGACCTCCGGGTTCACGCCGACGATCTCGTGGTTCTGCAGCGTGGAGATGAACGCGAGCGCGTGGCCGACGGTCGGCAGCAGGATGTCGCCGCGCGGCTCGTTCGGCTTCGGCTCCAGCGCGAGCCGAAGCCCGTAGCCCTGGTCGATGACGTACTGTGCGAGGAAGTCGATGCCCTCGCGGTAGCGGTCCATCGCCGCGCGGACGTCCTTCGCGGCATCGGTCTCGCTGCCTTCGCGGCCGCCCCAGAGCACGAACGTCGACGCGCCGAATTCGGCGGCGAGGTCGAGGTTCCGCAGCACCTTCCGCAGCGCGAACCGGCGGACGTCGCGGTCGTTGCTGGTCAGGCCGCCGTCCTTGAACACGGGGTGCCTGAACAGGTCCGTGGTCACCATCGGGACGACGAGGCCGGTCTCGGCGAGCGCGGCCTGGAAGCGCTTCAAATGCCGCGCGCGCTCCGCGTCGGACGAACCGAACGGGACGAGGTCGTCATCGTGGAAGGTGATGCCCCACGCACCGAGGTCGGAAAGGCGGTGCACCGCGTCGACCGGATCGAGCGGGCCACGGCTGGCCGGACCGAACATGTCGTTCGCCTGCCAGCCCACGGTCCACAGCCCGAAACTGAACTTGTCCTCACGCGTCGGTGCCTGAGCCATCATCGCCTCCACGAATTAGTTTGATGCCTGAACTTATCGACACGCACCCGGCGGGTCAAGGCTTTCGTTCAGGCATCGAACGAATACAATCGCGTGATGATCGGCACGCGCCCAGCGGGACAGCACACTGTGCGACAGCACAACGCCGCCCTCGTCCTCGGCGCGATCGCCGACGGCCCGGGAACCTCACGGGCGGGCCTCTCCGCCACTACCGGACTCACGAAGGCAACGGTTTCCAGCGTGGTCGATCGCCTGATCGCCGCGGATCTCGTGGCCGAAGGCGAACCGGAACGACGCGTCGGCCCAGGACGGCGCGGCACCGTCGTCTCCCTGTCCCCCACCGGGCCGCACGGGCTCGGCATCGAGATCGGCGTCGACTACCTGGCGTCCTGCCTGGTCGATTTGAACGGCACCGTCCGGGCCGAGGAGGTCCAGTACGCCGACAACCGGACTCCGCGCGTTTTCCAGCGTGTGTCGGCGTTCCTGCGCAAGGCACGGAAGCAGGCGGAGGCGCTCGGGGTACCTGTCGGAGGCGTCGGCATCGCGGTGCCGGGAGTGGTCGAATCCGCCTGCGGGCTCGTGCGCCTCGCCCCCAACCTGGGCTGGCGCGACGTCGACCTCGCGGATCGGCTCGGTGAGACCTTCACCGTCGCCAACGAAGCCAACTTCGCCGCACTCGCCGAACTTTGGCACGGCACGGCGCTGCCCGATTTCGTCCATGTGTCCGGGGAGATCGGCATCGGAGCGGGAATCGTGCTCGATCGCGCTCTGTTCGAGGGAGTGCGCGGCGCGGGCGGCGAGATCGGCCACCTCCCGGTGGCACCCGATGGTCCGCCGTGCTCCTGCGGCGCGAATGGCTGCCTGGAACGGATGGCCGGACAAGAGGAGATCCTGCGGCTGGCGGGCGCGAAGACGGTGGACGAGCTGATCGCCGCGCTGGAGTCCGGAGACGACGCGGCCTGCGCCGCCGTGGCCACCGCCGCGGGGCACCTCGGTATCGGACTGTCCACTGTGGTCAACCTGATGGACGTCCCGGCAGTGGTGCTAGGCGGAACCTACGCGCGGCTCGAGCCTTGGCTGCGTGAACCACTCCTGGCAGAGCTGGAACGCCGGGTGCCCAGTACGGCCTGGTCGCCGGTGCGCGTCGTCCGTTCGCCGCTCGGCACGGGAGCCGCCGTACGCGGCGCGGCCGGCTCGGTCATCCGCGGCATCCTCACGGATCCCGAGCACTATCTCACGACTCACTGGCCATCCGGTCAGGACGCTCGGGCCCGGTGATTCCCGGCAGCAATGGCTCGATCGCCTGCGCTCGCCGCTCGATGTCGGGGCGCCTGGCCCGCCGGGCGTAGGCGATGAGGGCTTCACGATCTTCGCGCGGAAGCCACCCCTGCTCGCACCCCGTTTCCAGCCGTACGAGGTGCTGCACCAGCTCGGCCGACTCGGTGCCGAAGTCCCGCATCCGGCGCGTCAGCAGCTCGGCCGCGGCGAGGTAGCCGTTGTTCCAAGCGTGGACCGCCAGCAGCTGCGCCGTCGCCGCGAGGATGTCGCCGAGGTGGAACCCACCCTCCGCGGCGAGATGCCCGGCTAGCCGGAAACTGCGCCTGCCTTCGCCGACCGGCCCCTCCTCGCGAATCGCTTCGAGCAACGCCCCGACCTGCCGCGTCAGATAGTCCTGACCCGCGCTCTCCACCGTCACCGCATTCCTCCACCCAGTCGCCGCGATCGTAGGGAGGTGTCAATGGACAGTGCGCCGGATACATCGAATGCCGAACCGTTATCACCCGAATGGGTCTGCCGGTTGCGGCGCGGTGACGATGGGTGGGTCAACAGGGGACCACCGCTCCGGTTTCGCCCGCGGGGCACCATCCGGGGTGCTCTCGCAGCCACGTGTCACGCTCCGTCTCGACGTCTCGCTGGGTCAAACCGCGCGCACTGCTGACGCAGCCGCCCGTGTGGCACCTGATGTTCGTCCCGGGTTCGAAACACTGGTTCTCATTCTGGCGGCACGCCGCCCGGCGCTGATCGGCCGATGATCGCGTGTCCTTGGCCTTCGTCGTCGCGAGCACCTTGGTCTTGGTCGGCGCGGCGGTGATCGTGGTGGTGACGACCACGCTGATCGAGGTGGTCGTTGCCGGCGCCGCACTGGTCTCGGCCTTGGTCGGCGCCGCGCTGGTCTCGGCCGTGACGGTCGGGCGCGACGGCTCCGGCGTGGCACAGGCGGTCGCTCCGAGGAAGAACACGACCGCCGACAGCAGAAGCAGCACGCGCGTCATCATTCCTCCGCCTCCACCGTCGAACTCGCCTGTATTCGGAGCCAGAGCGGGGAGCGTTACACGGACGTCGTCGCCGGAAACGCATTCAGAGGACTAAATGCGGGGCGCGACGCCTGGCTGCTCTTCGAAGATCAGCCAGGTCCGGGTGGATCGCACGCCGTCCAGCGCCTGCAGCCGTTCCAGGACGACGTCCCGCAGTGACGCGTTGTCCGGCGTCCGCACCAGCAGCAGGATGTCGAAGTCGCCGCCGACCAGCGACACGTGCTCGACGTACGGGATCTCCCGCAACTCCGCCGACATCGTGCGCCACGACGTCTGCTCGACGGTGATCAGGATGTACGCGCTCGTTCCGAGCCCGGCGCGCCGCGGGTCGATCTTCGCGCCGAAGCCGGTGATCACGCCTTCGGAGATCAGCCGGTCCAGCCTCGCGTAGGCGTTGGTGCGCGAGATGTGCAGCCGTTCCGCCAGCGCGCGGACCGCGAGGCGGCCGTCGTCCGACAGTGCAGCGAGGATGGCGCGGTCGATGTCGTCGAGGGCAAGGACCGTTCGTCCCGGATCCGGCCCGTGAGCCACGCCACTTGTGGACGTCTGGCTCGACTGAACCGATTCTGTGGACAGTTTGTCGCTCATTTCGCCTGCCTCTTGTACACCGGGACGCCAGAAACCACCATCTCAGCATCATATGTCTGTGAAAGGTGGTGTTGCGCCATGTCGCGGGAGACCCCTGCCGCCGCGTTGCTGCCGTCCGAAGTCCCGGTGCGGTTCCTCGCCGAGGACGGCACGCGCGTCGACGAGCACGGCGGTTACGCCGAGCCGCCCGCCGATCGGCTCGTCGAGGCCTATCGGCTGATGGTGCTCGGCCGCCGGTTCGACGTCCAGGCGACCGCGCTGACCAAACAGGGCCGCCTCGCCGTCTACCCGTCGAGCGCCGGACAAGAGGCCTGCCAGGTCGCGAGCGCGCTCGCCCTCACTGACGCCGACTGGCTCTTCCCCACCTACCGCGACTCGGTCGCGTTGGTCGCCCGTGGGCTCGACCCGGGCGAGGTCCTGACGCTGCTTCGCGGTGACGCGCACTGCGGCTACGACCCCGCCGTGACCCGGGTGGCGCCGCAGTGCACGCCGCTGGCCACCCAGACGCTGCACGCGGCCGGGCTCGCGCACGCGATGCGGCGGCGCGGTGAGGACGCCGTCGCGTTCGCGCTCATCGGTGACGGCGCCACGAGCGAGGGCGACTTCCACGAAGCGCTCAACTTCGCGGCCGTGTTCAAAGCACCGGTCGTCTTCTTCGTGCAGAACAACGGCTTCGCGATCTCGGTGCCCTTCGAGAAGCAGAGCGCCGCGCCCGCGCTGGCCTACAAGGGCGTCGGCTACGGCGTCCGGTCCGAGCAGGTCGACGGCAACGACGCCCTCGCGGTGCTCTCGGTGCTGGACGACGCCGTCGCGCACGCGCGTTCCGGGCGCGGGCCGGTCCTGGTCGAGGCGCACACCTACCGGATCGACGCGCACACCAACGCCGACGACGCCACCCGCTACCGCGACGCGGCCGAGGTCGAGAAGTGGCGTGCCGCCGACCCGGTCCGCCGCCTGGAGACCTATCTGACGAACAAGGACCTGCTGTCCGAAAAGGACATCGAACGGTTCCGTGCCGAAGCGGAGACCTTCGCCGCCGGTGTGCGCGACACGCTCAACGCCGACGTCGAGCCCGACCCGTTGTCGTTGTTCGAGCACGTTTACGCCGAGCCGACCCGCCACCTGATCGCCCAGCGCGCCCAGGTCGCCGCCGAACTCGAAGCAGTGGAGGCCTGATGAACGAGATCTCGATGGCCCAGGCGCTCAACGCCGCCCTGCGTGACGCCGTCAAGGACGACGACCGCGTGCTGATCTTCGGTGAGGACGTCGGCCCGCTCGGCGGCGTCTTCCGGGTGACCGACGGCATCACCGCCGACTTCGGCGAGGAACGCTGCTTCGACACGCCCTTGGCCGAATCCGGCATCGTCGGTTTCGCGGTCGGGATGGCCATGGGCGGCTTCCGCCCGGTCGTCGAAATGCAGTTCGACGCCTTCGCCTACCCCGCCTTCGAACAGATCACGTCGCATGTGGCGAAGTTGCGGAACCGCACCCGCGGCGCGCTCTCCCTGCCGATGGTCATCCGGATCCCCTACGCGGGCGGGATCGGCGGCGTCGAGCACCACTGCGATTCGAGCGAGGCGTACTACACCCACACGCCCGGCCTGCGTGTCGTCACGCCCGGCACGCCGCAGGACGCCTACGACCTCCTGCGCGACGCGATCGATTCCCCGGACCCGGTGATCTTCCTCGAACCCAAATGCCGCTACTGGGCGAAGGAATCCGTGTCGTTCACCCGCGGCAACGCCCCGATGGACCGCGCGGTCGTCCGCCGGACGGGCAGGGACGTCACGCTGCTCGCGTACGGCCCGATGGTCGCCACCGCACTGGAGACCGCGGAGGCGGCGACGGCCGAAGGCTGGGACGTCGAGGTGGTCGATCTCCGGTCGCTGAACCCGTTCGACGACGAGACCGTCACCGCTTCGGTGCGCCGCACCGGGCGCGCGGTCGTGGTCCACGAGGCCGCCGGGTTCGGCGGCTACGGCGCCGAGGTGGTCGCCCGCGTCACCGAACAGTGCTTCCACCAGTTGCACGCGCCCGTCCTGCGCGTCACCGGGCTCGACATCCCCTATCCCCCACCGAAACTGGAACGTCATCAGCTTCCGGACGTCGACCGGATCCTGGACACCATGGCCCGGCTGCAGTGGCACGACGAACCGGTGGTGGCCGGTGCCTGACTTCCTGCTCCCGGACCTCGGCGAAGGACTGACCGAGGCGTCGATCGTGAACTGGCTGGTCGCGGAGGGCGACACCGTCGGCGTCGACCAGCCCGTCGTCGAGGTCGAGACCGCGAAGGCCGCGGTCGAGGTACCGGTGCCGTTCGCCGGCGTGGTCACCCGCCTCCACGGCGAACCAGGTCAATCGTTGCCGGTCGGTGCTGCCCTGCTCACCATCGGTCCCGGATTCACCGAACCCGGCGTCACGACCGCGAGCGAAGGCAGCGGCAACGTCCTCATCGGCTACGGCACGACCACGACGACGAGGCGCCGCCGGACGCGCACCATCGTCTCCGCTCCCGCGAAGCCGTCGAAAGCGCCGGGTGTGATCTCGCCGTTCGTCCGCAAGATGGCCACGGACAACAAGATCGACCTGACGAAGCTGACCGGCAGCGGTCCGGGCGGCATCATCCGGCGCGCCGACGTCGAGGCCGTGCTCACCGCCGTCCCCGAGCAGAGGGACGGCGAGACACGGATCCCGCTGACCGGCGTCCGCAAGGCGGTCGCCGACAAGCTGACGACCTCGCGGCGGCAGATCCCCGAGGCGACGGTCTGGGTCGACGTCGACGCGACCGAACTCGTCGCGGCACGGAAGTCGCTCAACGCCTCGGCGCCGGACCGTCCCGTGAGCCTCCTCGGCCTCATCGCCCGGTTCGCCGTCGCGGGGCTGCGGAAGTACCCCGAGCTGAACTCGCGCGTCGAGGGCGACGAAATCGTGCAGTTGCGCGACATCAACCTCGGTTTCGCCGCGCAGACCGACCGCGGTCTCGTCGTTCCGGTCGTCCGTGCCGCCGGTTCACTGTCCACAAGGGACCTTTCGGCGGCGATCCGCGAGCGGACCACCCAGGCGCGGGAAGGCAAACCCAGCCCGGCGGGCGGCACGTTCACGGTCAACAACTACGGGGTGTTCGGGGTGGACGGCTCGGCCGCGATCATCAATCACCCGGAGGCGGCGATCCTCGGAATCGGCCGCGTCATCGACCGCGCCTGGGTGGTCGACGGCACGCTGGTGGCGAGGAAGGTCTGCGAGCTGACACTGGCGTTCGACCATCGGGTGTGCGATGGCGGCACCGCCGGTGGCTTCCTGCGGTTCGTCGCCGACTGCGTCGAGTCGCCGGTCACCGCGCTCGGGGATCTCTGAGCGCCTCGTACAACTCGTGGTTGTGACCCGGCAACGACCCGTTGTTCGACTTCGCGGTCCCGGCTTGCTTTGATCTCGCGGGTGACTGGGAGATCGCTGGGGCGACGGTTCGGCTGGTTGTGGGCGGCGTACGCGGCGAGCGCGTTCGGCACCAGATTCGCGTTCGACGCGTTCAGCCTCATCGCCATCGTGGTGCTGGGCGCGGGCACCACCGAGGTCTCGCTGCTGGCGGCCGCCGGTCTCGTCGCGGGCGCCATGGTCGCGCTGCCGCTCGGCCCGTGGGTCGAGTTCCGCCGCAAACGGCCGGTGATGATCGCGATGGACCTGGTCCGCTGCGCGGCGCTGCTGACCGTCCCGGTGGCGTACGCGCTGGGATTGCTCGGCTTCGGTCAGCTTCTCGCGGTTTCGATCGTCGTCGCGGCGGCCGACATCACGTTCCTGGCCGCCGGCGGCGCTTTCCTGAAAACGCTGCTGCCGTCCGAGGACCTGCTCGTCGCGAACGCCCGCTTCGAATCGACGACCTGGACCGCGACCGTGCTCGGCCCGCCGCTCGGCGGCTTCGCCGTCGGGTTGTTCGGGCCGGTGATCACGATCGCCGCCGACGCGGTCAGCTATCTGTTGTCGGCGCTCGGGATCCGCGCGGTCGGCGGTTCGGAACCGCCACCCGCGAGGCGGGAAGGCCCCCGGTTGACCGGCCGCGACCTGCGGGAAGGGTGGCGGTTCATCCTCACCCATCCGTTGCTGCGGCCCTTGTTCGTCAACACGATCGTGGTCAACGGCTTGATCATGGCGACCGCTCCGCTGATGGCCGTCCTGATGCTCGGGCAACTCGGGTTCGCTCCCTGGGAGTACGCGGTCGCCTTCGCCGTGCCCTGTCTCGGCGGGCTGATCGGGGCGAGACTTTCCCGGATCGTGGTCGCCCGGCACGGCCGGGACCGTGTCCTCTTCGTCGCCGGTTGGCTGCGCGTCTGCTGGCCCGTCGGGCTGGTCTTCATCCAACCAGGGGTTCCCGGACTGATCCTGGTCATCGTCGTCGAACTCTGCCTGATCACCTGTATCGGCGTGTTCAACCCGGTGCTCGCCACCACCAGGCTCGAACAGGTGCCCCTCGACCGCGCGGCGCGCACGCTGTCGGCCTGGTCGATCGCCGGCAAGCTCACCACCGCGGCCCTGACCGCGCTGTGGGGACTGCTGGCCGCTTTCACCGGCCCGCGCGCCGCGGTCGGGATCGCCGGACTGCTCATGCTCGCGACGCCGCTCCTGCTCCCCCGAAATCGTCGGACCCTCGTGCCAGTATCGGCGCATGACGATCAAGAGGGTGGTTCCCAATCTGGAGAGCAAGTCGCTGGAGCAGACGAAAGCCTTCTATGAGCGAGTGCTCGGCTTCGAAGTGGTGATGGATCACGGCTGGATCGTGACACTGGCCGACCCGGACCGGCCCGAGGTCCAGCTGAGCCTGATGACCCATGACGAGACGGCACCCGTCGTCCCGGCCGCTTCGATCCAGGTCGACGACGTCGACGCGGCGTACGAGGAGGCGAAGGCGTCCGGTGCCGAAATCGTGCACGAACTGACTGACGAACCGTGGGGTGTGCGGCGGTTCTTCATGCGTGACCCCGACGGCCACGTGATCAACGTGCTGGCCCATCGCTGAAGTCGTTTCATCAGAATTTCATGACGCGTCCCTAACGTTCGAACACGCACCGTAATCGAACGAAGGGACGATGCATGAAGAAACTCAGGGGGGTCCTGGCGGCGGCCGCGCTGGCCGCCGGGCTGATCGGCGTCACCGCGTCGTCAGCCCAGGCAGACCAGGCGCATTACTACATCCTCATCGGCGGCACCTGCGACGGTGCCGCGACCGTGTACAACGACGCCTGGCTGCGGGGCGGGATCCGGAAGGTCGTCCATTACCCGGCCGGGGCCGCCGGACTGCCCAACTGCGACCAGACGCCGATGGACCAGAGCGTCGCGCGCGGGCACGAAGAAGCCCGTCGCGTGGTCCAGAGCTCCTTCGACGAGAACCCGGGTGCGGAGTTCACCGTCGTCGGCTACTCACAGGGCGCCCTGGTCGCGAACCTGGTGCTGAACGACATCGCCGACGGCAACCTGGGCGTGGACAAGTCGCGGTTCAGCGCGAAGATCTTCGCGGATCCGATGCAGCCCGTCGGTCCGCCGGGACGCGGGATCAGCGCGGTACTCCCGCCGGGGGCAGGGGCGCCGTCGCCGTTCGGCGGCTACGTGTCGTTCGGGCCCGGCCGCACCGAGTTCGGCGGTATCCCGTTCATCCGCTACTGCATCGAGACCGACGGTGTCTGCCACTTCGACACCATCGAAGCGCCGGGCGGGTATTTCGCCCAGCACCAGTGTTACCAGTGGGCCCGCCTCACGGATCACCGCTCGATCATGGAGGACACGATCGCGGACGGCGTGTACACCAACGGTTCGCACGCGTTGCCGCGGCAGAACTGCCGTCCGCCGTGGCCTACGGCGTGACCGGCTGAAGACGGCTGTCACCCGGTGCCCGATCACCGGGTGACAGCGGTTCGGGCGATGGCCCGCCCACAATGTCGTGGACGGGCCATCGTCGACTCAGCGGACCTGCTGCCCCTCGGGTGCGGGAGCGTGACCGATCGGCCGGGCGGTGAACGTGCCCCGGCCCTGGGTCCGGCTGCGCAGCCGCGTCGCGTAGCCGAACAGTTCGGCCAGCGGCACGGTCGCGGTGACCACGGTCGTCCCCGCGCGCGACGTCGAACCCAGCACCCGGCCGCGGCGGGCGGCCAGGTCGCCGAGCACCACGCCGACGGCGCTTTCGGGCACGGTGACGGTCACTTCGACGACCGGCTCCAGCAGTGTCATCGTGCCGGCGGCCAAAGCCGCCCGGAGCGCGAACCGCCCGGCCGTCCGGAACGCCATCTCCGACGAGTCCTTCGAGTGGGTGGCCCCGTCGGTCAGCGTGACTCGGACACCCGTCACCGGATGCCCGCCGAGCGGGCCTTCCGCCAGCGCGTCCCGGCAACCCGCTTCGACCGCGCGGACGTATTCGCGCGGCACCCGGCCACCGACCACAGTGGACCGGAACTCGAATTCCCCTTCCGCCAGCGGTTCCGTGTCGATGACGACGTGGGCGAACTGCCCGGCGCCACCGTCCTGTTTGACGTGCCGGTAGACGAAACCGGACACGCCGCGAGCGACCGTCTCACGGTAGGCGACCCGAGGCCGTCCGACGGCGACATCCAGCCCGTGGTCGCGCCGGATCTTCTCCACCGCCACCTCCAGGTGCAGTTCTCCCATGCCCGACAGCAGGGTCTGGCCGGTCTCGCGCTCGGCCCGGATGACCAGCGACGGGTCCTCCTCGACCAGCCGCGCCAGCGCCGACATCAGCCGTTCCGTGTCGGTTCCCGTCCGTGCCTCGACGGCGACCGAGACGACCGGATCGGCGGCGACGGGCGGCTCGAGCAGGAGTGGATCCGACGGCGCGCACAGCGTCGCGCCGGCACGGGCCGCCTTCAGCCCGACCACCGCGACGATGTCGCCCGCGACGGCACTGTCCACCCGAGTGTGCCGGTCCGCCTGTACCCGCAGGATGCGGCCGACGCGTTCACCGCGCCCGCTGCCCACGTCCATCACCGCCTCCGAAGTCCGGATCGTGCCCGAATACACCCGCAGGTACGTCAACCGCCCGGTGGCGGTCGAGGTCACCTTGAAGACCAGCGCCGCGAACGGCGCCGACGGATCGGCAGGCCGTTCCTGTGCCGTGCCTTCGTACTCACCTCGGACCGGCGGGACATCCGTCGGCGCCGGCAGGTACGCCACCACGGCTTCCAGCAACGGCTCCACCCCGCGGTTGCGGTAGGCCGAACCGCACAGCACCACGAGGCCGTCCCCGGTGCGGGTCAGCTCACGCAGCGCCGAGACCAGCGTCTCCGTCGAAACCGTCGACGAGTCGCAGAACTCCTGCAGCGCGGCAGGATGGAGCTCCGCGACACTCTCGTCGAGCTGACGACGACGCCGATTCGCTTCGTCCACAAGGGACTCCGGAACCGGGCCTTCCTCGGCCGTCTCGGCACCGTCGGCCCAGACGAGCGACCGCATCCGCAGCAGGTCGACGACGCCGACGAAACCGTCTTCGGCGCCGATCGGCAACTGGACCACCAGCGGACGCGGATGCAGCCGCTCCCGGATGGACTCGACGGCCGCGTCCAGGTCGGCACCCGCGCGATCGAGTTTGTTGACGAACGCGATCCGCGGTACGCCGTGCCGGTCGGCCTGGCGCCACACCGATTCGCTCTGCGGTTCGACCCCGGCGACGCCGTCGAACACCGCGATCGCGCCGTCGAGCACCCGGAGCGACCGTTCGACCTCGTCGGAGAAGTCGACGTGGCCGGGGGTGTCGATCAGGTTGACGCGATGACCGTCCCACGAACAGCTGACGGCGGCGGCGAAAATGGTGATGCCACGGTCTCGCTCCTGGGAATCGAAGTCGGTCACGGTCGTACCGTCGTGGACCTCACCCCTTTTGTAGGTGGTGCCGGTGACGTACAGGATCCGTTCGGTGAGGGTGGTCTTGCCCGCGTCGACATGGGCGAGGATGCCCAGGTTCCGGACGGCGGACAGGGGGACACGGTGCGGGTCGGTGCGCATGGCGCAGGCCTTTCGAGGTGGTCTCCGGAAACTCCGACGGCGCGATTCCGGCGAACGCGGACAGGCGCCCTCGCCGTTGCGGGGCAACGGGGAGAAGGCGCGAAAAAGTCAGGCGTTCACCAAGGGGCCGGTGCTAGCCGCGCGGCAGGCACCGGACGCGCGGAGACACGAGGATCACCTCGTACCGAGCCGAGGGGACGACGACGGCGTTGTGATGACGCACGGTCCTGTCCTTCCTCGCCGGGATGATTCGTGCCGAATATAGCCACCGGAGAAGTGGATCGCCTACGGGTTTTCCGCGGGTTCGGAGGAAACTGGGCGAGGACCGACCAGTTTCCGGCGGCGGCGGTGTCCATCCCTTCGAGAGACACCATCAGGAGGAAGGAGCCGGGCATGCGGGCGGACGAACTGCTGACCCTGGCGAAGACCGGTGACGGCGCGGCGTTCCGCGACCTCGTCGCGCCGTACCGCCGTGAGCTGCAGGTGCACTGCTACCGCATCCTGGGCTCCGTCCAGGACGCGGAGGACCTGCTGCAGGAGACACTCCTGGCCGCGTGGCGCGGGATCGACGCGTACGAACAACGCGCGTCGGTGCGGACCTGGCTGTACCGGATCGCGACCAACCGCTGTCTCAACGCGCTGCGGGCCGTCGATCGCCGCCCGCACGACTACGCGGCCTACCGACCGGAGGTCCCGTTGCCAGAGCCGTCGCGCCGCCGCCCGGAACCGAGCTGGCTGGAGCCCTACCCCGACCTCTTGCTCGACGAGATCGCCGATCAGGTGCCCGGGCCGGAGGCGCGCTACGAGGCCAGGGAGTCGATCTCGCTCGCGTTCCTGGCGGCGCTCCAGCAGCTACCGCCCAAACAGCGGGCGGTACTCGTGCTGCGGGATGTCCTCGGGTTCCGCGCCGCCGAGGTGGCGGGGATGCTCGACACCACCGAGAACGCCGTGACCAGCGCGCTGAACCGGGCGCGCACGGCGCTGGCCAAGGAGATGCCGGACGGCGGACGGGAGACCGCTCCCCTACCGGATTCGCCGCGAGAACGCCGGATCGTCGACGAGTTCGCCCGCGCCTTCGAGATCGGTGACGTCGAGGCCATCGTGGCGCTGCTGACCGACGACGCCTGGCTGACGATGCCGCCGCTCCCCCTGGAGTACCAAGGCCCGGACGCGGTCGGGCACTTCCTGGCGACCGTCGCGCTTCGCGACAACCGCCGGTACTCGCTGATCCCGACCCGCGCGAACGGCCAGCCCGCCTTCGGCTGCTACGTCCGCGACCCGAGGACGCCGATCTGCCACGCGCACGGCGTTCTCGTGCTGGAACTCGCGGGCGACCGGATCACCGCGGTGACCCGGTTCCTCGACAACTCGCTGCTCGCGGTGTTCGGGCTTCCCCGCTCGCTGCGCGACTGACCTTTCCCGCCCCCTTGGCCACGCCCCGACGGGCGTGCGCCCCGTCATGCCCGAAAACCAAGGAGAAATCTTGACCCCCAAACAGGCGTGGGTGCTGGCACTCGCCTCACTGGCGTCGTTCATGATGGCGCTCGACAGCCAGGTCGTGACGACGGCGCTGACCACCATCCGCCGGGATCTCTCGGCCTCGATCGAACAACTCGAATGGACCGTCAACGCCTACAACCTGAGTTTCGCGGTCCTGCTGCTGACCGGGGCGGCACTCGGTGACCGGTTCGGCCGCCGCCGCATGTTCGTCACCGGCCTCACGGTGTTCACGCTCGCCTCGGTGGGCTGCGCGATGTCGACGGACATCGGCACGCTGATCGTCGCGCGCACCGTGCAGGGCGTCGGCGCCGCGATGGTGCTGCCGCTGTCACTCACCCTGATCAGCGCGATCTTCCCGCCTGAACAGCGCGGTAAGGCGATGGGGCTCTACCTGGGGCTCACCGGGCTGGCGACGTTCAGCGGCCCGTTCATCGGCGGCGTCATCGCCGAGGGACTGGCCTGGCAGTGGATCTTCTGGCTCAACCTGCCGATCGGCGTCGCCGCCGTCCTGCTGACGCTTCGCCGCGTCGACGAGAGCGCCGGCCCGAACAACCGGTTGGACCAGGGCGGCGTCGTCCTGATGACGCTTGGATCACTCGGCATCGTGTGGGGTCTGGTCCGGGGGAACCTCGCGGGCTGGGGCAGCGCCGAGGTCCTTGGCGCGCTGATACTCGGCGTCGTACTGGTCATCGCCTTCGTGTTCTGGGAACGCCACAGCGAAGCCCCGATGCTGCCGATGCGGTTCTTCCGGCTGCGGGCCTTCTCCACGGCCAACGCGGCGAACTTCTGCGTCTTCGCCTCGCTGTACGGCACATTGTTCTTCCTGCCGCAGTATTTCCAGACCGCACAGGGTTTCGGGCCGTTCGAAGCGGGACTGCGGCTCATGCCGTGGACCGCGACCCTGATGATCTGTGCGCCTTTCGCGGGCAAACTGGCCGACAAGTACAGCGCGCGCACGTTCGTGGCCGCGGGACTGCTGCTCCAGACCATCGGCATGGGCTGGATCGTCCTGGTCGCCGGGCCCGGCACGAGCTACGCCACCCTGCTGCCCGGACTGATCGTCAGCGGTGTCGGCATCACCTCGGCCATGCCGGCCGCGCAACGTTCGGTCGTCGGTGCCGTGCGGCCGCCCGAAATCGGGCAGGCGTCCGGCGCGTTCATGATGTTGCGGATCTTCGGCGGGGTGTTCGGCGTGGCGGTGGCGGTCGCCGTCTTCACCGGTGCCGGCAGCCACGTGTCACCAGAGGAATTCGGCGGCGGGTTCTCGGCGGCGATGGGCGCTGTCGTCGCCTTCGCCTTCACCGGCATGCTGGTCGCCTTGGGCATGCCGGGAAGGCGACCGGCCGAAACACCGCGGGCACCCGCCCTGGCCGGTACCGATCGAGGAGGAAACCGATGACCGACCTGAACGCTCGCGCCGAGACGCTCCGCGGCCTGCACAGCGGGGAAATGCTCGTGTTGCCTAATGTCTGGGACGCGGCGAGCGCCGAGGTCGTGGCGGAGGCGGGCTTCCCCGCGATCGCCACCGCCAGTGCCGCCGTGTCGGCGATGCTCGGCTACCCCGACGGCGAAGGCGCGCCGTGGCAAGAGATGTTCGCGGCGGCGGGCCGGGTCGCCCGCGCGGTCTCCTTGCCGGTCACCGTGGACGCGGAAGCGGGATACGGCCTGGCACCGCGGGAATTCGTGGACCGGCTGCTGGAGACCGGCGCCGTCGGCTGCAACCTCGAGGACACCGATCACTCCTCGGGTGGGCTGGCCGACGCGGACGAGCACGCCCAGCGGCTCGCGGACATCCGCGCCGCGGCGACCGACGCGGGCGTCCCGATCGTCGTCAACGCCCGGGTCGACACGTTCCTGGGTGACCGCGGGATTCCCGAGCAGGACAGGCTCGCCGAGGCCGTCCGGCGAGGCAGGCTCTACCGGGAGGCCGGTGCCGACTGCGTGTACCCGATCGGCGTGCGACGGCGGGACGACCTCGCCGCACTGGTCACCGAACTCGGCTGCCCGGTGAACGGGAACGTCGGAGACGAACTGGACCTGGCCGCGCTCCGGGACCTCGGCGTGGCGCGGGTTTCCTACGGCCCCCGCTTCTATCGCGCGGCCTTGGCGGGGTTCAAAGAGGCCATCGCGAAGCTGGAAGGCTGAGCGCGGGTCGTGAGTAGCGATTCGTGTTCTAACCCGAATCGCCACTCACGACCGTGCCGGGCACTGTCGGCAGTGCTCACTCGCTCACTTGCAGAACGCGGTGTCCACCGTCGCCATCACGGCCGTCGCGCCCCGCTCGGCGTCACCGAAGGTTCCCGGCATCGCGGTCACCGCCAGCCCGACCGTCCGGCCGTCTTCGGTGGCCCCGCCGCGCGTCTCGAACCCGTGGATGTCCCCGCCGTGGCCCCAGTACACGCCACCGCAGCTGAGCGGGTTGCTCACCAGGCCGAGGCCGTAGCGACTCCCCGGGAACAGCGGGGCGTCCACCGTCTTCCGCATCTCGGCCAGCTGCTCGCGCGGGAGCAACCGGCCGTCGAGCAGCACGCGGAAGAACTTCGCGAGGTCGCTCGGCGTCGAGATCAGCTGACCGGCCGCACCGCCCCAGGAAGGGTCCAGCTCGGTCGCGTCGACCACCACGCCGGTGGCGGCGCTGCCGATCGCGTAACCCTGCGGATGACGCCCTTGGATGGTCTGGTCGCCGACCTGCGGCCAATAGGTGTGCTCCAGGCCGGCCTTCCTGATGACGCGCTCGGTGATCTGTTCTTGCACGGGGCGCCCGGTCACCTTCTCGATCACCATGCCCGCCAGCAGGTATCCCGTGTTGCTGTACTCCCATTTGGTGCCGGGGGCGAATTTCGCCGGATGGGCCAGTGCCGCGGCGAGCAGGTCGTGCGGCTGGAAGAACCTGTGCCGGAGCGTCTCGAACTCCTGCACCCCGATGTGCTCGGTGTAGTTCGGGAGCCCGCTGGTGTGCTGAAGCAGCTGCCGGATGGTGATCTTGGTGGCGTCGATGCCCTCGCCGCGCACGAGTCCCGGCAGGTACTTCTCGATCGGCGCGTCCAGTTCCACCTTGCCTTCCGCCACCAGCTGGAGGACGGCGACAGCGGTGAACGTCTTGGTGTTGCTGCCGGCCCGGACCGAACCGTCGCGCGGGACCGGGACCTGACGCTCGATCCGCGAAGAACCCGCGACCAGCGACGTCGTGCGGCCCCGGTTGGTCACCGACGCCAGCGCCGCCGGGAACTTCTCCTGGCTCACCAGCGCGTCGAGGCTCTTCCGCAGCTCGGATCCCTGGGGCGGGCCCGCCTGTGCCGCGGTGGTCCACGCGGTACCCATCAGCCCCGCCACCGTCAGGACCACGACTCCCCTGCGCACCGTCATGGTGGTCTTGCTCGTCATTCGCACTCCTTCGTCGGCCGGATCCACACAGACGACGATGGTCGATTCAGGCACGAAGATCAGGAGTGCGGTCTACCGGATTCCGGGTAGCGCTGGCGCTACCCCTGCTTCCGGAAAACTTTTTCGGTCCAGAATTCGTCCCACCATTGTCCGCGCGGGATCCGGCTGGTTAAGGTTCAGTTCGGTAAGTGGACTAGACCACCTGAGGCCGGGAGGCGACGATGCCCCTCGACGAGCAGCAGACCTGGGCGATGCTGCGCGAGCTCGATGAACCCGGCCATTGGGAGGTGCCACACGACTTCGACGGACCCGCCGAACGGGCTCGATTCGAGCGACTGGCCCAACGGCTCGGCCGACGCTTCGACTGCGTCTGCGAAGTCGACCGGCACGTCCAGGACGCCAGCCACCTCGGCAGGATCGTGATCCCGGCGAGCGCGACCTCGGCACCGGACCATCTGACCGTCACGGTCAGCAACTTCGGCGGCCTCGTCGCGGTGACACTGGGAAATCCCGGCAGTTACGACGAGGACGAGGAACGACACTTCTTCCCCGCGGCGGAACGAAGACGGATCGAAGACGAACTGGAAGCACTCGGCTACCTGCCCGTCTCCGAACATCCGCTGTGGACGAAGTACACCGGCATCAGCGGTTTCGACACCCTCTATCCCCCGGACCGGCCGCCGTCGTGGTGGGACCGGTTCTTCGACTACCTCTAGGCGTCGACCGGCGAAAGCGCGTCGGCGACCTCGGCCGCGTTCGGCGCACTGATCAGCAACTCGTCGAAGTTCAGCCCAGCGGCGGAGCGGTCGATCTCGACCCGCAACGCCGGCACCCTCCCGCGAACCGAAACCAGCTGCCGCGATCCTGTCCCCAGGCCCCAGTGGCCCACCTTCACCACGCCGCTGACCAGGAATCCGGCGCGCCCTCCGCGCGTCCGCCTCAACGGCGCTTCGACCCGCTCGACGGCCTTGATCGCCGACGGCGGAACCACCACCTCATCACGGAACACGGCCAACCGTTCCCATGCCGTGAACCTCACGCGCAACCCGCCACCGGCGATGTCCATCGTCGCCATCCCGACCACCTTCTGTCTATTTCTAGCTGTTGTAGTTGTTATAGCAAGTGTATAGCAGATATCCTGATCTTGTGCTGCTGACACTTGACCTCGACAGCGAGGTGCCGATCTACCAGCAGATCCGCGACCGGATCGTCGAAGCGATAGCCGACGGCGTGCTGACCGAGGGCAGCACCCTGCCCTCCACCCGGCAGCTCGGCGCCGACCTCGGGATCAACTTCCACACCGTCAACAAGGCCTACGATCTGCTGCGGACGCAGGGGTTCATCCGGATCAACCGCAAGACCGGCGCCGTCGTCCGGCGGGACGCGGCCACCGGTCCGGCCGAGGACGGTTACGCGGACGAGTGGCAGGAGCGGCTCCGCACGTTGCTCGCCGAGGGCGTCGCGCTCGGCCTGACACCGCGTGAGGTGACCGGCCGGTGCGAGACCGTGCTGGACGCGTTCGCCGTCAAAGGCGGGGCCCGGCCATGACCACGCCGATCTGGCTGAACCTCGCCCTGATCGCGTTCGTCGGGGCGGCCTTCGGCTCGGCTCCCGCACTGGCCCGGCCGACCCTTCCGTTCGGCGTCCGGATTCCGGCCGGGCGCACCGAAGATTCCGTCGTGGCCCAGGTCCGGCGCCGGTACAACCGAGACCTCATGGCCGCCGTCGCTCTCGCCATCGTCGCCGTGATGCTCCTGCCGGTTTTCGGCTGGACACCGCGAATCGACGTCGTCCTGATCGCGTTCCTCGTGGTCTGCTCACTGCTCGGAAGCCGGGCACACCGGGCGATCGTCGCCGCGAAACGGGATGGCGGATGGTACGCCGGGACGCGGCAAGCGGTCGTCGCCGACACGTCGCTGCGCGCCGACCCGGTGCGTCCACAGTGGATTCTCCTGGCGCCCGCCGCCGGAATCTCGGCGATCACCGCGGTCATCGGCCCGGTCGTGGGCGCGGAGGACCACTCCACCGTCTTCGCGCAATTCCTGATCGTGGCGCTGGTCGCGCTGCTGGCCGTCGCGATCTCCCGTGCCCGGCCCGAAATCGACGCGGCCGGGCCGGCACGGTCGGCCGTCCGGTACCGCGAATACCTTCATGGCGTCCTCAGCCTGGTGCTGATCTCCGCCGGCTGCGTCGCCACGACCCTGCTCGTCGTTTCTCTGCGGCGCTGGGGCGTCTTCGAGGAGACCGTGGCGATCACGATCGTCGGCTATCTGCCGCTGGCCGCCGCGTTTCTCGCGTGGATCGTCTTCGCCATCCGGACCGGCGACGCCGGGCACCGGCTGTCCCCGGCGGGCGACGCACCGGAAACCCGGTACGAACAGCGCGACGACGACCGCTACTGGCACGCGGCCGGAATGGTCTATCTGAACCGGAACGATCCGGCGCTGCTGGTGCACCGGCGGGTCGGCACGTACTGGACGCTCAACCTCGGGCATCCGATCGCCTGGGTGGTACTCGCCGCGGTCGCCGTGCTCGGTGTGCTCACCGGGCTCGGCATCGTCACGCTGCCCGAGAAGGGCGCCTGATCACAGGGCGTTACCCTGAGGCAATGACGTCGCACAAGACCCCTCAAACGATGAAGCCCGCGACAGCGGCGAAGAAGCTGGGTGTTTACCTGGAGGCCACCCCGGCGGAGTTCCAGGAGGGTGTCGTCTCCCGCGACGAACTGAACGCGTTGCAGGCCGAGCCGCCCGAGTGGCTGCGCGAGCTGCGCCGCAACGGGCCGCATCCGCGTCCGGTCATCGCGGCGAAGCTGGGCATTTCCATCAGTGGCCTGGCACGAGGCGGGATCACCGAGGCCCTCACCACCGAGCAGATCGAAGAGATCAAGACCGCCGCCCCGGATTGGCTGAAGCGGGAGCGCGAGACCCACGCCGAGGTCCGCAAGGAAGAGGCGCGCGTCAAGGCCGCCCGTAGCGAGAACTAGCCGCGGCGGCGCCGCTTCCCGCCTTTGGGGGCCCCGCGCTTCCCAGGCTGCGGCTTCCGGCCGGCGGTCTGGGGGCGCTTGCTCTTCGCCGGAGCCTGCTTCTGCTTTTCCTGAGTCTGCTTTTCCGGGGTCTGCTGCCGCCCCCGGGTGCTGTTGACCGTCCGGCCACGGACGATCCCGATGAACTGTTCCATCAGGTCGGTGGTCTCGTCCTCCGGCCAGGACAACGCGACGCCGGATTCGGGCGTGCCGGAGATCGGGCGATAGGTCAGGTCGCGACGGTGATGAAGCCGCGCGAGGGACTGCGGGACGACGAGGAGCCCGACCCCGGCGGCGACCAGTTCGATGGCGTCCGCCGTCGTGGCCGGGCGATCCAGCGCGGGTTTCCCCGGCGGCCGCTCCCAGTCCAGTGTGTCGTCGAGCGGGTGCAGCACGACGTCGTCGGCGATGTCGTCGACGGAAACCTCGTCCGCGGCCGCGACCAGGTGATCCTTGGGAACGACGACCACCGTGGTCTCGGTGTAGAGCGGGATCGCGTGCAGGCCGGTGCGATCGATCGGGAGCCTCAGCAGGACGGCGTCCACCTCGCGGTCCCGGACCAGCGCGGCGGCCTCGGCGGCGGTCGTCTGGACGAGTTCGAGCGGCACGTCAGGCGACCGCTCGTTCCAGATCCGGACCCACTTCGAGGGCGTCACGCCGGGGACGTACGCGAGCTTGAAGGAGAGAGGTACGTCCGGGCCGGTCATGGGGGCAAGGTTACCGGGAGTATCGGCGGCGGCCTCCGGGGCCGGTGGTGACGGTCTTCGCGGCGCTCGGGATCCCTCATTTCCACGCATCCCTTAGGTCTTTCGGCCTGTTTTCGGCAGTCCGGGTAACAGGGTTCGCGAACGGCTCGACTCGTGGTGGAAGGCGTCCGCGGGGGGCGCTGAAAACGAAACGAGCGACTCAGATGAGCTTTCCGCCCACGATGCCACCTGCTCCGGAACCTTCGAAGAAGCGGAAGAAATGGCCTTGGGTCACCGGCGCCGTCGTCGCGGTCCTGCTGATCGCCGCGGTGGCCAACGGCGGCAAGACCGATAACCCTGGGCGCACAGTGGCCAGCGGATCGGCCTTGACCAGCGCGCCCGCCGTGACCACTACAGATCCCGCTGTCGCTGCCTCGGTGAGCTCTGCGGCCGAAGCCGCCCAACAGTCCGTTTCGCGATCGTTCGCCGAGTCGTCCAGCCGCTCATCGGAGGCGGAGCGGAAGTCGTCCGAAGCCGCGATCGCCCAGCGGAAAGCGGACGACGAAGAGGCGAGCAAAGCACGCAAGATCACCTATAGCGTGAGCACCACCGGATCAGGCATCTCGTCCGTCACCTACCTGAAGCCCGGCTTCAACATTTCCCAGGAGACGAACATCAAAGGCAAGAAATGGTCCAAGACCATCGAGTCCGAAGATTCGGCTGTCGGAATCAACATGAACGCACAGAACGCAGGTGGCGGCACCATCACCTGTCGGATCAGCCGGGGCGACGGCACCACCGTCGCCGAGAACAGCAGCTCCGGTGCCTACGCCGTGGTGAGCTGCGGCTGATGACCTGCCCACGGCGGGTGAACCCGGTAACGGCCAGGCCGTGAAGGACTCCTTGAGGGACTCTGAGTCCCTCAAGGAGTCCTTCACCCGTACGTCGCCAATTCGTGGCGACGACCCTGACGACACGGGTCGACCCCGGTTCGTCCATGAAGGAATCGGGACACTCAACTCAACGTCCCAATTCCTTCATGGACGCGGGCACCACACTCCACGCATGAGGCGGTTACGGAGCCCAGGCCGCCGAGACCGCCCAGGTCACGTCCTGGTCGTACGAGACCGGGTTGTCGAACGGGTGGCCACCGCCGCTGGTGGCGACGAAGACCTCCTCGGCGTAGTGCCGCATGTTCGTGCCCAGTTCGTTGACCGACGCCAGCCGTACTCCACCGGCTCCTGGCTGGGCGCAGAACGTCGCGTCCTTCCGGAACAGGTCGGTGTTGTCGTTCCGGGCGAGGCGGACCCGGAAGTCCGCGTGCCGCAGGAACTGGCCCGGATAGTTCCGCGCCTCCAGCGAGTAGCACGACGGGTCCGCGAGCCCGCGCCGCACGACGAACGTCGCGTCCGCCTTCAGCAACGCCGCGCTCGACGCGTTCACCACGTCCGTCCGCGCGAGGCCGTCACGGTGCCGCAGGTAGCGGTCGGTGTAGCCCGGCGTGGTCACCCGGAACGAGCGCGTCTGGTCCAGCGGCAGGTCGGCGCCGCTGCGCCACAGCGGGACCGAGGACGCCCACGTCGTGTCCGCCGCGAAACTCACCGGGGTGTCCCACGGGTTCGCCCCGCCGCTGCGCGCGAGATAAACGGTCTCGGCGTAGTGGCGGATGTACGCGCCGGGCTGGTTGAACGACTCCAGCGCCGTACCGCCCGCGCCCTCCCGCGCGCAGAACGTGGCGTCCGCGGCGAACAGGGCCGAACCGTCGTTCGCGTCCTTCCGGATCCGTGACGACGCGTGCCGCAGGAAGTGCCCGGGATAGTTCCGCGATTCGAACGACAGGCACGACGCGTCCGCGAGACCCTGGCGGGCCCAGAACGTCGCGTCCTTCTTGCCGACGTCCGCGCTGCCCTCACCCAGAACGTCGGTCCTGACGAAGTCGTCCTGGTGCCGCAGGTACCGGTCGGTGTACCCGGCGCTGGTGACCCGCAGCGACACGAGTTCGCCCCGGCCCACCTCCGTGCCCTTGGCGATGGCGAGCACCTTCTGGTTGATCTCGCGTACCCGCGCCTCGGTCATTTTCAGCACGCGGCGGTCGTAGGTGTAGAAACCGTTGACCTCGTTCTCGACGTCGTACGGCTCGGTGTAGACCGACGCGGAAAGCCCGCGTCCGTGCACGAACCGCCCGACCTGTTTGGTGATCTCCACGTACCGGTTCGTCAGCGACGTCTCGTCCGGGTACAGCGCGCCGTACGCGAAGCCCTTGCCTGGCTCCCATTCGTGCCCGGTCACGCGTCTGCCGAGGCCGCCGTACTCGCCCAGCACCGCGACCCGCCGCGCGTCCGGCGGTCTCGTCCCGGTGGAGACCTGATACGCGTGGTCGTCGATCACGTCACCGTTGCCCGGATCCGGATCGGACACGCAGCAATTCGAGCCGGAGTTGTGGTTGATCAACCGGGTGCCGTCGATCGAGCGGACCAGGTCCACGATGCGCCCGGCCTCGTACTCTCCCCAGCCTTCGTTGAACGGGACCCACTGCACGATCGACGTGATGCCCTTGTGCTGCTCGATCATCCGCCGTAGCTCGGACTCGTAGTTCGCGTGCCCGTTCGGGACTTCGTCGATCGAGTCCAGTGCGGGCATGTCCTGCCAGACCATCAGCCCCAGCCGGTCGGCGTGGTAGAACCACCGCGCGGGCTCGACCTTGATGTGCTTGCGGACCATGTTGAAGCCCAGCGCCTTCTGGCGTTCGAGGTCGAACCGCAGTGCCTCGTCGGTCGGCGCGGTGTAGATGCCGTCCGGCCAGTAGCCCTGGTCCAGCGTCCCCAGCTGGAACACGAACTTTCCGTTGAGCAGCGGGCGCATCACGCCGCCCACCATCGCCTTGCCCAGCGAGCGCATCCCGAAGTAGCCCGTGACGACGTCGCCACCGGGCAACCGCACGCGCAGGTCGTAGAGGAACGGGTCGTCCGGTGACCACAGCCGCGCGTTCGGCACGGGGACCCGGATATGCGAGCCCACCGTTCCGCTCGCGGTGCCGACCACTTGACCGCCCGAGAGGACTTCGGCGGTCGCCTGCTGCCCGGGAGTGCCTTGCACGACAAGATCGAGCGCGCCGCCGGGGACGTCGGGGGTGGTGTCGAGCCGGGTGACGTGCTCGGCCCGGACCGGTTCCAGCCAGACGGTCTGCCAGATGCCCGACGCCGCCGTGTAGAAGATGCTTTCGGGGATCTTCCGCTGCTTCCCGACCGGGTACCGGCTGCCGTCGACCGGCGACGAGACGCCGACGACGATCTCGTTCTCCCCCGCCTTCAGCGCCGGGGTGATGTCGAACGAGAACGCGTCGAAGCCGCCGGTGTGGCTCCCGATCGACGTCCCGTTGACCCAGACCCTGGTCTCCCAGGTGACCGCGCCGAAGTTGAGCTTCACCCGTCGTCCGTCCCATGTGGACGGAACGGTGAAGGTACGGCGGTAGAACATGTTGTCCTCATGCCGTTTGATCCCCGACAGCATCGACTCGATCGGGTAAGGCACGAGAACGTTCTCGCTCAGCGGTCTGCCGATCGGTGGCGAGTTCAGGTTCGGCGCTCCGGTGAAGCCCCAGGTCCCGTTGAGGTTGAGCCATTCCGACCGCACCAGCTGCGGACGCGGGTACTCCGGCAGCGCGTTCGACGGTGAGACCTGGTCCGTCCACGGGGTGGGGAGCGGGACGGGAGCGGCTTGGGCGACGGGAACGAGCGTCGTGGCGGCGGCCAGCAGGCCCGCCACGACACTCAGGACGCGCGCCGTTCTTCGGTGCATGCGATCTCCCCTATCTCCGGGCGGTCGTGCGCGCCAGCGACCGCTGCAGGACAACGACCACCAGCAGGAACGCACCGCTGACCACCGATTGGTAGTTGCTGTCGAGAGTTCCTATCTGGTTGATGACGTTCTGGATGACCGTTCGGATGCCCACACCGATGACCGTTCCGAGAATCGTGCCCATCCCGCCGGTCAGCAGGGTGCCGCCGATGACGACGACGGAGATGGCGTCCAGTTCGAGACCGACCCCGATCACCGTGACGCCGGATTGCAGGTAGGCCGCGGTGAGCGCGCCCGCGAGGCCGGAGAGGACGCCGCTCATCACGTAGACGGTGACCTTGGTGCGCGCCACCGGCAGCCCCATCAGCTTCGCGGACTGCTCCGAGCCGCCGGTCGCGAATACCGACTGCCCGAACCGGGTCCGCCGCAATACCAGCCCGCCGAGCAGGCACAACGCCGCCGCGATGAACACCGGGTAGCCGAAGCCGAAGAGCGTGCCACGGCCGAGTTCGACGAACGCCTCGCCCTCCGGGATCTTGTAGGTCGTCGCGCCTTCGCTGGTGATCGCGAGCAGCAGCCCTCGGGCGAACAGCAGGGACGCCAGCGTGACGATGAACGGCGCCATCCCGGTTTTCGCGACCAGGAGCCCGTTGATCAATCCGATGAGCCCGCACACCGCCAGCGGCAGCAGCAGCGCCACGAGGAAACCCCACTGCGACCCGTAGGCGGCGAGGACCCCGCCGAGCGCGTAGACCGAACCCACCGACAGGTCGATCCCGCCGGTGATGATCACGAAGGTCATCCCGAGCGCGATGATCGCGAGGAACGAGCTCTGCAACGCGATGTCACGCAGGTTGTCCAAGCTGCCGAACCGCGGGAACAGCAGCCACGCGACGGCGACCATGAGCACCAGTGCGATCGCCGCGCCTTGTTTCTGCAGCACTCCGGCCATCAGCTCGCGCCGGGTGGAGTCCTGAGCGGCCATCGTGGGCGCCGCGGTCATCGGCTGCTCCGTTCCCGTGCGACGTAGACCGCGCCGACGATGATCGCGGCCTGGACCATCTGCGCGGTCGAATCCGGCAGGTTGTGCTTGATGAGCGTGGCGCGGACGAGCTGCATGAGCAGCACGCCCATCACCGTCCCGAGGATGCGGACCCGCCCGCCGGTCAACGGGGTGCCGCCGACGACGACCGCGGTGATCGCGGACAGTTCCATCAGCAGTCCGGCGTCGGCGGGGTCACCGGCGCCGAGCCGCGCCGTCGAAAGGACCCCGGCCAGCGCCGCGAGCAGCCCGCAGATCGCGTAGACGCCGATGAGGACGCGGTTGACCGGCAGGCCGGCGAGCACGCTGGCCCGCCGGTTGCCGCCGATCGCGACCAGCCGCCTGCCGAACGCCGTCTTTCCGACCAGTGCCGCCACCAGCACCGCCAGGATCGCCGCGATGAGCACGCTCACCGGGATCCCGAGCACCTCGCCTGTGCCGAGCGCGAGGAATACCTCGTCGTGCAGCTGGATGAGCTGGCCGTCGGCGAGCACCAGCGCGAGGCCGCGCCCGCCGACCAGTAGGGCGAGTGTCGCCACGATCGGCTGGATCCCGACTTTGGCCACGAGCACACCGTTGAACGCTCCCGCCGCCAGCCCCGCCGCGAGGGCGATGGCTACCGCGGGCAACGTCCCGTACCCGAGGTAGAGCGGGACGAGCGCGGCCGACAACGCCATCACCGCGCCCACCGACAGGTCGACGCCCTCGGTGCCGATCACCAGCGCCATCCCGAGCGCGACCACCAGCACCGGCGCGGCCTGGATGAGCTGGGTGCGGAAGTTGCCGACGGTCAGGAAGTTCGCCGTGAACGCGATGTTGAACAGCACCAGCGCGACGACGGCGACGTACACGCCGTACTCCTGCAGCCAGCGCGCCACCCGGGTCCGGTCCACCGTCTTCCCCGTGTCCGTCATGGTGATTCCCGGATCCTCTGTTCTTCGCTGGGTGCTAGTCATCCGTGTCCCCGCCCGAAGCGATCGCGGCCAGCACGTGGTCCTGGGTCAGCTGCTCCCCCGCGAGTTGCCCGACCACCGCGCCGTCTTTCAGCACGACCAGGCGGTCGGCGCCGTCGAGGAGTTCCTCCATCTCCGAGGAGATCAGCAGGACGGCCAGCCCCTCGCGGGCCAGTTCGTCGATCAGTGCCTGCACCTCCGCCTTGGCTCCGACGTCGATACCCCGCGTCGGCTCGTCGAGCAGCAGCACCCTGGGTTCGGTGCACAGCCACCGGGCGAGCAGCACTTTCTGCTGGTTGCCGCCGGAGAGTTCGGCGACCTTCTGTTCGGGACTGGACACCTTGATGCGCAGGCGTTTCACGAAGGTGTCGACGATCCGGTCCTGCCGGGCACGGCTGACCAGTCCGAAGCGGGACAGCTTCGGCAACGCGGCGAGGACGATGTTCTCCCGCACCGAAAGATGCGGGATGATGCCCTCGGTCTTGCGGTCTTCGGCGAGCATGCTCACTCCCGCCCGCATCGCCGCCGCCACATTCCCTCGCGCGACCGGCCTTCCACCGACGAGGACGGTGCCGCCGGACAACGGCAGGTCGCCGACGATGGCCCGTGCGGTCTCGGTGCGGCCGGAGCCGAGCAGCCCGGCCAGCCCGACGATCTCGCCGGGCCTGATCGACACCGAAACGTCCGCCAGCCGATTGCCGCTGGTCAGGTTCTCCGCGCGCAGCACGGGTTCCCGTCCCGCCTCGTGGTCTCCCTCGAAGGCCGTCGCACCGTGGGTGCGGATGTCGCCGACGCTGCGGCCGAGCATCATCGACACCAGTTCCAGCCGCGGCAGCTCCGCGAGCGGTCCGGTGTGGACCCGCTTGCCGTCCCGCAGCACCGTCACGCGGTCGCAGATCCGGTACAGCTCGTCCATGCGGTGACTGACGTACACGATCGCGATCCCGCGTTCGTGCAGCCTGCCGATGACCTCGAACAACGTCTCGACCTCACGCGGTTCCAAAGAGGACGTCGGCTCGTCCATGATCACGACGTCGGCGTCGACCGACACCGCGCGCGCCAGCGCGACCATCTGCTGCGCGCCCACCCCGAGTGTCCCGAGTGGACGGCGGACGTCGGTGTCGATGCCGTAGTCCTTCAGCAGCGCCGCCGCGTCGGCGTTCATCCGCGCCCAGTCCACCAGACCGAACCGCTTCCTCGGCTCGCGGCCGAGGTACACGTTGCTCGCCACGCTCATCAGCGGGATGAGATTGACCTCCTGGTAGATCGTGGAGATCGCGCCCCGCGCGTGGATCGTGCCGGAATCCGGCCGGTGCACACCGGTGAGCACCTTGATCAGCGTCGATTTGCCGGCGCCGTTCTCCCCCACCAGCGCGTGCACCTCGCCCGGCCGCAGTGCGAACGACACGTCGTCGAGCGCGCGTACCCCGGCGAAGGTCTTCGTCACGCCTTCGACCTCGAGAACCGGTTCCATCGTCAGTACGCGTTCCCGAGCTTCTGCGCCGCGTTCGCCGAGTCGTACTGGTCGTCGGAGATCACCACGGTCGGCGGGATCTCCTTGCCGGCGGCGAAATCCTGCAGCGTGGAGAAGGCGAGCGGGCCGAAGCGCGGGTTGGACTCGATCACCGCGTTGTAGCTGCCGTCGGCGATCAGCTGGACGGCGTTGCGGGTGCCGTCGATCGAAACGATCTTGACGTCCTTGCCCGGCGTCTTGCCCGCGGCCTTGAGCGCGGTGACCGCGCCGATGCCCATCTCGTCGTTCTCGGCGTAGACGGCGGTGATCTCGGGGTTGCTCTGGATGAGCTGCTCCATGACCGCCTGGCCCTTGGAGCGGTCGAATTCACCGGTCTGCTCGGCGACGATCGAGATCCCCGGCGTCGAGGCGATCTCGTCCTTGAAACCCTTGGTGCGGTCGGTGGTCACGTTGTTACCGGACGCGCCGAGCAGGATCGCGACCTTGCCGGTGCCACCGGTCGCCTTCACCATCTCCTTCGCCGCACGCTTGCCCTGTTCGACGAAGTTCGAGCCGATGAAGGTCAGGTAGTCGCCGCAAGGCTGCGACGTGACCTTGCGGTCGATCGTGATGACCGGGACCTTCTTGGCCTTCGCCGCGCCGAGGGCGGGCTGCAGGCCGTCGGAGTTCAGCGGTGCCACGATGAGCAGCTGCGCACCCCGGTCCAGCAACGACTTGATGTCGCTGACCTGCTTGTTGAGATCGCTCTGCGCGTTGGTGACCAGGAGTTTGTCCCCCGGGATACCGAGTTTGGCGGCTTCGTCCTTGATGGACTGGGTTTCGGCGATCCGGAACGGGTTCGCCTCCTTCTCCGACTGGGAGAAGCCGATGACCGCGTTCTTCACGTCCACCTGCGGATAGCCGATCTTCTCGCGGGCGCATCCCGGCCCAGCGGCCTGGCTCGGCGCCGCCGAAGCGGCCGGTCCCGCCCCCGACGGGGCGGTTTGCTGGTTCTCGCGGCTGGTGCAGGCCGTCAGCGCGAGCGCGAGGCCGGTCGCCAGGAGCAGGGTGCGGCGGATGGGCAGGGACATCGATCGCTCCTCGGGGAAGTCGAGCACATGGATCGGCGGTGACCCATGTCACTCATCAGGACGATGCCAGATTTACATCGTTGGTACAACGTTGTAAATCCGCCGTTCGCGCGGCTAGGCTGTGCCGGATCTGTGCCAGGGATCCGTGGAGAGGGGAGCGAGGGTGGCCACGCTCAAGGACGTCGCCAAGCTTGCGGGCGTCTCGGTCAAGACCGTGTCGAACGTGGTCAACGGCTACGACTTCGTCAAACCGGAGAACCGCCGCCGGGTCGAGGAGGCGCTGGCGTCGACCGGCTACCGGCCCAATCTCGGTGCCCGCAACCTCCGCCGCGGCCGGACCGGGTTCCTCGGGCTGATGCTGCCCGAACTGAGCATCCCGTACTTCGGCGAACTGGCCGGCCTGGTGCTGCAGGCGGCGCAAGAGCACGAGTGGAACGTCCTCATCGAACAGACCCTCGGCACCAGGGAGCGCGAGCGCAACGCGCTGTCCACGCTGGGGCCGCATCTGATCGACGGTGCGATCATCAGTCCGGAAGCGTTGCACACCAACGACTTCGAGGACCTGGCGCCAGGCGTACCGCTGGTGATGCTCGGCGAGCACGTCATCGACGTCCCGATAGACCACGTCGGGATCGACAACGTCCAGGCCGCCCGGATCGCGGTCCGGCACCTGATCTCCTTGGGGCGTCGCCGAATCGCGGCGATCGGTGCGCATCCGCAGCGACACACCGCCGCACAACGGCTCGAGGGCTACCACTCCGCGCTCGAAGAGGCCGGGCTCGCGCCCATTCCGGAACTGGTCCTGCCCGCGCTGCGCTACCACCGTGCCAACGGCGCCGAGGCGATGGCGCATCTGCTCGCGCTGCCGGAACCGCCCGACGCGGTGTTCTGCTTCAACGACCTTCTCGCCATCGGCGCCCTTCGCGCCGCGGCCGAGCGCGGCGTCCAGGTGCCTTCGGACATGGCGATCGTGGGCTTCGACAACAACGAGGAGAGCGCCTACAGCCTGCCCTCGCTGACGACGATCGCCCCGGACAAGGCGGCGATCGCGCGGGCCGCGGTCGACCTCCTGCGCCGTCGCATCGCGGGCGGAAGCGACCTCGCACCCGAGGACGTCCAGACGCCCTTCTCGCTGGAGATCCGGCACAGCACCATCGCCTGACCCGCGTTTAGTCCTCTGAATGCGGTAGTTGCGCGTGCAAGGACCGCATCCAGAGGACGAAACGCGGGGGTTACGCGCGGCGGATCGCTTGCGCTGGTGTCGCGGGGTCGAGCATTGTGTGTCCGTGAACCGGGCCCTGGCCGTGCTGACCGTCGTCGCGTACGTGACGTTGCCACTCGGCTCGGCCAGGTACGAGACGCTCGTGCTGCCGACACTCCTTGTCGGGCTCGTCTACGCCGGGATCGCGATCGCCGGCTTCCCGTGGGTCCAGAAACGCGGCCGCGCGTTCGCCATCGCGTACGTCTGCGTGCAGTTACCTCTCGGCTTCACGCTGTTCTCGCTTTCGGGCGCCGCCGTCGGCGCGATCCTGCTGCTCGTCGTCCTGATCTCCCAGACCGTCCTGCTGTTGCCTCTGCCGGCGGCGTTCGGCGTCGCGGTGGTGATCCCGCTGATCCACCTCGGAATGGATCCGCTGGACGGGCTGCGGGAAGGGTTGGGGACGCTGGCGGTCATGGTCTTCGCCGCCGTGGTGACCGAGTTGGTCCAGCGGGAGAAGCGGGCGCGGGAGGAACTGGCCGAGGCGCATGAACGGCTGCGCGACTACGCGGCGCAGGCCGAACAACTGGCGACCACACAGGAGCGCAACCGGCTCGCACGCGACATCCACGACGGGCTCGGTCACCATCTGACCGTCGTGCAGATGATGCTGCAGGCCGCCAGGGCGGTGATCGGCACCGCGGACACGGACCGCGTCGACACGATGCTCGCCAAAGCGCAGGACCAAGCCAGGGAGGCGCTCGCAGAGGTCCGCCGTTCGGTGTCGGCGTTGCGGGAACCGCGCTCCGAACCGCTCACGGACACCTTGCGGGCCTTGGCCGACGAGGCGTCCGCGGCCGGAGTGCCGACCAGGTTCGAGGTCAAAGGCACGGCGCGGGACGCCCGCGTCGAGGTGGAGGAGTCGCTGTTCCGGGCGGCCCAGGAGGGACTGACCAACGTGCGCAAACACGCGCGCGCCAAAACCGCGACCGTGGTGCTCGACTACGCCGCCACGGATCTGGTCCGGCTCGAAGTCCGCGACGACGGCCTCGGCCTGGACGGGGATTCCCCGCACGGCAACGGATTCGGCCTCGTCGGTCTCCGGGAACGGGTGACAGGGCTCGGCGGGCGGGTCGCCGTGGACTCGGCCCAAGGGCACGGCCTGACGCTGACCGTGGAGGTGCCGGGATGAGTGTTCGCGTGCTGATCGTGGACGACCAGGCGCTGTTCCGCGAAGCTCTGGCGACCCTGCTGGAGGTCCAGCCCGAGATCGAGGTCGTCGGCGAGGCGGCCGACGGGGAACAGGCCATCCGGCTCTGCGCCGAACTCCGCCCCGACGTCGCGCTGATGGACCTGCGGATGCCGGTTCTTGACGGAATCGCGGCCACCACCCGGCTGCGCGCCGAGCAACCGGGAGTCCGGGTGCTCGCGCTGACCACGTTCGACGACGACGAGGACGTCTTCGCCGCGCTGCGGGCGGGTGCCGTCGGCTATCTGCTCAAGGACGTCTCGTCGACGCGGCTGGTCGAAGCACTTGTCGCGGCCCAACGAGGCGAGTCGGTGCTTCAGCCGTCGGTGGCGGCCAAACTCGTGGCCAGGGTGGCCCAGTTGCCCGCCGAACCACGCCCCCAGCCGCTGGTCACACCGCTTTCCGAGCGGGAACTGGAAGTGGTCCGGCTGCTCGCGGGCGGCCACAGCAACCGGGAGATCGCGAACAAGCTGTTCCTCGCCGAGGGAACGGTGAAGAACCTGGTGACGAGTGTGCTGTCCAAGCTTCAGGTGCGGGATCGGACCCAAGCCGCCCTGCGCGCCAGGGAACTCGGCCTGTTCTGAGGCGTGGTGGGCCGGGTTGGTCGTGAGTGGCGATTCGTGTTCTATTGAGAGGTCACCCAAACGTGGCGAGCCCCGGCGTGGGTCCGGACCGGCTGACGGGAGCGGGGACGGCGACTGGCCTGTCCACAAAGGACCCTATTTGCACGGGTAAGTGTCCAACTTGGGCGGTATGCGTGGTTTCGCGAGGGGGTCGTGAGTGCGAAGTAGGGTTCTATTGAGGGGAAAGTCAAACGTGTCGTGTCGCGGGCTGTGGTCGCTGCTGCCTACGCGTTTCCCTGGTGGTGAAGGCTTCCTTGCCTACGCTGACGGTAGTGAAGGAGCCCTTCACTACCGTCAGGCGTGATCCCTGGTGACAGTGGGACGGCTGTGACATCAACGTCCCGTCTTGAAGTCCGTGAAGGCCTCCTTGAGGGACCCAGAGTCCCTCAAGGAGGCCTTCACGGACTTACCACCCACCACGCCACCTTTGCCTTACCCCTCAATAACCCTCATTAACACTCACGACCCCCTTCGAAACCGTACATACAGGGCATTAATCAGACATGAAGGCGTCCAATGGTGTCCCCTGTGGACAGTCAAGGAGGCACCACTGTCTCAGGGGGAGTCCTTGATTGCGACCAGTCCGCGAAGGCCTCCTTCGCTACCTTCAGGGCAGGGAAGGAGACCTTCACATCAGCGAGGCGATCACGCCATGTTTGCCTTACCCCTCAATAACCCGAATCGCCACTCACGAGTCACGTGACCCCGCACATGACTTCCGGCACCTGCCGAAATGCCCCCTAGCGCCCGAACATTGCTCCCGTCGCACCGAACCGCGAGGGAGCCCACGATGAACCACACGACAGAACCGAAGACCCGGAACCGAGCCGTCCTGCACTTCACCCGCCACGCCGTCGAAATGCTGGTGGCGATGATCGCCGGGATGATCCTCCTCGAACCTGTCTGGTCGTTCGCTTGGCCCGACCTCGCGAAGAACGTGACCGCGAGCGCGTTGGTGATGGCGACGAACATGTCGCTCGGTATGGCGCTGTGGATGCGGATCCGGCGGCATGGCTGGGCGTCGATCGCGGAGATGTCGGCCGCGATGTACGTGCCGTACGTGATCTTCCTGCCGTTCTTCTGGACCGGCCTGGTCTCCGGATCCACCCTGATGACGGCCGGGCACGTGCTGATGGTGCCGTCGATGCTCGTGGCCATGCTCCGCCGTCGCGCCGAGTACGGAGCCTGACCATGCGTGGCTTCCTCCGCGGCACGCTGACTGTGCTCGCGTTCGTGCTCGCCGCATTGGCCCTGCCGCTCACCCTCGGCGGTGTCACGCTGAGCGCCAGTTTCGAAGACCGCTACACCCCGAGAACCGACGGGATCTCGCCGCAACCGGTCCGCCGGGCGCACGATCCCGCCAAGCCCACCGCGGTAGTCGTCGTGGGGAACAAGGGCGCCGTCGTCTCGGACGCGCTCGCCCCGTACGAGGTCCTGGCGGCGAGCGGCGCGTTCAACGTCTACACGGTCGCTACCGAAGTCCGGCCGGTGACCCTCACCGGTGGGCTGGATCTCGTCCCGGACCTCAGTTTCGCCGATCTCGACCGGCTGCTCGACGACGCCGCCCCGGACGTCGTCGTCGTGCCCGCCCTGCCCGATCTCGGCGAGCCGACCACCCGCCCGGTGACCGAGTGGCTGCGGCGGCAGTCCTCGAAGGGTGCGCTGCTCATGAGCGTCTGCAACGGTTCGGGCGTTCTCGCCTCGGCCGGGCTTCTCGACGGCCGCCGCGCTACCGCGCACTGGATCCGTATCGACAGCTTCGACGACGAATTCCCCGCCGTGGACTGGATTCGCGGCACGCGGTACGTCGACGACGGCAGCATCGTGACCACGGCGGGGATCCTGTCCGGGATCGACGGCGCGCTCCACGTTACCGAGCGGATCGCCGGCCCGGACGTCGCCCGCCGGACCGCCGACGCGGTGGGCTGGGCCCACTACTCCCCCGGTGTCGCCGCCTCGATGGCGCAGAACACCTTCGAGGCCGCGGACACCGTCGTCGGGTTCAACACCGCGTTCCGCTGGGACAAGCCGGTTCTGGGAGTCCTGCTGACCACCGACATCCGGGAGCTGGAACTGACCGCGGCTTTCGACACCTACGGCGAATCGCTGGCCGTGCGCACGATGGCCGTCGGCCTGGACGGCGCTCCGATCCAGTCACGGCACGGGCTCACCTTTGTTCCGCGGGGCACTCCGGTCGCGGACGATCTCGACCGGCTGATCGTGCCCGGGGCCGGCGCCGCCGCCGGGCACGTCGCCGATCGGTACTCCGCGCTCTCACCGGTGTACCTGCACGAAAAACCGGGCTTCCCGTTCGACGCCGTACTCCAAGACCTCGTGCGCGTCACGGACACCGCGACGACACGCTGGACGGCGAGGACACTGGAGTATCCGACCGGACATCTGACGCTCAGCGGTTCGGCCTGGCCGTGGGCGATCACCCTCCGGCCGTTCGGGCTCGCGGCCCTCGGCCTGCTCGTGGCGTTCGGGATCCGCGCGCTCGTCCGGCGCCGTGGTCAGTTTCCGTAACCGGACAAATTGCTCCCACTGGCCCTGGTGGTCCGGTGACGGGTCGGCGAGGATCGCCCGATGCGCGACGGCAAGCTGTTCGACCTGATCGCCCGCGGCGGGCTCGTCTGTTACTCCGTCGTCCATCTGCTCGTCGCGTGGCTCGCGGCGCAGGTCGCGCTCGGCGACCGGGCCAAGGCCGACAAGGCGGGCGCGTTGCAGGTGGTGGTCGCGAACGGCGGCGCTTGGCTGCTCTGGCTGATCGCGGTGGGTCTCGCCGTACTGGCGCTGTGGCAGTCGAGCGAGGCCATCACGGGGCACCGGCACGTGAAGGCCCGGCGGCGCACGGTGCGCCGGATCGTCAGCGGGATCGAAGTCGTGCTCTACGGCTTGGTCTCCTACAGTGCGGTGAAGGTCGCCGTCGCGGGTGCCGACGACGGGCAGGCTTCGCTGGTCGCGCGGATCCTGGCGGAGTCCTACGGCCCGGGGCTGGTGACCGTCGTCGGAGTCGTCGTCGTCGCGGTGGCGGTGTTCCTCGCGCAGCGTGGACTCCGTAAGACGTTCGTCCGGGAGCTCGATTTCGGCGACGCCCCCGCGAAGACCCGGACCACGACCATCCGGCTCGGCCAGGTCGGCTGGATCGCCCTCTCCGCCGCGTACGGAACCATCGGCGTCCTGACGGTCATCTCCGCGGTCACCTTCGACCCCGCGAAGGCCGGCGGTCTCGACGCCGCGTTGAAGACGCTCGTCGCCCAGCCCTACGGTGGTCCCCTGCTTCTCGCGCTCGCGGCCGGGATCGCCGCGTTCGGCGCGTTCGCGCTGCTGGACGCGCGGTTCCGCAAGATCTGATCTGCCCGGCCCGCCGACCTGTGGCACGGTGAACCCCTCAGGAGGTCGTGATGGCAGGTGTGGTCGAACGGATCCGCGAGCAGGGCGAGGACGGTCGGCGGGCACGCATCGTAGAGGTGCTGGTGGAGGCCTTCGATGACCTCATGCGCGCCGACGCGGACGCGTTCCGCCGGAAATTCCGCAAGATGGCCGCCGCGCCGTTCGCGTTCTATCGCGGCTCGGCATGCCTGTTCTACGCGGACATGGCGGACGAGGACGACCCTTGGGCGAACGACCAGACCAGCCGGGTGTGGATCCAGGGCGACCTGCACGCCGAGAACTTCGGCAGCTACATGGATTCGTCCGGGACGCTCGTGTTCGACGTCAACGACTTCGACGAGGCTTACCTCGGCTGCTTCACGTGGGACCTCAAACGGCTGGCCGCCAGCGTCGCGTTGCTGGCCTGGAGCAAGGCGATCTCCGACGACGACATCGCGACGCTGATCGGTACCTACCTGCGCGCCTACGTGAAACAGGTACGGCAGTACGCCGAGCGTCCCGGTGACGAACTCGTCCGGCTCCAGCTGGACAGCACCGAGGGCGTTCTGCACGACGTGCTGCTGCGGGCCCGGTTGAAGACCCGGATCGACCTGCTGGACGAACTGACCGTTGTGGAGAATTACGACCGCCGGTTCCGGCACGGCCCGGGCGTCCGGGTGCTCGAAGACGCCGAACGCGAGACCGCGGTCAGCGCTTTCGAGTCCTATTTGGACACCATTCCGGAGAGCAAGCGGTTCGGCAGCATCACCTATCGGGTCAAGGACATCGTCGGCCGGACCGGGTTCGGCATCGGCTCGGCCGGGCTTCCCGCGTACAACATCCTCGTCGAAGGGCGGACACAGGCGCTGGAGAACGACGTCGTCCTGTCGATGAAGCAGGGCAACGTCGCCGCGCCGAGCCGGATCGTGGCCGAACAGAGCATCCGCGACTACTTCACCGACGAGGGGCACCGCACCGCAGTCTCGCAGCGTGCCCTGCAGGCGCACGCGGATCCGTGGCTCGGTCACACGGAAATCGGCGGGACCGGCTTCGTCGTGTCGGAGTTGTCGCCCTATGTCGACGATCTCGACTGGTCGGATCTGACCGAACCTGCCGAGATGCGGCCGGTGCTCGATTATCTCGGCCGGGCCACCGCGAAGATGCATTGTGTGTCCGATTCGGACTCCGAGCAGACTCTGGTCGATTTCCAGAGCGAAGCGGCCATCGCCGAAGTGATCGGCGACCGCGAGGACGAGTTCGTCCGCGAGCTGACCGACTTCGGGATGGCCTACGCCGCGCAGTCCCGTGAGGACCACCGGTTGTTCGTGGACGCCTTCCGTGGCGGCGAAATCCCCGCCGTCCGGCCCGCCGCGAAGGGCTGACCGGACGACGGGGAGAGCGCTACTCGCGGAGACCGATCGCCTCGATCGGCTTGGACCGCAGCGCCACCCGCGTGGCCAGGCCGAGCGAGACCAGGCCGAGCAGGATCGCCCCGGCGATGACCCCGCCGAAGACGGCGATCGGTCCGGACGGCAACGGGGTCCCTCGCAGGCCGAGGTTCAGCACGACGAGGGGGATCCCCGCCACCACCGTGCCGAGCACGGCCGCGACACCCACGGTCGCCAGCGCTTCGAAGCGCATCATCCGCACCACCTGGCGCTTCGTGGTACCGATCAGCCGCAACAGCGCGAACTCCCGCGAGCGCTGCGCCGTGCTCATCACCAGCGTGTTGGCCACCGAGATCACGACGTAGCCGAGGATCACGCCGACCGCGACCAGGTTGACGTAGAACTGGGCCTGCTCCTGGCCTCCGCCGGGCGCGGCGACCGACGATCCCGGAGCCACGGCCAGTCCCGGATAGCGGGCCGCCAGGTCGCGCAGGGCGGCGTCGACGGTCGCGGGGTCGGCGCCGGGCTCGTCCCGCACCAGGACCGAGTCGTCCATCCGGTCCCCGGTGTGTGCCCTGGCCAGGTCTGCGGGCAGCAGGTAGCGGCCGAACGCCTGATCTCGGGTGTAGGTGGCGACCAGCCGCAGTTTCGCCGGAGTGCCGTCACCGAAGTAGAACTCGACCTCGTCGCCGATCTTCTTCTCGTACCAGTCGGCTTCCGGCTCGCTCATCGCGACGGTGTTCCCGGTGAGGTCGGTTATCCGGCCCGACACCAGGCCAAGGTCAAGGTTGCCGCGCACCTGGCCGCCATCCAGACCCTGTGCCGCGTACCGCTCGACCCGCACGCTGTCCTGCTCCTGGACGGTGTTCACCACCTCGGTCCGCACGACCGGGGTCGCCGCGGCCACACCGGGAATCCGCCGCGCCGCTTCGGCGACTTCCGGGGAGAGACCGCCGGTGGCGCTGGAGAGGACGTGGTCGGCGGTGGTCGACTCCACGGTCTGCTCCTGCCGGGCGGCCGCGGCCGTGGTCTGGCTGTAGAACATCGTCAGCGCGAACGAGACCGCCAGCATCACCGGGGTGACCGCGGCGGCCAGCCGCCGTGCGTTCGCCTGGCTGTTGGCGGCGGCCAGGTACCCGCTGATCCGGGAGGTCCGGACCAGCACCGGGGCGATCAGCCGCGTCATGAACGCGACCACCTTCGGACCGAGAACGGCCAGCCCGATCACGATGATCAACGCCGAACTCGACGAGGCCGCCAGAGCCGGTTCACCACGCAGGAAGATCGGGATCAGCGCGCCAACGAGGCCTGCTACCACCAGCGCGGCGCCGATGGCGGTGCGTACGCGGCCGAGTTCACGGCGTTCCACCGCGGCTTCGCCGAGTGCTTCGACGGGACGGATCGACGACGGGCGCCGCGACGCCGACCACGCGGCCAGCCGGGCCGTGCCCAGCCCGAGCGCCAGCGCGGCGATGAGCGGGAGGGGGCTGATCGCCAGCTCGAAGTCCGGCGGGATCACCCCGATGGCACCGAAGGCGTTCCGCAGTCCGTAACCCACCGCGACGCCAAGACCACTGCCCAGCACTCCCGCGATCACCGCGACCAGCATCGTCTCGGCGCCGATGAGCTTGCGGATCTGCTGAGGGGTCGCCGCGATCGCCCGCAGCAGCGCGAACTCCCGGCGGCGCTGGTTGATGACCAGTGCCAGCGTGCTGGCGACGACGAACACCGCGATGAGGAGCGCGAAGCCGCCGAACGAGCCCGCCAGCGCCATCAACAACATCCGGGTCTGGCTGACGTCGAGGAATTCGACCGTGCTGCGCTCGACCCCGGTCGCCACGGTCACCTTGTCGGTGCCCACCGCGTCGCGGATCTTCTCCGCCAGGTCGCCCGGTGAGACGCCCGGATCCGCGAGCACGCCGATCGCGTGGGCTTGCCCGGGGGTACCGGCGAGTTCGGCGGCCTTCTCCTGGGAAAAGAACACCGCGGACTGCCGGGTGAGTCCGTTCCCCGATTTCGGGGCGGCGATCCCGGCGACCCGGAATTCCACCGGAGCCGAGCGGACCGCGATCCTCACCCGCTGACCGACGGTCACCCCGCTCCGGGACGCCAGGTCCGCGTCGAGGACGACGTCGTCGGTACCGGTCGGCGCCTGGCCGTCACGAAGCGAGAACGGCGCCAGTGCGGCGGCTTCCCAGTTGTGTCCGAGCGACTGGCCACCGTCCGGCCCGGTCAGCGCCCGGCCGTCGGCCGTGACCACGTTGGCCGGGAAGCTCTGCTCCGCGACCACGCCGCGAACCCCAGGCACCCCGGTGATCGCCCCGGCGAGCGAGACCGGCACCGAGGCCTGCTCGGCGACCTGCTGGGTTTCGAGCGCACCCGCACCCGGCGGGTCGACCGTCTGCTGACCGCCCACGACGACCGCCGCGTCGGCGTAGCGCTGCGTCGGAACCCCCGCCCGGAGGCCCGATTCCATCAGCACGCCGCATCCGGCGACCAGCGCGGTCCCGCAGAGGATCGCGACGAACGCGCCGACGAACCCGCTCAAGCGGGTTTTCATCGTCTGCCATGCCAAGTCCCACATGACGTCACCACTCCCCGAGATGGGTCATGCGCTCGGCGACGCGTTCCGGCGTGGGCTGCTGAAGGTGACCGGCAAGCTTGCCATCGGCCAGGAACAGCACGCCGTGGGCGGCCGACGCCGCGACCGGGTCGTGGGTGACCATCAGCACGGTCTGCCCCATACCGTCCACAATGGAGCGGAGCAGGTCGAGGACCTGGCGCGCGGTGCGGGTGTCCAGCGCCCCCGTCGGCTCGTCGGCGAGGACGACCTCCGGCCGGGTGATCAGCGCGCGGGCGATCGCGACCCGCTGCTGCTGGCCGCCGGACAGTTCCGACGGACGGTGTTCGAGCCGCTTCGCGATCCCGACGCTCTCGACGATCTGTCGCAGCCACTGCGGGTCGGGCTTCCGCCCCGCCAGCCGCATCGGGAGCGTGATGTTCTGCAGCACGTTCAACGACGGCAACAGGTTGTAGGCCTGGAAGATGAACCCGATCCGGCTCCTCCGCAGCTCGGTGAGCGCTTTCTCCCGCATCTTGCTCAGTTCCGTGTCCCCCAGCAGCACCCGTCCCGAAGTCGGCCGGTCCAGTCCGGCCGCGCAGTGCAGGAAGGTGCTCTTGCCCGAGCCCGACGGGCCCATCACCGCGGTGAACGTGCCTCTGCGCACGCCGACGGTCACCCCGTTCAAAGCCGTGACCGCGCCGTCACCAGAACCGTAGACCTTGCTCACGGATTCCAGTTCCAAGGCGCACGTGCCCCCTGCGTTCATCATTTCCCCTTAAGCGGTGGTGATCTCTCTCCACAGAACCTACGGTCGTGAAGGGCCCGGAACGATCCCGCGTGAGGGAAGACTCGTGGTAGCGCTGGCACCACCATGACCGCCCCGCCCTATGTCGTCGAGCTGGCCACGGTCGACGGGCGGACGACGCTGAGTTCGTCGGGGATCATGCTCGCCGGTGCCCGGCGGCTGGCCGGACGAAGCAGGCGGATCGCCTCGGTGTGCACGGGCACGTTCGTGCTGGCGGCCGCCGGATTGCTCGACGACCGGCGGATCACCACGCATTGGGGATACGGCGAGTTGCTCGCCGCGACTTTTCCCGCGCTGATCGAGGACGACCACGGTCCGACACTGGCCTGCGAGCTGGTGACCTAGGGGTTCGCTCGGCGTCCGTTACGTACCCGAGCGCTACGTTCAGGTCGGCAAGGTCGTCACCGCCGGCATGCCCCGGAATCAGGGCAGCGACCGGACACTCCCGCTGCCCGCCGAGTACGGGAGACCATCACGAATCGGCGGTATGATCCCATCGTCCGGTCTCTCGGCGCACGGTCTCCGTGTCCAGTCGCCAGCCGTGGAATCGTGGCTCCGTAAGCAGCATCGAGATGGTGTCGGCCGCCTCCGGGCAACCCACGGCGGTATGCACCCGCACGTGGTGGAGGTCAGGACTGATGGTGACACAGCAGGCCAGTCCCAGCTCGAGGCAAAGGCGCGCGGCGACTATCGCCGGATCGCTGGCGCCAGGACTGACCTGGCGAAGGGATATCTCGGCCACGCCTCCGTCGTTCCTTCCGTCGTCGCCCATCATGACGCGTTCCGCCGTTCGATGGTGTGCCGAGAGTGGTCAGGTAGTTGCCAGGCGTGTCAGCAACCGGTCACGCAGAGGTACTCGGTGGCTCTGACCGATCTCGGCTTCACACCGCTCGCGGAACGTGTCTACCGCGCGCTTCTGGACAACCCGGAGCTGGACGTCGCCGCTTTGTCGTCCGCTCTCGCTTGCGAAGCCGGCGAGCTCGCCGCCGCGCTGACGGCGCTCGCCGAACTCGAGGTGGCGACCCCGGATGACGGGGCGCCTGCCGGGGTGACGCTGAAGTATCCGGCGTCCGCACTCGGCGAGTTGATCGAGCGTCGCGAGGACGAGCTGCTGAACATGCAGCGGAAGGTGGGCGACACCCGGGCCGAAGTCGCCAAGCTGACCGAACGGTATTCCGCCCGTCCTTGGTCGGTCGACCCCGCGACCGGGCTGGAGCGGATCGAGGATCTCGACCAGGTCCGCCAGCGGCTCTCGGAACTGGCGTTCTTCACCCGGCGCAGTGTCTGGTCCGTGCAACCCGGTGCGTCCATCAGCCGCTCGGCGATCGAGGCGAGCAAGCCCCTGGACCTGCGGGGTCTGCGCCGCGGCATCGCTGTCCGCACCATCTACAACACCGGCGCGCTCGACGACGAGGTATTCCTCGACTACGTACAGGAGGTGACCGCGGCCGGCGCGGAGATCAGGGTCACGGACGATCCGATCGAGCGGATGGTCATCATGGACGACGTCGTGGCCGTGCTGCCGATCGATCCGCAGAACAGCGGTCAAGGAGCGCTGATCGTCCGCCAGCCCGGCCTCATCGTGGGTTTCCTGAGGCTGTTCCACCGGTTGTGGAACGAGGCCTCCGTGTACCCACCGCCGAAGACCGACGCGGGCGGCCCCAGCGGCGAGGACCGCAAGGTACTGGCGTTACTGGCGGAGGGCAGCACCGACGAGGTCGCCGCGCGCGTGATCGGCGTATCCGTCCGCCATCTCCGCCGCCGGGTGGCGCGGCTGATGATGGAACTGGGCGCCGGCAGCCGGTTCGAGGCGGGTGTCGAAGCGGCGCGCCGCGGCTGGATCTGACCTCATTACAGTCACCTTGCTGCCAGCAGGTGTCCTCTTGCTGACCAGCGGAAGACTTCCGGGCATCCCCCTCACCTGACAAAGTCTGCTCAACGCAGTCGAGAACGAGGGGTGGAAAAATGAGGATCGCACAGCTCCGAAGAATCGCTACCGGTGCCCTGCTCGCGTTGGTGCTCTCGGTGGGCGCGGCGGCACCCGCGCTCGCCGACGACGTCCCGAATCCGACGGACCCGCCGGGCACGGGTTTCATGTGGGACTGCGGGGGTGTCCGCTCCGCCACGCCTTGTCCTCCCCCATCGAACAACAGCTGATCCCACCGCGGTTTCTCTCGCGAGGGTTCGTCGTCCTGAGGGGGGAACGATGACAGCGCACGATGGCGGTGTGTTCAGCGAGCGCCACGGTGTCCTGGCCGAGTTGATCGCCATGGCACACGGGGCCGCTCCGGTGCGGATCGCCGTGGTGACCGGGGAGGCGGGCAGCGGGAAATCGACCCTGCTGCGCGCTTTCCTGGACAAGGCCGCGGACGGTGCCGACGTGCTGTACGGCCGCTGCGACCCGTTCAGCGCCGCACGGCCGCTGGCACCGCTGTTCGACCTGGCCCGCTCCGGTGGCGTGGCGCTGACCGCGCCCGCCGGGGGCCGCGCCGAACTGTTCGACGGATTCCTGACCGCCCTGCGCGGTCGTACCAGGCCGGCGATCCTCGCGCTGGAGGACGTGCACTGGGCGGACGACGCGACGCTCGACCTGCTGTCGTTCGTCGCGCGCAGACTGGACGAGGTCGACGCCTCCGTCGTGGTGACCTACCGCGATGAGGAGATCAGCGGGACGCACGGGCTGCACGCGGTCCTCGCCGGGATACCGTCGGACCGTATCCGCCACTTTCCCTTGCCCGCCTTGGCGGAGACGACCATCGAAGCCTTGGCGGCCGAACTGTCGACGACCGTCGGCGAACTGCGACGGCAGACCGGCGGGAACCCGTTGCTGATCGGTGAAATCGCCCGGCACGGGGAAGCGGCCGCCGAGTCGATCAGGCTGCGGGCACTGGTCGCTTCCCGGCTCGCCGTCGCGGATCCGGCGGCGATCGACCTGGTCAACCAGGTCTCCGTGAGTCCCGACGGGGTCGAGGCAGGTCTTCTCGCGGGCCGCGAGGACCTGCTGGACACCGGTTTGCTGGAGCAGCGGGAAGATCGGCTCTTCTTCCGGCACGAGCTGCTGCGACTGGTGGTCGAGCGCTCTCTGCCGGACCATCGCAGGCGCGCGCTCCATCGGCGGCTGCTGGCAGAACTGTCCACAACGGACTCTCCTGATACCGGCCGGCTGATTCGGCACGCACGTGCCTGCGGAGATCTCGTCGCGCTGGCCGGATTCTACCGGGATCTGGGCCGGGTGACCGAGGCCAGAGCGGCCGCCTCCGACGCCGAATCGGCCGCCGCCGCCCGAGGGGCGAGTGCCCAGCTGGTCGCGGCCCGCTGTGCGCGCGCCGAGTCGGACGTCCTGGCAGGCAGGTACGCCGAGGCGGAGATCGCCGTCCGGCACACGGTCGACCTGGCGGCGAAACTGGCGCATCCGCTCGGTATCGCCCAAGCCGAATCGATGCGTTCCCTGGTCGAGTACGGCAAGAACCCTTCGGCCAGACCAGATCTGCTGAACGCGGTTCGCCGGCTTCAAGACCACGGCCGGGTCGCCGACGCCGTCCGCATCCTGACCCAGCTGTGCTCGGACGAAGCCGGACGGCGCGAACTCGATCTGTGTGACCGCGACCTGGTGCGCGCGTTCGCCCTCGCGACCGGACATCGGCTCGCCACGTGTCAGCTGCTCTCGGTTCGGTCCTGGTCGCGCTTCGCTTCGGGTGACTGGGCGCGCGCGGAGGAGGACGCGGTCGCCGCCGGGGAACTCCTGCCCGCTCGTTGTGTGCTCGCGCGGTTGAATGCCCGCCGGGGCACCCCGATGTCGCTCGCGGCGAGCACGGATCCCGAACTTCTGCGCGATCGCGTGCTGCTCGCCGTCGCGCGGGCCGAGTCCGCGTGGCTCAGCGGTGATCGAGGTCTCGAAGCGGACGAGCTGCGGCAGGTGTTCCGGCTGGCTCTGCGGGCAAGACATCCTTGGTACGCCGGGGAGCTGGCGCTGTGGTTGCGGCGGGCGGGGGAAGTGACGCCCGCCCTCGACTGGTTCGCCGAACCGTACCGGTTACTGGCCGCCGGACAGTGGCGGCAAGCGTCGGACGCCTGGACCGAACTCGGCTGCGCCTACGAGAGCGCCGACAGTCTGGCGATGAGCGGCGAGCAAGGTGCGTTGCACGCACTCGAGATGTTCGACGGGATCGGTGCCGGCGGTGCCGCGCGGCGGGTGCGGCAATACCTGCGGCGCAACGGTGTCCGCCGGATCCCGCGCGGGCCCCGTCCGGCGACGGCGGCGAATCCGGCGGGACTGACCCGCCGCCAGGCCCAGGTGCTGACCTGTGTCGCGTCCGGGCTGAGCAACGCGGGCATCGCCGAACGCATGCATCTTTCGGTCCGCACGGTGGATCACCACGTCGCCGCCATCTTGACCAAACTGGCCGTGGGTTCCCGGCGCGCCGCCGTGTCCGCCGCGATCGACCTCGGCATTCTTCCGGAGTTTTCGGTGGGCGGCACCGGCCGCTGAGCGGGCAGGCCAACCATTCACGAAACCAATATAGGCAGAAATTACCCATGTGCCGACGGCGACCCGAGGATAGATTTGTTTCACCGGATGAAAACTTCCGGAAAGTTCACTCGGTTTCCGCGAAAAGGGAGAAGAAATGAACCTCAATCTGGACGACCTGAACCTGGACGAGCTCGACGTCACGTCGCTGCGCGACACCGTCGCGCTGCCGGAAACCGCGGCCTCCTCCAGCAACAACGGTTCGGGCACCAACACCGGTTCGTGCACCGACCCCGCGTGATCTCACCGGGATCCTGACGAACAGGTGTCACCCCGGCGACGACCGCCGGGGTGACACCTCCCCTCGGTGAAAAAACGGCACGAAGGAGCGAGTCATGCGGCAGCCTCACTTGTCGGTCACCGAATCGGTGACCGATCGAACAGAGATCGCTCCTTATGCCCTCGTTCGCACGACGCTTTCCGGATTATGGCCGGAAAGCGTCGAGAACACCCGTTTCCGACGGCTGTCACATGAGTTCGCCGCCTGTGAAAGACGGCTGATCTCCTTCGCTTCGGGACCTTTAGGACAGCAATTGCACGATGCCGGATCCTGGCTACCTGGCGCACTTCACCGGCAGGTGGCGATCCCGTTACGGCGAGACCTGCACAACGGCCGGGCACCTCGGCCAAGACTGCGCGCGGCCGCCGGTGAGCTGATCGGTCGTCTGCCCCCGCTCGCCGACTGGTTGACCCTGATCGACACGCGCGAGCGCCTGCGCGCCGAACTCGGACCGGCACAGGCCGAAGCGCTGGCCGCCGAGCGGAGCCGGCTGAGCCTGCGTGCGGCAGACGAGAACTTACGACGGGCTGTGGCCTTGTCGAGTGTCGACCTGCTGCACGGCCTCGCCGACGTCGCCGATCCGCGCTACGGCGCCAAAGCCAGGAAGGCCGAGGCGAAGGTGCTGCGGTATGTGCTGCGCGCCGCCACGAAGACCAGTCCATGGTCGTGGTTCACCGCCGTCGGCTGGGGAACCTGGGACGAGCCTGGTGGCGACATCACCGGCGAACTCGACCTGGTCGCCCACGTCCTCCCCAATCAGACACTGGTCAGCACCCTGCTTCGCGCGCTGCTCGCCGAGCCGGGTCTCCGCTGGTCGTTGCCACACCGCCTCGCTCCCGCGGTACAGCTGGACGCGGAACGCTTCAGCTGCCTGCGCGACGACTTCGAGGTGAAGAGCAACTACGTCGCCGCTCGCGAACAGCGTGTCCGGCTTCCTCGCAACGCCACGCTCGACCTGGTGCTGGCCGACGTCCGAGCCGCCGGTGCACGGGGCCGCACCCTTCCGGAGCTGGCCACGGCGCTCGGCGAGCTGCTGCCGCCCGCCGCTTCCGGAGCACCGGTCCGCGCCTACCTCGACCGGCTCGCCGACGAACAGGTGCTGATCCCGATCTCCCCCGTCGATCCCCAGCTGCCCGATCCGCTGCCCGCACTGGCCGGCTGGCTGAGGGCGGCCGGCCGGGACGGCCAAGCCGCCCGCCTGCGCCGGATCCACCGCGCCGGGCTCGACGTCGCGTGTCTTCCGGCCGCGAGCCGTCCCGAGGCCATCCGCGACCTCGACGCCGAATGGACGGCGGTGTTCGCCGACCTCGGCGCTCCCCGCCCGGCGACGATGCCGCTCCGGGAAGACGTGCTGCTGCCCGCCAGGTTCCGGCTGGGCGCCGAGGTCGGCGCGGACATCCGCGAAGACCTGACCCGGCTCGCCCCGCTGACCGAACTGCTCAACGAGGGCGCGGTACTGCGCGCACTGGTGCGGCACCGGCTGCTGACCCGGTTCGGCCCCGGCGGACGCTGCCGGGTCGCCGACCTCGTGGCCGACGCCGCCCAGCTGTGGGACACCGCCATGGCGGTGGGTACGGACGGGATGGTCCGCCTCCCGCCGGGCGAGGCCCTGCCCGACGAGGTCGCCGATCTCGCCGCGCTGCGGCGGGAAGTCACCGCGACCGCGGGATCCGGCGGCGGGAAAGAGGTGTGGCTGTCCGACGATCTCATCGGACACGTGGCCGAATGCCTCCCGAGGTGGCTCTTGCGACGGCCCGCGTCGTACTCGCACTTCGTGCAGCCGTTCGGCGAAAACGGCAGGCGCGGCTGGTGCCTGAACTCGGTCAACAGCGGCTGGGGCCGGTTCACCACCCGGTTCCTCGACGTGTTCGGGCCTGGCCTGCGTGACGCTGTCGCCGTCAGGCTGAACCGGACGCTCGACGGTGAACGGACCGCGCAGTTCCGGCCGGTGAACGGGTTCAACGCCAACCTGCACCCGCTGCTCTTCGCCGACGAAGTGGGTGAGGACCCGGCGTGGTCGACCCTCATGGACCAGGACCTCGAGGTCGTGCACGATCCGGCGACCGACACCGTCCGGCTGTGTGTCGTCGCCACCGGCGCAGCGCTCAACGTGCTGTACATCGGTTTCCTGGTCCAGCTCGCGTTGCCGGACAGGGTCGCCCCGTACTACCTCGACCTCACCGCCGACCGGGCCGTCTTCTCCAGGATCGCACCGGTCGAAACGGCGACAACGGGGCGCCGCTCCGTCCAGAGCCGCGCCCGTCTCCGGTTCCGGGATCTCGTGCTCGCCAGGCGCACCTGGGACTTCGACGCCGAAGCGACCGCGGAATGGTTACGCACCCTCAAAACCGGCCCCACCGCGGCGGCGATGGCGCGCCGGCGTGCGGAGCTCGGCCTACCGGACGCCGTGTTCGTGTCGGGCGTCCGACGGCCGGCCGGTGCGACACCGGAGAGACCGCACCGGTACGGGGTGCCGCCGAAACCCCAGTTCGTGGACTTCGGGAACGCGCTGCACCTGCAGTGCCTGGCCAGACTACTGCACCAGCACGACGGGCCGGTCCAGGTCGAGGAGGCGCTGCCGGTGCCCGGCCTCGGTCGGACGACCGAGCTGGTGGTCGAAACCCATCGGAGAGGGATGTGACCGAGATGGCCGGAACCGTCCGGGACGTGGTCTGCCACTACCACGATCCCCTGCAAGCCCCGTTGCTGCGCGAGGCGGTGCTTCCCGCGCTCGCCACCTCGCCCGAGGTGACCGCGCACCTGGAACGCGGCTGGCTGCACGGCCCCCATCTGCGGATCAGGCTGTCCGGTCCGGCCGGGTCGGCCGAGCGGCTGGCCACCGCGCTGGAGCGGTATCTACGAGAACGTCCTTCTCACGCCGCACTGTCCGAAGTGGACCTTCAAGCGCTCGCGACCGCGGCAGGGCGAGCCGAACTCGTACCGCCGCCTTATGGACCGTTCCGTCCGGACAACAGCGTGCACATCGAGGATCCCGACCCCGCCACGCTGGCCAGATTCCCCGGCGGGCCCGCCACGGCGGCGGTCCGTGACCACCTGCTGGCACTGGGCGTTCCCGCCGTGGCGGCGACCGTCGCCGACGCGGGCGAGCACGCGGACCGGGCGGGTGCGCGGGTGCGGGCGGTGATGACCGTGTTGAGCGCGCACGCCGAGGCGAGTCCCGGCGGGCTAAACAAGCGCTACTTCTCCTACCAGTCCCACCTCGAAGCGCATCTGCACGTCACCGACGAGGACGGCCGGATCCGTGCCCGGCACGACACGCTGTGGGAGACACACGCGGACCGGGCCCGCCTGATCGTCCGGCACGCCGCCGACCCCGGCGAGCCGCTCGTGGCCGCCTGGCGTTCCTGGGGCGACGCGGCGAGAGCCGTCGCCGCGGCGGCGTACGACCGCGGCGAGCTCCGGTCCGCGGACGGGCGGGAGACGCAGGCCAGGGCGGCCGCCTTCGGTGATCCGATCACGGCCCGGACCTACCTGCGCGAGGACGTCAGCGAGTTCCATCGGCTGCTGGGTGAGGTCTGGAGCCCGGACACCGACGATCGCCGGGAATTCGAGATCGAGCGGTTCGTCATGAACATCCTGTATCTGCTGCTGGCCGTCTGTGACGTCCGGCCCGCCGAACGCTATCTCGCGGCGGCCTTGGTCTGCCGGGCGGTCGAATCGATCACCGGCCTGGACTGGCGGGCACGCATCGAGCGGGCGCGGCGCAAGCAACTCGCGGCGGGTCCCCGATGACCGCCGTACGGGAGTCGGTGCGCCGGTTGCGGCCGGGGGTCAGGACGACGCCCACGGCCGAGGGCCTGCTGTTCCGTGGTCCGCTGGGCACTTTCACCGCGAGCGGCGGCCCGGACCTCCCGGTTCTCTGGCACCGGATTTCCCCGGCCCTGGCCGGAGGGCTCAGCGCCGACGCCGTCGAATCCGCCTGCTCGACCGGCAAGGCGGGCCGGATCGTGCGCGGACTGCTCGACAGTCTCGACGAGCACGGCATGCTGCTGACGTCGCCCGCCGGATGGGTGGAGCACGCGATCCCGAGTCCCACGCCGGACTTCGCGGCTTGGCTCGAACAGGTGACGGTCGATCCGGCCGAGGCCTGGAACCGGTGTGTCACCAGCCGATTCACCGTCTTCGGCACCGGCCCGGTCGCCGAAACGGCCGCCTCCGCACTGGCCTTGAGCGGAATACCGAACCACCGTCGCGCCGGGGAGGATCCGAGGCTCGCCTTGGTACGGGCCGACGGATTCCAGGCTTTCGCGGGCGCGGACCGTCGGCTCGGGTTCGCCGGTCAGGCCGAGACAGACGACGGTGGCGCGATCGCCGACCGGCTCGGGCTCGGGACGTCCGCGCCGGAAAGCTCGGTCGCCGAACTGGTGGGTTCCCTTGTCGTACAACGGTTGCTGCGGCAGGTCGCGGATCCGCCCGGCCCTTGGCCCCGGGTCCTCGTCGTGCGGCCGGATCCGCTGCGCGCCACAACCCATCCTTGGCAGGCCGGGATCGCGACGTCACCCACGGACCTCACCACTGCGATGACCGCTCTCGACGCGCTGTGCGACCCCGAACTCGGCTCGCTGGCCGCGCCGGAGTTCACCACCTTGCGGCAGGTTCCGCTGGGCATGGCCGTCGCCGACGGGATACCCGCCTGGGGAACGACCATAGACGCGGCCCGGCTCGCGGCCGGGCTGGCCGCCGCCGAACGCCGGCTCGATCCGGACGGCGCCAGGGGCACCGCGGTCGGTGGCGACGAACTCCACGCCACCGGGATCGTCTGGCGTCGCGCGATGCTCGGCAGGACAACGCCTCTCGACGGCGACGAGTACCGGCCGGACCCGGACACCGCCGCGGCCCGCTGGCTGTCCACAGTGACCGTCCGATTCGGACTCGATGCCCGGTGCCGGGTCGCGCGCCCCGCGGACGGGGTCTTCGTCGCCGTCGTCACCGATGCGGCCGGAGTGCTGTCCCGGGCGGTGGAGGGAACGGGGGCGGACGCGGCGGCGCACGCCTGGCTGGGCGCGGCAGGCGCCGAACAGGCCCGCCGGTCCGGGCTGACTCCCCCGGCGGAACCCTTCCCTTCGTGCGGGGCGACGCTGCCGGTGGCCGGGCCCCGGCCGGAACTGTGGTCGCCGTCGAGGGACCACGAGCCGGAGTTCCAGCGCTGCCTGCGCCGGGCACTGCCGGACGTCCGGCCGCCGCGGCCCACCGAAGGAGCGGATGCACCCGGATTGGCCGCCGCACTGCGGGCGGCCGGGTTCGTCGCGCTCGATCCGGGGAGCACGCCATGACACCTGATCTCCGGGAAGCCGGGTCGTGCTCGGAGTGGCTGCGCGGCGCGCAGTCCGATCCGGCCGTCCGGATCGGACTCGCGGCGGAGCCCGTCCCCGGCGCCCTCATCGTGGTAACGCTGGACGAGTGGACCCGGTCAGGTCTCGAAGAGCTGGCCGCCGGCGTCACGGCGGCGGGCGCGCGGTTCCTGCCCGTGCGAGCCGACGGGGTCTTCACCGTCATCGGACCGGTCACCGGACCAGGTCTGGCCGGCTGTGTCCGGTGCGCGGAACTCGGCCGCTCCCACGCGCTGGATCTGCCCGCCGCTCCCGACACGACCTCGGGCGGCGTGCTTCCGCCCGCGTCGTTTCCCGCGCTGGCCGCGCTTGTCCGGCACCTGGCCGCGCACCCCGAGACCTCCCGGCTGTGGCAGCTCGACAACCGGGACGGCACGCTCACCCCACGCACCGTCCCGATCCGGCCGGGTTGTCCCGAATGCGCCCCGCTGCCCGCCGACGAACCGGGATCGGCCCGCTTCACTCCCTCGCCGAGACCGGTCCCCCGCGGGGTCTTCCGACAGGAAAACCGGCTCACCGCGGGCCCTTCCTTCGTGGAGGCGGCCTCTGATCCCTTCTTCGGGCCGGTGACGGCGCTGGGCCGCACGGACCGGTCGCCGATGCCGCTGGTCTCCGCCGCCACCGTGGTCGGCAAGGTGCGGGAATGGAGTTTCGGCAGGTCGGCCACCGTGGCCGATGCCGAGCGGGTGGCCGTGTTCGAGGCTCTGGAGCGCAGGCTCGCATTGCGCCCGCACGGCCGCCGCACCGTACTGCGGGCGTCATTCGCCGACCTCGGCCCGGACAGGGCGGTGGACCCGGTGTCGCTGGGCCTGCCGGATCCGGAGTTCACCGGCCTTTCGGACGCCTGCGTGCCGTACCGGCCGGATCTCCCGATCACCTGGGTCCACGGCTGGTCCATGACGGGGAAGCGGCCACTCGCGGTTCCTGAGCACTTCGCCTACTACGGCGTCCCCGCCCGGCCGGAGACACCACGGATCCTCGTCGGCAACAGCAACGGCAACGGACTGGGCAACAGTCTCGAAGAGGCCGCGCTGGCGGGGCTGCTCGAAGTCGTCGAGCGGGACGCCTTCCTGATGGCGTGGTACGCCAACGCGCCGCTGCGCCGGATCGCGCCGCCCGAGGGGGACGACCTCGCCGGCCATCTCACCGACGCGCTCGCCCGCATCGGTTACGAACTCCTGCTCTTCGACGCGACCACCGAGTTCGGGATCCCGGTCGTGCTGTCACTGGCCCGGCAGTGCTCCGTAGGTTCCCCGCTGCCCCAGGTCTACTTCTCCGCCGCGGCCCATCCGGATCCGCTCGTCGCGCTCAGGTCGGCGATCGTCGAAACGGCGGTCGGCGCGTTCCGCCGCGCCGATCGGCCCGCCCCGGACGCCGAGGAACGGCACCGGCTGGAGCGGATGCTCGAAGATCCGGCACGGGTCCGGCGGCTGGACGATCACATCGACCTGCACGGCCTGCCGTCGGCACGCAAGCTCCACGAGTTCCTGCTCGCGGATCCGACGGTGTCGAATCCGCTGCCCTACCGGGAAGTCCTGCCGGAACCACCGGAACCGGAGACGGATCTGACCCGGGTGCTGACCGGGCTGGTGGACCGGCTCGCCGCGCACGGCCTGGACACCGTGGTGGTGGATCAGACGGACGACTGGAGCCGCGGACTGGGCTTGCACGCGGTGAAGGTCGTGGTGCCGGGAACGCTCCGGCTGACTTTCGGGCACCTGCACCGCGCCACCGCGAACACTCCCCGCCTGCTGACCGTGCCGCCTCTGCTCGGCCGGGCACCGGCCGTCCTCACCCTCGCGGAGCTGCCCCGGCACCCGCATCCCTTCAACTGACCCGGAGTCCCGTATGACCCTCGTCGACAGCCGGTCCGCCTTGCTCGGTGTCCATCCCTTGCTGCGCGCGGACACGGTGCTGCTCCGTGATGCCAGGGGTGTGCTGCTGACCAGCGAACCCGAGAAGGCCCATCTCGACGGCGACGACGCCTACCGTCTCCTCAACCGGCTCCGCGGTCACCTGGACGGCACCCGGACGACGGCGGAGATCTGCGCCGGGCTGACCGTCGCCGCCCGCGACCGGATCTGCGCTCTGTTCGCCGAACTTCTCGAGTGCGGCTTTCTCCTCGACCTGGACCCGGGGGAACTGGAGCCCGACGTCCTGGCGCGGTTCCTCGACCAGATCCGTTACCTCGCGCATCTGACCGAAGAGCCGGCCCGCGCGTTCGGGAGGTTCCGGGCCGCGCGGATCCTGCTCACCGGCTCCGGTCCCGCACTGGCCGCCGCCGCGCTCGGGCTGGTGCGCAACGGCGCGGGCTCGGTGCTGATCGCGGCCGAAGACGGCCCGGAGTTCGATCTCGTCCGCGCCGAGGCCGATTCCGTGGTGCGGTGGGATCCGCGGGCCCGTCCCGACGACGGCTACGACCTGGTGCTGGCATGCGGTGACCGAGGACCGCTGCCCGCCGGACCCCGCACGGGCGCCATGCTGTCGCTCGCCGCCCGCGGCGATTGGGTGGTCCTCGGGCCCGCCGTACGAGCAGGAGAAGCGCTCAGCCTGTGCTGCGCGTGGGCGGCCGTCGGGCCCACCGACGCCCCGGCGGCCGCCGGGTACACGCCCGTGCTGGCGCGGTCCCTCGGCGCGACACTGGCGTTCGAGGCGTTCCGGCTGCTCACCGGAATCTCGGACGATGAAAACGTCGCCATCGTGCAGCACCTGCGCACGCTCCGCGCCGTCACTCACCCGGTCGCCGCCGGTTGTCCCACCTGCCGCCCGGACGCGAAGCGGCCGTCTTCGATCCCGGCCACCCCGGGGCCGCCGGATTTCCAGACCGTGCCCGACCGGCGGGGAACGACCGTCCGGGAGTACGCGGCCGCCGTCCACGCCGTGATCGCCGACCCGCTCCCGCCGACCGACCGGGTGGTGCGGTGGTCCGACCGTCCGGCGCTGTTCCCGTCCTTCACCGGCGGCCTGCTGCGGCCACTGCCCGAATCGCCACCGCCCGTCGCACGGCCGTTCGGTGAGCGCGGGGCCGGGACCCGGGCGCTCGACCTGGACACGCTGGCCTGGCTGCTTCGCGCCTCCTACGGTCCGCGAGGACGTCGTCTGCGGTTCGACTCCGCCCAGTCCAACGCCGGCTTCAGCCGCTATCCGCTGGCGAACTGGCACCGCGGCGCGGCAGGCGGCGGTGGCCTCTATCCCCTGCGGCTCTACCTGGTGGCGGGTCCGAACGGCGCGGTGGCGCCGGGGGTACACCACTATTCGACCGCGCAGCACGCCTTCGACCACATCAGGACCGGCGACCGGACCGAGGCGATCCGTGCCGCGGTCCGGCATCCGGACGCGGACCGCACCGACCAGTTCCTGGTGATCACGCTGCGGTTCTGGAACAACGCCTTCAAATACGCCAACTTCGCCTACCAGGTCGGCACCCTCGACGTCGGGGTCCTGCTCGGCACGATCGGCGCGCTGGCGGACGGGATCGACGTGCCGCTGAGGCATCTGCTGTGGTTCGACGACGAGGCGATCGGTTCCGTACTGGGACTGGACGTCGAGGACGAGGCAGTACTGGCCGTGATCCCGCTGCCATGGCGGTCCGGTAGCGGGAAGGCACCGGACCCGGTCCCCTCGCTGCCACCCGCCGAACCGGTGGAGATCTCCCGCACCGTGCAACGCTTTTCCTGGACTCAGGCAGTACACCGCACCACGCTGCTCTCCGGACAGCCACGCCCCGGTCCGGCCCTGCCCGAGTCGGCACCGGACACGCCCGGACGGTCTTCCGGCGACTCGGCGGACGTGCTGATGGACCGTCGCCGGTCCAGTTTCGGCGGGCTGACCACCGAGCAGCCGGTGCGACGGCCCGAACTGGACGAGGTGCTCGACCTCGTGCACCGCACCCGGCTGCACGCCGACGACCTCCGTGCCGAGGGCGCGGGCGGGTGGACGAACCTTTCTGTGCTGGTCACCCACGTCGACGGGCTGGCGCCCGGCGGATACCGGTACGACGGGCCCGGCGGCGGCCTGCGTGCGGCCGGGCCGGCCCCGTCGGCGGAGCGGTGGCGGGAAACCCTCGCCGCGATCACCAGGCGGACGCCGAACTACAGCCTGCAGCAGGCCGCGGCGGTGCTGGTGGTCTCCGGCGACCTGGACGACCTCGTCGACCGGTTCGGCCCGCGTGGACACCGGATCCTCAACGCCGCGGCCGGCCAGGTCGTGCAGTCGTGTTACCTGGCCGCCGCCGCGGTCAGGCTGGGCTGCGGCGCCATCCTCAGCCTCGATCACCTGGTGGTCGACGAGGCGCTGGGCTTCACCGGCACCGGCGAGCGCGCGTTGGTCTGTTTCCTGCTCGGGAGGGAGAACCGTGCCAACGCCGAATACCGCTGATCCCTGGCTCGCCCTGCACCTGCACCACCCGGGCAGTCCCGACGCGCTGCTGCGGGAAGCCGTGGCCCCACTGGTGCGGAGGCTACGGCTACGACGGCTCATCGTCGGCTGGTTCTTCATCCGGTATTGGGTGGAGGGCAGTCACGTCCGCCTCCGGTTGCGGCCCGCCGCCGGGGACACCGAGACGGTACGGCGGCTGAGCACTCGCTGGTTGAGCCGATACCTCGGCCGGAACCCGTCCGTGAAAGGCCTTTCCGCCGAGCTGCCGAGCCAGGAAGCCAGGCGGGCGATGTTCGTCGCCGAATACGGCGAGGCCGCCTGGGAGCTCGCCTACGGTGCGGCCGGGATGCCGGAGCGCGCCACGAACCGCTGCTATCCGGCGGAATACGTCCCGGAGTACGACCGCTACGGCGGTGTGGACGGCGTGGAACTGGCGGAATGGCACTTCGAGCGATCCAGTGACGCGGTGCTCGAAGTGCTCGACCGGCACCCGGCGAAGTCGGCCAGGCTCGGACTTTCGGTGCGGATGAGCGCGATCCTGTGCACCGCGTTCCTGAGCGACACCACGGAGCTGGCCGAATTCTTGGTCCGGTACCGGGATTCGTGGGAGCCACCGTCGTCACGGGAACGCCTGCACGAAATGTACGACGCCACCTACGCTCACTCGGCCGAGCAGCTCCGCCGCCTGGTCCGATCAGGTCCACAGTGGACAGAGTGGTCGGAGCACTGCCGTGAGCTGCGCGAGCGCGCCGGCGGTTCCGTCTCCCTGCTGTGGTCGTACCTGCACATGACGAACAACCGCCTCGGCGTGCACACCGTGGACGAGGCCTATGTCGCCCATCTGATCGCGGCCGCCTTGACGGACGGAAGGGAACGCCATGTCAGTGGACGCGCCTGAACACGCCGCGCTGGCCGTCACCGGACTGGTCAAACGCTACCGCCGAAGCGATCCGGCTCCCGCGGTGGACGGACTCGATTTCCGCGTACCGCCGGGCGAGGTCTTCGGTCTGCTCGGCCCCAACGGGGCGGGCAAGACCACCACGATCGGGGTGCTGACCACCCGGATCCGCCCGACCGCGGGGACGGTACTGCTCCACGGCGTCGACGTCGTCCGGTCGCCGAGTTCGGCGTGCCGGCTGTTCGCTGCGGTGTCGCAGCGCAACACCCTCGACCGGTCGCTGACGGTGCGGCAGAACCTGCTGTTCCACGCCAGGTACCACCGGGTGCCACGCGCGGAACGCAACCGGCGCGCCGTCGAACTGCTGGACGTGATGGGGCTGACCGGGGTGGCGGGCAAGCGGCTGGACCACCTCTCGGGCGGGCAGGCGCAGCGGATCATGATCGCCCGTGCGCTGATGCACCACCCGAGGGTGCTGTTCCTCGACGAGCCGTCGACCGGACTCGATCCGCAGGCCAGGCTGTTCGTGCACGAGCGGATCAGGGAACTGCGGGCGCGGGGCACGACGGTCCTGCTCACCACCCACGACATGGACGAGGCCGCGAAGCTCTGCGACCGGATCGGCATCGTCGACCACGGCCGGATGCTCACCATCGACACCCCGGAAGAACTGACCCGGTCGCTGCCGGTCACCCGGACCCTCGATCTGGCCGTGCGGTTCGGCGGCGACACCGACCCGGTGGTGGCCGCGCTGGCCACGCTGCCGGGGGTGCGCGAGGTCGAGCTCGCCGAGCGCAAGGCCGGCCTGGTCCGGCTGCGGGTTTTCGCCGATCGCGAGTCCGGCGAACTCTTGACGCCCGCACTGGACGTGATCGCCCGGTCCGGCGGCGCGGTCCAGGAGTTCGGGATCGGCAAGGTCAGCCTCGAAGACGTCTTCATCCGCATGACCGGACGGGATCTCCGATGACACGAACACTCGCCCCGGCGCGATCCCGGGCCGACCTCCCGGCGGTGTCGATCGGACGGCTCGAAGTCGTGACGGGCGCGCTGCACACCTTCGCGATGATGCTTCTGCGTGACGTCATCGTCACCGGACGGCAGCTCGGCTCCTTCGCCGCGCAGGTGCTCATCCAGCCGTTCTTCATGTTGTTCATCTTCGGCCACGTGCTGTCCGCCATGGGATTCGTGGCGCCCGGCTTCGCCCAGGTCCTGCTGCCGGGAATCGTCGCGCTCTCGGGATTCCTGACCGCGATCCAGGGCACCGCGTCCCCGCTGGTCGTCGACTTCTCCTGGACGAGGGAGATCGACGACCGGCTGCTGGCACCGGCACCGGTCGCGCTGGTGGCGATCGGGAAGATCGTGTTCGGCGCGCTTCGCGGCCTCGTGGCGGCCGTGGTGATGATCCCCATCGGCCTGCTCATGCTCGACGAGGTGCGCTGGAACCTCGCGGCCTGGCCGCTCACGATCGGGTTGCTCGCCCTCGGCTGCCTGAGCGGGGCCTCCCTCGGCCTCGTGATGGGGACGCTGGTTTCGCCGGGCCGGATCCAACTCGCCTTCGCGGTGGTCCTCACGCCGGTGATGTTCACCGGTTCCACCCAGTTCCCTTGGCACGGGCTGGGCGGGATGCGCTGGTACCAGGTGGTGTGCGCGCTCAACCCGTTGACCTATCTCAGCGAGGGCATGCGGGCGCATCTGTCGGTCTCCCGGATCCCGTCGATCCCGGTGGGAATCGACGTACTGTGCCTGCTGCTGTCGATTCTCGTGTTCGGCGCCATCGGGATCTGGGGTTTCACCAGGCGCGCCAGGGACTGAGCAGACGCCGAGGAGGGCCGCCGGAGTCCGGATGGGACACTCATGGGGTGATCACCCGGCTGCGGTCCTGTTGGTCCGCGATCCGGTTCCTGGCCATCGGCGCGGCCACTTCGATGCTCTCCTGGTTCGTCCTCGTCGGCATGCTGTTCGTGCTGCTGATGTGCCCGTTCGGGGTCGGGATCCCGGCGGTGCCGCACGCGCTCAAGCTGATCAGGTATCCGGTCAACTTCGAACGCCGTCGCGCGGCCCGCCTCCTGGACGAGCCGATACCGGAGCCGTACCGCTCCGGGAACCCGGTGACCGATCCGGCGTCGCGGCGGGATCTGACGTGGCTCGTCTTCCACGCCGCCACCGGTTTCATCATCGGCATCTTCGCCATCGCTTTCCCGCTCGCTGGGCTCAAGCAGGTCATCGCGGCGTTCGTCTGGCCGACCGTGCCCGGTGGGATCGAAAGTTCGCTCGGCTTCGTGGTGACGTCCTGGCCGCTCGCGGCACTCGGCGCGGTCACCGGCGTAGGCATGATCGCGCTGATGTTCCTGTACCCCAGGCTGGCGCGGTGGCAGGCCGTCATCGCCCGGAAGCTGCTCGCGCCCGCGCCCGGGGTCGTGCTGACCGACCGCGTCGTCGAACTGGCCGCGTCCCGCGCCGCCGCGCTGGAGGCGCACGGTGCCGAACTCCGCCGTCTCGAACGCGATCTCCACGACGGGACGCAGGCGAGGATCGCCGCCGTGGTGCTGCAGCTGGGGATCGCCGACTCGCTCTTCGAGAAGAACCCGGAAAAGGCCCGGGAGCTGCTGGGCAAGGCGCAGGACACGGCGACCGGCGCGCTGGCCGAACTGCGGACCGTCGTACGGAGCATCTATCCGCCCCTGCTGACCGACCGGGGTCTCGACGGCGCCGTCACCGCGCTCGCCGACCGCTGCCCCGTTCCGTGCACTGTGGACGTTCGCAGCGCCGGCCGCCGTCCCGCCGCCGTCGAGGCCGCCGCGTACTTCGTCGTCGCCGAAATGCTGACCAACATCACCAAGCATTCCGGCGCCGAGCACGCCTGGATCACCCTCGACGGCACGGCCGACACCCTGCTCATCGAGATCCGCGACGACGGCCACGGCGGTGCCGACGAATCCGGCGGCAGCGGCCTGTCCGGGATCCGCAAACGCGCCGAAGCCTTCGACGGGACCGTGAAGTTGTCCAGCCCGGCCGGCGGGCCGACCGTAGTGAAAGTGGAGTTGCCATGCGGGTCGTGATCGTCGAGGACGACGCGCTGCTGCGCGAAGGCCTGGTCCTGCTGCTGAACACCTCGGGCATCGACGTCATCGCGGCGATGGACGATGTGGACGAGTTCCTCGAACTGGTCGCCAAGGACCGGCCCGACGCGGTGATCACCGATGTCCGGCTACCGCCGACGCATACCGACGAAGGCCTCCGTGCCGCCGTCAAGGCCCGGAAGATGCATCCCGGACTGCCCGTGCTGGTGCTGTCCGCCCACGTCGAAACCGGCTACGCGGCCGAACTCCTCGCCGACGGCAAGGGCGCCGTCGGGTACCTGCTCAAGGAGCGGGTCGGCAAGGTCGAGAAGTTCCTCGACGCGCTGGACCGGGTCGTCAAGGGCGGCACGGCCATGGACCCCGAGGTGATCACCCAGCTGATGGCGCATCGCCGGGCGACCGACCCGCTCGAAGCGCTGACCGCGCGGGAGCGCGAGGTGCTCGGGCTGATGGCCGAGGGGTACAACAACACGACCATCGCCGAACTTCTGGTGGTGAGCGACGGGGCGGTGCACAAGCACATCCGGAACATCTTCGCGAAACTCGGGTTGCCGGAGGACAGCGGGCACCGGCGGGTGCTGGCCGTGCTGGCTTACTTGAGCGGGAAGAACTGATCGCGTTCAGTCCTCTGGATTCGGTGGGCCGCGGGGGTAGCGCCAGCACCACCTCGTGGACGGGGGTCACTCCCCTGTCAGGCCACCCCGCCGATCTCTAACGTCTTTCCCATGAACGACACCAAAAAGGCAAGCGGCGTACTGGTCACCACCTCACTCTGGCTCGTCCTCCTCGTCAGTGCGGCCGCGAACGGGATCGGCCAGTTCGCGGGGATGGACTACACCCTCCGGATGATCGCGGGCGCCGTCGCGATCATCTGCATCGTGCTCTTGATCCTCCGCGCCGTGGCGCGGCGCAAAGCCTGAACCGACGGTTCTGTCAGGGCTTCGCGGCGTCTCCGATCTCAAAGGTGTCGGGTCGACGAGAGCGCGAGTTGTCACTCAGGGTGAGGGGTGGGTGGAAATAGGGACGTTCACTGTCCCTATTTCCACACACCCCTCCTGGCTCGCTGCCGTGAAGGCCCCCTTACCTACCTTCAAGGTAGTGAAGGAGGCCTTCACGGACTGGCGTCAGTCACGAGATTCCCGTGAGCGATAAAGAGGGTTAGGGCGGACCGTTGAGTGTCCGGATTCCCACATCGTCGCGCGGATCGTGCCCGTCGTGCCCGAATTCCTCGCCAACGAGACCGAGCGTGGAGGATTAAGGACGTTCACCGTCCCAAATCCTCCACACACGACATCAGCCGCCCCAATGGGTAGGCGGATACGAGTCCGTCAGAGCCCTCATCACCACTCACGACCCATCTGCGCCGAGAACGTCAGCCAGCCGCTCAGCCGTTGGACACCTTCGGCGTCGCGCGTACGCCGTAGTGCATGTACGGCTCACCGGTCGGCAACGTGTAGAAGGTGACCGGCATCCATGTCCGCGCCCCCGGCTCACGGCAGACGAAAAGCGAATCCGTCACCGGGACCAGGTCGAACTCCATCGTCTTCTCCGGCGTGAGTTCGGCCAGCGGTCCCGTGGCGGTCTGCCGAAGCCGGATTCCGTCTCCCTCGGACAGAACCTCCATCAGCACGCCGGCCCGTTCGTAGACGCCGACGTGCCTCGAAGCGTCGACGGTGACCGGCGTCGCGGGTGGTTCGAGCGGTCGCGGCATGGCCACGTCCGCCAGTTCGGCGAAGATCTCCCGGTACAGCTCCATGTACAGGTCGCGGGTGTTGCCGCCGTTGGTGAGCAGGGTGACGGCGAGTCCTTGATCTGGCAGCAACCGCAGGAACGCCGACTGCCCAATCGTGTTGCCGTCGTGGCCGATGACCCGCCGCCCGCTCCACTCGTCACGGATCCAGCCGAGCCCCCATGAGTCACCGAGCGAGTGCTTGTCGGGGATGTCGGTCTGCTTCTCGGCCATGGCGGTGGCGGACGCCGTCGTCAGGATCCGCTCGCCCGACGAGGTGAGACCGCCGGTCAGGTGCAGCCGGGCGAACTTGAGCACGTCCTTGGTCGTGGCGGTGATCAGACCGGCGGGTCCCATGTCCCGGGGCAGGCCCCAGATGGGCGCGGGCTTCGGGGCTTCGTCTCCCTCGGCGACGTGACCGACGGCCGCGCGGAACATCAGTGCTTCCTCGGGCAGGGTCACGGTGTGGGTGAGGCCGAGCGGAGCGAACAGCTTCTCCCGCATCGCGGCGTCCCAGGTCAGCCCGGTGAGTTTCTCGATCACCCTGCCCATGAGCACGAAACCCGAGTTGCAGTAGGAGAAGGTCACTCCGAGCGGATGGTTCTGCCCGGCCTGGTCGAGGATTTCGACGTAGCGTTCGAGGCAGTCGTCCCCGCGGCCGGTGTCGGTGAAGACGTCGCCGTCGATCCCGCTGGTGTGCGTCAGCAGATGCCGCATGGTCACCTGCTTCGCGACGTCCGGGTCGGTCAGCCGCAGTTCGGGGACGACGTCGGAGATCGGGGCGTCCAGATCGAGGAGCCCGTCGTCGACCAGTTGCATCACCACGGTCGCGGTCCACACCTTCGACACCGACCCGATCTGGAACACCGAGTCCTCGGTGACCTCGACCCCGGTCGCCGTGTTCAGCACGCCGTAGGTGACGTGAGCCTCCGCGTCATCGCCGACCCGCGTGATGCCCAGGGCCGCACCGGGGACGCGGTACTTGCGCGCCAGTTCGGCGAGGCGCCGCCGCCAGTGCGCCGCGTCGATCGGTACCCGCGACACCCCGTCCGCCGGCGCCGCGTACTGCTCGACCCATTCGAAGACCCGGCGGTTGAAGTCGAGGCGGTGCGAAGGCGGGCCGTCGAGAATGAACAGGTGCGAGCCACCCGGGTACAGCACCAGCCGGGACGGGACACCGCGCGCACGCAGGGCGCCGAACCACTGCTCGGCCTGACCGACCGGACACCGCTCGTCCTCCGCGCCCTGTATCAGCAGCGTCGGCGTCCGGACCGCCGTGACCTGGGCGAAAGGGGAGAGCTGTTCGTAGTTCTTGCCCCCGAGTTCACGGACGGCCAGGTAGTGCCCGGCGTCGGAAGTTCCCTCCATGCTGGTCAGATCGCTGACCACCCCACCGGCGACGGCGGCGACGAAACGGTGGTCGCGGCTGGTCAGGTAGCAGGTCATGAACCCGCCGTAGCTGTAACCCGCGACGGCCAGCCGATCCGCGTCGGCGATCCCCTCGGCGACCAGCTGATCCAGCGGTTCGAGGAAGTCACGGGAGTCGGCGAGACCCCACTCGCCGACGGCGCCCGTGAAGAAGTCTTCGCCGTAGCCGTCGCTGCCACGCGGGTTGAGCAGCAGCACCGCCCAGCCCCGCGCGGCGAGTGCCTGGTGGTAGAGGTGGATCGAGTCGGCCGCGCCGTTCCAGGCGTTGTGCGGGCCACCGTGGATGTCGAGCAGCAGCGGCGCGGCTCCGGTCCTCGCCGGGTCGCGCAGCAGCCAGCCGTGGACGACGGTGCCGTCACCGATGGTGAATTCCCGTTCCTCGTGACGGAAGAATTCGACGTCGTCGACCGAGGCGCCGTGCCGGGTACGTACGTCGACGGTGCCGGTGGCCGGGTCGACGACCGCGATCTCGCCGAAGGAGGTGTTCGTGGCGAGGACGACCACCACCCGGCCGCCCGCACTGTCCATTCCGGACACGACGCGGTCCGCACCCGCGAGGACGGCGTGCGGGGTTCCGCCATCGGTGTCCACTTCGTACAGATGGGTACAGCCGCGATCGCGGAGACCGAACAGCACCGAACCGCCGTCTTCGGTCAGTTTCGGGAACGCGCCCGGATAGCCGGCGCCACCGGCCATCACGTTGCGGTCGAGGGAGGCCGTCAGGTCGACCGGGTCCCCGCCGTCGAGCGGAACCCGCAGCAGGCCGAGGTGGCCGACTTCGGTGTCACTCCTGCCGACCACCAGGAGCGCGCGGCCATCGGCGGTCCAGGTGACCGGACCCGCCATGCCGTCACCGGAACCGATCAGCCGCGGCTCGGAAGTCTTCAGGGTGACGTCGAGAACGTAGGCCCCGGATCGGAAGGTCAGGTCCGCGTCGGCGTCGCGTCCGGCGGAGAACGCCAGCTGAGTGCCATCGGGCGACCAGGTCGGGTCACCGGCGTGCCAATCGCCGAAGGTGACCTGCCGGACTTCCTTCGTGGCGACGTCGAGGACGTGCAGATGCTTGCGGATGGTCTTGATCAGCCCGGCGCCGTCGGCCTTGAAGTCGAGCCGCTCCGCCACCACCGGGGCGTTCGACGCGGGTTCACCGCCCGCGAGATCGACCGCCGCCGAGAACGCGATCTTGCCGCCGTCCGGGCTCCACACCGGAGCGCCCGCGCCGAGCGGGAGTTCGGTGATCCGCTCGGCCTCCCCGCCCGACGACGGCAGGAACCACACCTGCGGCGGACCCTCCTGTGCCCGCAGGAACGCGATCCGCGAGCCGTCCGGCGCCCACGCCGGTGCGACGTCGGCGGTTCCGCGGGTGAGCTGCCGGGCCTCTCCCGTGGTGGCGCCGACCTCCCAGAGCGTGTCCACGTTCCGGTCCTCGTCGCGGTCCGCGGTGCGCACGACGTACACGATCCGGTCGCCGTCCGGGGACAGCGAAGGTTGACTCGGGACGGCGATCGCGTACAGGTCGTCGAGTTCGAGACGTCGGGTCATGATGCGCTGGCTCCTCGGGAGATGGCGGGCTGGTGGCTTTCGGTTTCGCTGAAGTGGCAGGCCGCCGAATGACGTCGGTGTGCCGCGTCGTCGGCGGGGTCCCGCTGAAGGCAGACCTCGCGGTCGGCGCGCACGAGCGGCCCGATCGGGCATCGCGTGTGGTAGCGGCAGCCGCTCGGCGGGTGGTGCGGGTCGGCGGGTTCGACGTCGGCGGTCGCCTCGTCCGTACCGATGTCGAACAGGGAGGTGTGCGCGGACGGCGCCGCGGCGAGCAGGTCACGCGTGTAGGGATGCTGCGGATCGCCGAGCACCTGCTCCGCCGGGCCTGCTTCGACGATCCGGCCGAGGTGCATCACGGCGACGATGTCGCTGAGATAGCGCACGACGGCGAGGTTGTGGGAGATGAACAGCATCGACAGGCCGAGCCGTCGTTGCACGTCCCGGACGAGGTTGAGCACCGCGCCCTGCACCGAGACGTCGAGCGCGGAGGTGATCTCGTCCGCGATCAGCACCTCCGGCCGTCCGGCCAGCGCGCGGGCGAGCGCCACCCGCTGCCGTTGCCCGCCGGAAAGCTGCCCCGGCAGGTGGCCGGCGCGATCCGGATCAAGGTTGACCAGTTCCAGCAGCCGGGCGACCTCGTCCCGGCGGGCGGCGCGGCCGGCAAGAACGCCGGGCGGCATCGCTTCGGTGATCGACTCCCCGATGCTCATCCGAGGGTCCAAAGAGGAATACGGGTCCTGGAACACCATCTGCAGCGGACGACGGCGGGGTAGCTTGCGGACGTCGACTCCGCCGAGCAGGACCCGTCCGGAGGTGACCGGCGAGAGCCCGACGGCGGCGCGGGCCAGCGTCGATTTCCCCGACCCCGATTCACCGACGAGCCCGACGACCTGTCCGGAAGGGACGGTCAGCCCGACCTGGTCGACCGCGGTGAGACCGCGTCGCCCGCCGTACCGCACGCTCACCGAGTCGAAGATGAGGTCGCTCATTCCGCACCTCCGGCGGTCACGGTTTCCTTGGCGGGCCGGGCAGGCGACGTTTCGTGCGGATGCCAGCAGGCGACGCGGTGCTCGGACGTCAGCCGCTCCAGTACCGGGTCTTCGAGGCGGCACCGATCGGTCGCCGCGGGGCACCGGTCGGCGAAGGCGCAGCCGGTGGGCACGCGATCCGGTTCCGGCGGGCGGCCGGGGATCACCGCGAGCGGCGCGTCGCGATCGGTCTCGAGGTCGAGTGTCGCGGCCAGCAGTGCCCTCGTGTACGGATGCCGTGGCGTTCCGGCCGACGGCAGGTCCTCCACCACCCGGCCCGCGTACATGACCAGCATCCGCTCACAGGTCTGCGAAACGACCGCGATGTCGTGGCTGATCAGGATGATCGCCGTATTCCGTTCGGCCCTGGTCCGCGCCAGCAGCCGCAGCAGCTGCCGCTGGACGGTGACGTCCAGCGCCGTGGTCGGTTCGTCGGCGATGATCAGCCGCGGGTCGCCCATCAAGCCCATGCCGATCATCGCGCGCTGCCGCATCCCGCCGGAGAATTCGTGCGGGTACTGCCGGGCGCGCCGTTCGGCGGCGGGGATCCGCACCGCGCGCAGCCGGTCCACGGCCCGCGCGAACGCCTTGGCACGGGGCAGCCCCTGGTGCTGTTCGGCCACTTCGGCCAGTTGACGGCCGATTCGCCTGGTCGGGTTGAACGACGTCATCGGGTCCTGGAACACCATCGCCAGCGACGTGCCGAGCAGACCGCGCAGCTCCCGTTCCGGTGTGGTCAGCAATGGTTTCCCGGCGAAGTCGAGCCGGTCCGCGGTGACCACGGCCGGTGCTTCGACCAGCCGTGACACCGCGAGGCCGGTCAGGCTCTTCCCCGAGCCCGACTCGCCGACGACGCCGATCGCCTCGCCGGCCCGGACGGTGAAGCTCACCCCGCGCACCGGAACGGTCCAGCCCGCCGGGCGGGGGAAGGCGACCTGGAGGTTCTCCACCACCAGCACGGCATCGTCGTCGCGTTCCCGCCCGCGCTCCTCCCGGGCCGGGGGCACCGGCCGCGGCGCGAGCTTCCGCGATCCGGTGCGGACGCCGATCACCCCGGCGACGGTCTCCCCCACCAAGTTGAAGGCGAGTCCGGCCAGTACCACCGCGACCCCAGGCGCCAGCGCGGCCGCCGGGTTGACGTAGATCCCGTTGAGCCCTTCACCGAGCAGCCGTCCCCAGTCGTATTCCGGTGCCTGCACCCCGATCCCGAGGAACGACAGCCCCGAAAACGCGAGCAGCGAGGAACCGGCGCCGATGGTCGCGTTCACCACCAGCGGTTCGCCGATATTGGGCAGGATGTGCCGGACCAGCAGGCGGATCCTCCCGACTCCGGAGATCCGCGCGGCGGACACGAAGTCCTGCCCCGCCACGGAAGCCGACAGGGTCTGGGCCAGCCGCGCGAACGCGGGCGCCAGCGCGAAGCCGACAGCCAGCACCGCGCCGTGGGTTCCGACACCGAAGATGACGGAGAAGAACAACACCAGCAGCAGCCCGGGGAAGGCAACCGCGATGTTCACCGCGGAGGTGACCAGCCGCGCGGCCGGACGCGGCAGCAGCGAAGGCAGCGTGCCGAGGACGAGCCCCGACGCCACCCCGATCACCGTCGCGAGTACCGCCAGCAGCACCGACAGCCGGGTCGCCACCAGTACCCGGAACAGGATGTCGCGCCCGAGGTCGTCGGTCCCCAGCCAGTGCTCCGCCGACGGTCCTTGGCCGATCGCCGCGATGTCGACCTCGAAGGCGTTGTCGTGCCACAGGATCGGGGCCAGCACCGCGAGCGCGACCACCAGTACCAGCAAGGCCGCCGCGAACGCGCCGACCGGGGTGCGCAGGGCCGCGACCCATTTCGCGCGCCGATTCACCATTTCAGCTCTCCCGGATCGTCGAACGCGGGTCGAGGACGGCCAGCAGCACGTCCACCGTCAGATTCACCAGCAGGACACCGATGCCGTAGACGAGCACGATTCCCTGCACCAGGGGGTAGTCCTTCTGCAGGATCGACTGCGCGATGGTCGAACCGAGACCGGGCCAGGCGAACACGTTCTCCACCAGCACCGTCCCGGCGACCATGCCGGTCAGCATCAGCCCGCCCATGGTGAGCGTCGCGGTCAGCGCGTTCGGCAGCGCGTGGCGGAGGTAGACCAGCCGGGCAGGCAATCGTTTCGCCCGCGCGGTGCGGATGAAGTCGTTGCCCAGCACCGAAAGTGTCTCCACTCGCACGATGCGGGAGAGCACCGACGCCGGGCCGAGCGCCAGCGCGATCACCGGGAGCACGAGCGAACCCGAGCCCTCGCTGCCCGCCACGGGGAACCAGCCGAGCCGGACCGCGAAGAACGCGACCAGCGCGACCGCGATCAGGAACTCCGGAATCGCCGCGAACAGCACGGTCGTGGTGGTGAAGGCCAGTTCACCACCACGACGGCGGCCACCGCGGGTCAGCACGGCGAACAGCACCCCCAGCGGGATCGCCACGGCGACGACCACCGCGAACGCGGGCAGCGCCAGCTGCAGGGTGGCGGGCAGCCGGTCCCCGATCACCTCGGAGACCGGCTGCCCGCTCGTCATCGACGTCCCGAAATCACCGGAGAACAAACCGCCGAGGTAGTGGAAGTACTGCAGCCACAGCGGATCGTCGAGGCCGAGGGCCTCCCGCCGCGCGTTCACCAGCTCCACCGGAGCGGTCAGGCCGAGCGCCGCTCGCACCGGGTCGCCGGGGATCAGCTGAATCATCAGGAACGCCGTGGTGACCAAGACCCACAGCGAAACCGCGAACCTGCCGAGCCGCCGCACCGCGAACGAGAGCCAGGGACCGCCGCGCAACCCCGTTGGGGCGAGCACGGCCGTCATCAGCTGTACATCCGGATCGACGACGGCTCGATCGAACCGAAGTTGATCGCGAACCGGGCGTCGCTGCCGAAGGTCGGGATGACCGAGTTGACGTACGGCACCACGTCCAGTCGCTCGATGAGCGCCGATTCCGCCGCGAGCCAGGTCGCGCAGCCGGAGTCGCCCGCCATCTTGGCCGCCTGGGCGGCCTGCGCCTGGTACCGCTCGTTCTCGATATGCGCGAAGTTCGTGCCGGCGGGCGGTTTCGGCCCGGAGACGAAGGTGACGGCCTGGCTCGGCAGCAACAGGGTCACCGGCGCCATCGAGATGTCCCAATCACCGGTGTTGAAGAGCACCTGGTTGGTCCCAGGGCTGTCGACGCCTTTGAGCGTGACTTCCGCACCGATGGCCTTCCAGGACTGCTGCATCAGTTCCGCGGTGGGTGCCATCGTCGGCCCCAGCTGGGTGCCGTAGATGGCGGTGAGCGCGAGCCGCTTGCCGTCCTTGACACGCACGCCGTCCGCCCCCGGCGTCCAGCCTGCCTTGTCGAGGGCCGATTTGGCCGCGGCGACGTCGAACCCCGGCAGCTTGCCGCTCACCGAATCCCCGGCACACGGCCTCGGCTCGGTGGTGACCATGCCTTGGGCGGGCGCCCCGCTCCCGCTGGTCAGCACCTTGCCGATCTGAGCGAGGTCGAGCGCCTGCACCAGGGCGCGACGGACCGCTTGATCCCCGCCCGCCCGGCCGGGCGCCTGGTTGAAGAACAGCTCGCCCATCGGGACGACCTGGTCGCCGTGGTACAGGTTCTGGGCGCGGAGGCGCTGCTGGTCCTGACCGGTGATCCTGGCGGCGTTAAGTTCGCGGGACAGCAACAGATTCGCGGCGGTCGTGGTGTTCTGGACCACCCGGAAGACGACCTTGTCCGGCAAGCCCGGCTGGTCACCCCGCCAGTCCCCCGGCCCCCACGCGTAGTCCTTCCGCCGGGTGAGGGTGTAGTGGTCGTTCGGCACGGCTTCGGTCATGGTGAACATGCCGTTGCCGTGCTTTCCCTTGGCCAGTCCCGAACGGTCGACCACGCCCTTGCCGCAGACGATCGGCAAACCGCCGATGTTGCGGAGCAGGAACGCGTCCGGCGCGCCGCTCGCGAGAGTGATCGTCCGCGCCGCGTCGTTCGCGGTCGCCTTGGTTCCCGGCGCGACCGCGAGCCCGGACATCGGGGACTTGTTGGCGGGGTCACCGGCGAAGTCGATGTTCGCCGCCACGTCGCTCGCGGTCAGCGGGCTGCCGTCGTCGCAGGTGATCCCGTTCCGCAGGGTGAAGGAGGCCGTGGTCGTGGTGGCCTCCCATTTCTCGGCGAGGCCGGCGATCGGCTTGCCCGTCTCGTCGAGATTGATCAGGCTGTCGTACAGGAAACGGCCCATCTCGAGGGCGACCGAGAGCACGGTCATCGCCGGATCCAGCGCTCCCGGATCGGTGCCGATCGCCATGGTGAAGGTCTTGCCGTCGGTCAGTTTCTGGTTCGCGGTCCGGTCCTGTCCGGATTGCGACGTCCCCCCGCACGCGCTCACGGTCAAGGCCACCACGCTCGCGATCGCGGCGGTGAGCCGGGCATTCTTCATGGGGTTCTCCTACTGGGTCACGGACTGCGCGCGAAGGTGTTCGACGGCGAGGCGGGCGGCCTCGCCGATGGCGGAATCGACCGCGGGCAAGCGGTCTTCGAGGGAATCGGCGCGGGTGAACACCGCGACGGCGTAGCGGCGACCGTCCACATGGATCACCACCCCCGCTTCGTTACGGACCGAGGGCAGCGTGCCGGTCTTCGCCGCGATCGCCACTTCCGCGGGGAAGCCGGACGAGATCCGGTGCGGCCAGATCTGCTGGGCCATGATCGTCCGTACCCGTTCGCAGGCGGCCGGGTCGCCCGCTCGGTCGGTCCAGATGGCGTCGAGCAGCGTGGTGATCTCGCGCGGGGTCGACGACGTCGTGCGTTCGGGGTCGACCACCGCGAGCTTCCACTGCTGTTCCTCGGTGGCCGCGGCGAAAACAGCTTCCAGATCGTCGTCCGGTCGCGCGCCGAGGTCGGCGATCACCGAGGCGAACAGGTCCTCGCAGCAGCCGATCAGGCGGGTCCTGACCAGTCCGAGGTCGGTGAGCACCTGGTCGATCTTGTCCTGGCCGATCCGGTGGTAGATCAGGTCGGTCGCGGCGTTGTCGCTCATCGTCAGCATGAAATGCGCCAGGTCGCGCCAGCTCATCTCGACGTCGTCGGCGCACCCGGCGGTGCCGACCCCGCCGATCCGGTACCGCGCGGTGACGCGGATCCGCTCGGTCTCGTCGAGCCTGCCCGCGGCCACCTCGCGGGCGAAGGCGACCGCCACCGGGATCTTGAACACCGAGGCCAGCACCACCGGATCGTCCGCACCGACACCGACTTCGGGGCCATCCGCGACGCCGACCTCACGCGCGTGCACGAAACCGCGGGCACCCGCGTTCGCGAAGACGGCCTCGATCTCGCCGCCGATTCCGGTCATCGGCTCACCCGCCGGTCGGCGCGTCCCGTGTGGACGAACAACGCCCGCCCGCTGCCGTCGTCGCCGACGAAGGCGTGCGGCATGTGCAGGCCCAGCTGTCCGCTTTCGGCGACGAGAGTGTCACCCTGGTACCCGAGCAGCTTGTTCTTCTCCGGCTTGCCGAGATCGGCGAACGCCCCCTTCGGCGTGCGTTCCAGCCACAGGCCACCGTCCTCGTCCTGGCTGACCACGATGTCCGCCACCTGCGAGGAGTACTCGCCCACGTACCGGGAAGGGTCGGCGGGCGCCTCAGCGGCGTTGGGTTCGGGCAGCGGCGGGACTGCGACCCCGGCCAGATCGCCGAGGACCTTCCGGAAGATGTCGAGGTAGAGGTGCAGCGGCTTGCCGCCGTTGGTCAACAGCGCGACCGCGACGTTGCTGCCAGGCACCACGCGGAGGAACGCCGACTGGCCGATGGTGCCGCCGTCGTGGCCGATCACCGGGCCGCCGTCCCAGTCGAAGATCATCCAGCCGAGTCCCCACGCCCCACCCATCAAGCCGAGGTAGGGCAGTTCGACCTGCCGCTCCCACATGGCGCGGGCTGTTTCGGGCTTGAGCACCTGGGTCCCGTCGTCGGCCCGGCCCTCGTTCAGGTGCATGCGCACGAAGGTGAGCAGGTCACGTGGGCGCATAGCGAGGTGCGAGCCGGCGGGGATGTTCGAGCGGGTCAACGCCCAGACGGGCGCCGCGACCGGTTCATCGTCCGGCGTCGGCTGGACGTGGCCGATCGCGGCGCGGTAGCGGATCGCGTCATAGGGCCCGGTCGCCGCGTGGGTCAGGCCCAGCGGGGTGAACAGGTGGTCGCGCAGGCAGTCGTCGTAGGACTTGCCGCGCAGGACTTCGATGATCCTGCCGAGCACGCAGTATCCGGCGTTGTTGTAGGAGAACATCTCGCCAGGGCCGAACAGCTGGGGGACGTCGGACAACGTCGCCACGAGCTTCGCGACACAGTCGTCACCCTGACCGGTGTCGGTGAAGATGTCGCCTTCGAAGCCGGAGGTGTGACAGGTCAGCTGCCGCACGGTGATCCGTGACGCGGCGTCTTCGTCGGAGAGGGCGAATTCGGGAAGGTAGGACCGGACCGGCTTGTCGAGGTCCAGCCGCCCCTCGTCGACGAGCTGCATCGCGAGGGTGGTCGTCCACACCTTGGTGATCGAACCGATCTGGAATACGGAGTCCACAGTGGACTCGACGTCGGTACTCTTGTTCAGCACACCGGCCGCGTGGTCGATGACCTCACCGTTGGCGAAGACCGCGATCGCCGCGCCGGGTACGCGGTGTTCGGCCAGCAGGGCCGGGAGGTTCTGTACGAGCCAGGCATCGATTTCGGAAAGTTTCGACATGAACGTCCTTGTCCGTGGAAAGAGTGGTCCGGCGGTTCCCGGAATGCTAGGACGGTGACGGGCGTCACCGGTTCGTGCGGAACGACGAGAGCGGCGGGAAAATTCATCCGCGCCGACGAATCATTCGCTCCCGGCCCCCTGGATCCTGAGCCATTCGACCGCCCGCGCCGCGGCGAAACCGATGAACGCGTCGCGTTCCGGCACTCGCGACCGCGCGTCGACGGCGTCGGTGAAAATCCCTACCGCGTAACGGCCCCCATCCGGGTACTCGACCACGCCGACCTCGTTGCGCACCGACGGCAGCGTCCCGGTCTTGCCACTCACCCGGATCCCGTCGTCCGGGAACCCGGACCGCAGCCGGTGCGGCCACACCTGGAGTTCCAGCCAGCGCCGGACGTCCGCGCACGCGCTGGGCGACGCCGCCTCGTCACGCCAGATCAGCCCGAGCAGCCGGGTGATCTCCTCGGCGGTCGTGGCGCAGGTGTGCGCCGGTCGCAGCGCGCGCAACGCGGTGAGCTTCTCCATCGGAAGCTCCGTCAGCAGCTTTTCGTCGTCCTCGTAAGTGATTCCGAGGTCTTCCCCGATGCTGCCGAGGGTCTCACCGCAGTCCTGCGTGACGGTGGTGTGTTCGAAGCCGAGTCGTCGCAACGAATTCTCCGTCGCTTCCTTCCCGACTCGCTCGAGAATCAGGTCCGTGGCGACGTTGTCGCTGATCCCGATCATCAGGATCGCGAGATCGTGCCAGGACATCGTCACCTCGTGCCGGAACGTCGCCAGTCCGTACGGGCTCGGGGTGGGATGCCCGGGGGCGACGGTGATCCGCTCACCGAGATCGAGCCTTCCCTCGGTGGCCTGCCTGGCCAGCTCCAGCGCGACCGGCACTTTGAACACCGACGCCGTGACGACGGGGGTGCCTTCGTCGATGCCGATCCGCCGCGTGCCGTCGATTTCGGCGGCGTGCAACCGGACGCGGACACCCACCTCCTTGGCGCGGTCGTTGATCGTTTCGATGACTTCGGACGCGGTGGGCATGGCGCTCCTGTCTGAGGGTGGGGGGGGGAGGGCGCAGGTCAGGGTGAGGCAAGATGTCGTGTCCGGGCGGGACACAAAATCCACACAGTGCCGCACGACAGTCCCGGTGACGACCACATCCGGTCTGTCTACTTAGGACTCGCCTCGGAGAAGGTGAACTGCGCGGGTGTCTGCGGTACCCAGAACGCCATGACCGCGGTGATCAAGGTGGTGCCGATGAGGAAACCGAACGCGGCGGTGTAGGAGAAGGTGTCGGCGAGCCAGCCCATCGCGACCGGGGCGACCGCGCCGGCCACCTGGCCACCGAAGTTCATCACCCCCATGCCGATCCCGGTGACCGCCGTGGGAAGAACCCGCAGCGGAAGACCGAAGACGGCCATCGTCGCCATACCGAAGACCGCGAGGGCGAGCGTCTCGTAGAGGGTGAATTCCGCCGTGCTGTCCGCGTTCACCATCAGCGTCAGCAGCACCACGGTCACCAGGGCGATCGAGCCGAGGTACCAGCGGCCGTGGTCGTGGAAGTAGCGGTCGAACAGCCAGCCACCGAGGATGGTCGTGCCGATGCTGACCAGCATCGGGATCGCGGCCAGTACCCCGGTCTGGCTCAACGACAGCCCCCGCGACTCCAGCAGGTAGCTGGGTACCCAGGTGATCATCCCGTAGTTGAGCATGTTGGTGACGCAGAACAGCAGGGTGAACTTCCAGATCACCGGGGACTTCAGCACCTGCTTGCGGGAGACCTCCGGCGTCTTCGCCTCGTCACGGGGAAGGCTGCTGAGCGATTTCGGCAGCGCCTTGGGCAGGATCGCCCAGACCACGACGCCGATGAACGCGCCGATCCCCGCCATCCAGAAGAACGTGTGACGCCAGCCGACGGCCATCAGCAGTGGCCCGACGATCAGCGGTGCCAGTCCCGCGCCGATGCCGCCCGCCGACAGCATCACCCCGGTGACCGTCGCCCGGTTGACCGGCGTCGTCCGCTCCGCGATCGCCTTGAACGACGCCGCCGGGAAAAGCCCTTGGCACACCCCGAAAAGCCCGCGGACCACGAGCAGCATCCCGAAGGTGCCCGCCATCCCGGTCATCGCGGTGAACACCGACCAGAGCAGCAACGTGACCAGCATCGGCCCCCGGGAGCCGTAGCGGTCGGCGAGGAATCCGGCCGGGATCTGGCAGACCATGTAGACCAGGGCGAACACGGTCACGAGCCAGCCCTGCTGGGTCTTGCTGAGGTCGAACTCGGCGCCGATCATCGGCAGCGCCATCCCGATGGAGAACCGATCGATGTAGTCGACCGACCAGGCGAACACCATCACCACCATGGTGATGACCGCCGTCCGGTTGATCCGCCGCGCCGTCCAGGTGTCCTCTTTGACCACTGTCGCCATCACGCCTCCGCCGAAACCGTTGGGAGAGAAGGAGAACGACGCACGCTGTCGGGACCGGTAGCCGTTCCGGTGTCGCGCCGATCACCTATTTTGAACAGCGGGTGAACAGGAGAGTTGGTTCGATCCCACGAACATCCGGCGGTCTTTCGGGCCGGGGTCACCAACCTTGGCCGAGAGTCAGGTCTCTTCGGCGGCGGGAGGCCCGGTCCGCGCTTCGCCGGGTAGCAGCCGGAGTTGCAGCATGGCGGCGAACCGCTCCCCCGCGTCGTCGAGGTCGATCTCGCCGACTTCGGCCAGCCGCCGCAACCGGTAGCGGAAGGTGTTGGGGTGGACGTAGGCCGCGGCGGACGCGGCACCGATGTCCCCGAAGGCGTCCAGCCAGCACCTGAGGGTGTGCACCAACTGCGACTGATGCTGGGCGTCGTAAGCGAGCAGCCGCGCGACGGGACCGGTCGCGACGTCTCCCCTCGCCGCGGCGAGATCAGCCAGCTCCAACATGAGCGCGTCGACGTGGACGTCCTCGACGGTCGCGACGCGTTTGGCGCCGCCGTTGGTGAGCAGCACCCGCAACGCGCGGTCGGCGCCGTCGCGCGAGGCACGCAGACCGGAGCCGTCGAGCGCGAGCGGTCCGATGCCGATCGCGGCCGCCGCCCGGCGTCCGGTGCGCTCCAGGAACGTCGACGCGACGCGGATCGAGCGCTCCTGGCAATCTGCGTGGCTACCCGGCATCGGCACGATGCCGTAGGCGACGTCGCCCACGAGGGCGACGGCGGACCGTGGCTGGACGGCGCTGAGGTGCATGGCCAGCGCGTCGGCGACCCGCTGCCGGTCCGCGACAAGCCGGAGGTCGTCGTCCGGGGTCGGCGCCCCGAGCAGGCCCATGGCGAGCACGATCGACGGCTGGCCGAGCAGACCGAGCCGGGCGATGGCCTCCGGCGCGGCGGCACCGCCTTCGAGCGCGGTACTCACCAGGTCCGCGCGCAGCCGCCGTTCGACGTCGGCGCCCGCGCGCAGCCGGAGCATGTGCAACGCGACGAGTTTGGCCGCGTCGATCAATGCCTGGGTCCGTTCCTCGCTGAGCGGGTTCCGGACCGCCGCCCAGATCGAGCCGAGCACCTCGTCGCCGGCGCGGACGGCGAGCGCCACCCGCGGGATCACGATCTCGTGGGCGTCGTACCGTTGCGGGTCGACGTACACGGGCGTGTGCTCGCGGTACAGCTTCTCGAAGATGCCGTCCCGTTCCAGGTTTCGGGTGAACCGCTCCGGTACCTGCCTGCCGAGGATGGTCTCGACCCGCGATGGGTCGGCTTCGTCCTGACGCCCGGAGAACGCGAGGACCCGTGAGTTGCGGTCCTCGATGGTCACCGGCGCGTCGAGCAGCGCGGCGATCGCGTTGGCGAGGGCGAAAAGATCACCCGAGGGCATTCCGCCGAGCGTCTGCGGCGAGACCTCGCCGACGTCGCCCTCCGCGAGCAAGGTCCTGAGCATGGCGGCGAGCTGGGCCCAGGAAGCGCCGCTGGCGAGGCCGAGCAGGGCGACCCCGGTCGAGTCCGCGACCCGGCGGAGTTCCGGCGTCGGGGTGACGGGAGAACGGACGACGAGTGCCGCCGCTCCCCTCGCACCCACGTCGTGCAGAAGACCGACGACCTCGTCGTGCTCCCGCACCCCGACGCCGAGCACGACGGCGGAGGCGGGAAATTCCGACTCGTCGTGCGGATCGTGGATGACCACCCCGCCAAGGTGCTTGCGGGTGGTCCCGCCGACCGCGACCGGCTCCAGGAGCACGTCCCCGAGGTCTTCGAGGACGCGTCCCAAACTCGTGTGCGGCTTACTGGGCACCGGTGTCAGCACCCCCCGAAGTTAAACCCGGCCTCACCGAACCGAGTGGTCCGATCCGACCAAATCTAACCCCGGAATTCGTAGTTGGCTACGAACTGATCCACGCTTTCGTTTTCGTGACCTCGTCCAGCAGGTCCGGAATCGGAGTCACCCCGAGGCCCGGACCGGTCGGCACCGGCAGGTGGCCGGACTCGAGCACGAACGGCTCGGTGATGTCCGTGCGGTAGAACCGGCCGGACGCCGAGGTGTCGCCGGGGAGCGTGAACCCGGGCAACGAGGCGAGTGCGACGTTGGCCGCCCGGCCGAGACCGGTCTCGATCATCCCGCCACACCACACCGGGACCCCGTGCGCGGCGCAGACGTCGTGCACCCGGCGGGCTTCGAGGTAGCCGCCGACCCGGCCCGGTTTGATGTTGACGATCTGGCACGCGCCCAGCTTGATCGCGTCCGCGGCCGCCCTTGCCGAAACGATCGACTCGTCGAGGCAGATCGGCGTCCGGATGCGGCGCGCCAGTTCGGCGTGCCCGAGGACGTCCTCCTCTTCGAGTGGCTGCTCGATCAACAAGAGGTCGAACGGGTCCAGCCTGGCCAGCAGCGGCGCGTCGCCGAGGGTGTACGCGGTGTTCGCGTCCACCTGCAGCACCACGTCGTCACCGAAGCGCTCCCGGACCTGCCGGACGGGCTCGACGTCCCAGCCGGGCTCGATCTTCAGCTTGATGCGCACGTAGCCCTCGTCGAGGTATCCGCCGACGACGTCGAGCAACTGCGGGATGGAGTCCATGATGCCGACCGACACCCCGCAGGCCACGAAGTCGCGAGTGGACCCCAGCTCGGCGGCGAAGGACCGGTCATGCGCCCGGAGTTCGGCGTCGAGCACCGCCATCTCCAGCGCCGCCTTCGCCATCCGGTGACCCTTGAACTTCGCCAGCAGCGGCGTCACCTTGTGCGCGGTGAGGTCGCCGGCCCGCAACAACGCCGGGATCAGATGGTTCCGCAGCACGTGCTCGGCGGCGTCGTTGTACTCCGACGAGTAGAGCGGCGCCTCCATCGCCACGCATTCGCCCCAGCCCTCGCCCGCCGGGGTCACCGCGCGGACGAGCAGCAGTTCCCGTTCGGCCTGCGTCCCGAACGACGTCCGGAACGGGGCCACGAGCGGCATCCGGACCCGGCGCAGTTCCACACCGCTGAGTTTCACGACTGCTCCTTCGAGATCACGTACCAGCCGGCACGATCGAAACCGGCGACGTGGGCGTTGTCCGCCATCAGTCCGCCGAGGACTTCGCGCAGGGCGACACGCCACGCGTTACCGCGACCGGGATCGGTGCGGCGTAACCGTTCGACGTCGGACGGGACCGCGACGAGCACGGTCTGGGTGTCGGCGGGACCGACGAGCGGACCACCGTCCGCGTCGATCGAAAGCGCCTTCGCCGCGCCCAGTGCTCCAGAGTCGATCAGGACGGGTTCACCGAGGGCGGCGGCGCGGACGTCCGGACTCGTCAGGTCCCAGCCGACCATCAGCCGGTCGGTGTCGCCCGAACCGTTGATGCTGTCCTCCATCGGACCGTAGAAGTCGGGCAGGTAACCGATGGGGCGCGCGCCGAGCTTCCCCAGGTTGAAATAGGCGTTGCGCCGCACCAGCGGATCGAAGGTCCAGGTGATCACCGAGACGTCCTGAAGCAGCGCCCAGCCGCGCTGGTGCAGTTTGAGCGCGTGACCGATCCCCCGGCCCACGCCCGCTTTGGCGACCCCGGCGATGTGACTGTGCAGGCTCGCCTTTCCCGGATTCCCGAAGAAACCGAAGCAGGCCCCCAGAAGTTCACCGTGTTCGAACGCGCCCGCGACGTAGTTCCCGGCCGCGGACATCGCCCGGAGCAGCTCCGTGCTCACCGGACGGGCGCCGGGCGCGGATTTCCAGATCGACTCGAACAGGTCCACGACGGCGGCCAGCTCGGCGATTTCGGTGAGTTCGCGGATTTCGACGCCCGAAGCCACGGCAGCGGCCCGCGCGGCGGCGACGGCTTCGTCGCGCACCTCCGCCGAAGCCAGGCTTTCCGTATTCGTCGCAAGATTCGTCACGGGACAATCCTTTCCCGGCTCGGTGGCCGAGTCACCGTCGTGCCGTACCAGATTCGCCCGCGGGATTCGTCGCGCCGGACGGGCCCCGCTTCGCGAGGACGTTCTCCACGAGCGCGGCCAGCAAAGCGGTGCGCCGCGGCAATTCCGCGACGACGACGTGTTCGTGATCCGCGTGTGCCCCGCCGCCGACGGCGCCGAGACCGTCGAGGGTGGGAACGCCCATCCCCGCGGTGTAATTGCCGTCCGAGGCGCCGCCGACGGACGCGGCGGTCAGTTCACCGAGACCGAGTTCGTCCGACAATTCCCGGGCCAGCGCGAACAATCCCGAGGACGAGCCTTCCTCCAACGGCGGCCGGTTGATACCGCCGGTGACCCGGACGACGGCGTCCTGAAGAACCGATCGGAGGCTTCGGATGGCCCGATCGACGCGGAGTTGCTCGGCCTCGTCCCACACGCGGACGTCGACCTCCGCCTTCGCGGCCGCGGGGACGGTGTTGACCGTCGTTCCCGCCGAGACGACGGTGGGTGTCACGCTGGTCCCGGCTTCCGGGTCGGCGAGCGCGGCCACCGCGAGGATCTGATGCGCGATCTCGATCCCCGCGTTGACCCCCTTCTCCGGTTCGAGCCCGGCATGCGCCGCGCGACCGGTCACCTCGACCTGGTAGTGGGAAACGCCTTTGCGACGGCATTTCAGCGCACCGCCGTCGGCCGAGGCCTCCAGCACGAACGCCGCGTCACAGCCCGCCGCCGTTTCCTCGATCAGGGCGCGCGACGACGGCGAGCCGATCTCCTCGTCGCCGGTGACCAAAATGGACAATCCGGCACGATCCGGGACGACCGCTGCGGCGTGCAACGCCATCACCACCCCGGCCTTCATGTCGAAACAGCCGGGGCCGCGCAACACGCCGTCCTGCACGGAAAACGGATGGGTCTCCAGCGAACCGTGCGGCCACACCGTGTCGTGATGACCGAGGAGCAGCACGCGCCTCGGCCCGTCGCCGAATCGCCAACGCAGATGGGTGACTCCGTCGACGACGATCCGCTCGGGGTCGACTCCCAGCAGCCTCCGGCCGAGTCCCGCCACGACCTCGGCGCTACGGGCCACGGCGTCGTGATCCGACGACGGGGACTCGCAGCGGACAAGCGTCTCGATGTCGGCGAGCAGTTCGCTCATCGCGGCTCACCGCGCAGCGGCTTGCCGGGGAAGGCGTCGGTGCGCAGATTTCCGTCGGTAATGACGGGAACGCCCGAAACGAACAGATGCCGGACACCGACCGAAGGCCTCGTCGAATCGAAATAGGTGGCCGCGTCGGTGATGGTGTTCGGGTCGAGGACGACGATGTCGGCGTCCGCTCCGACGTCGAGCCTGCCCTTGGCCCGCGCGGCGGGGGCGACCTCGTCGAGGACGCGCGCCGGCAGGTAGGAGCAGCGCCGGAACGCCTCCAGCCAGGTCCATGCCTTGCTCTCGCGCACCATCAGGCGCAACGTCTTGGCGTACGTCCCCGCCGTCCGCGGATGCGTCGCGCCGCCGGGCGGCAACGGCCATTCGGTACTTTCGCTGGTGCCGTTCTTCCAGTACACGGGCAGCGCGTCGCTGGCGACGATGGCGTCCGGGAAAACGAGCGCCTGGCGCAGCAGGTCGAGGTCGCGAGGGTTGCTTTCGTCGAGGAACTCCAGGATGCACGGCGCTCCCGGCTCCTCCTCGCGGACCTGAAGCAGACGGCCCTCGTCGGCGATCCGCTCCCCCGACTCCAGCATGATCACGCTGGACGGCGAGAGCCCCTTCATCTTCAGCCGCTCCGGTGAAAGGAAGGCCGCGCCGATCCCCGTGCTGCCCGCGCCGTACGGATAGGCCTCGACGGTCACCCGCGACCCGGCCGTCCGGCTCGCTTCCAGCGCGGCGAGCACGCGGTCGATCTGGTGGCCGGAAGTGCTGTTGACGTGGCAGTGGTGCATGGCCGCGCCGGTCTCGGCCGCGACGATCGCGATCTCCTCCGAGCCGTCGACAGGGGTCGCCGGGTCCACTTCGACCAGTTCACGGACGTGGGTGTAGGTCGGCGCCCCGGCCTCCTTGGCGAGCCGGGCGAGCGCCACGAACTCACCCGGATCCGTCAGGGGCGCGTAGCCGAGCAGGACGCCGACGCCGAGCGCACCCGCGGCCAGCTCACCCTCCACAAGGGACAGCCAGGCCGCCAGCTCCTTCGGCGAGGAAGACCTTTGCCAGGAAGGGTTCCCGAGCACGGCGAGCCCGCTGTCGATGTTCGCGTCGGGCTCGATCCCGGCGAGCACCTGTGCCCTGGCGGACCCCCACGACGCGGAGAAACCGTAATGCAGCGGACGTCCCGCCGCGGCAGCCTCGGCGTAGGCCCGCTCGATCGGCATCAGCCCGGCTTCGAGGTCGAGCGCGGTCGTGACCCCGTCCATCGCCTGCAGCCGCTGGCCCGCGATGGTGTGCACGTGACTGTGCAGGTCGATGAAACCGGGGCCGACGACGAGCCCGGAGACGTCGATCTCCGTGTCTCCCGCTTCCGACGGCAGACCCACCCCCACGGCGGTGACCACCCCGTCCGTCACCAGCACGTCGGCCGTGCCGTCGAAGCCCGTCGCCGGGTCGATGACACGACCGCCACGCAAGAGTGTCCGCATGCTTCGCCTCCTAGGATCGCCTCGTTCATGGCGACCCTAGGAGGTTTCGAGAAGCGTCCGTTCGTAGCGAGCGACGAATCGGGGGGCCGGGATCCATCCGCCCGCACGAACTCCCGGCAACGCCTCGAAGCGGCCTGGTCCGTGAAGGACTCCTTGAGGGACTCTGGGTCCCTCAAGGAGTCCTTCACGGACGCGAGAAACGCCCCACACGTCGCCGCGCCGGATCGCGATCAGGGGGCGAAACGCAAGTGCGCCCGGAGCGCGTTTAGCGGGCTAAACGCGAGCAGTCGGTCCACGCGTCCGGGGCTTGGCGTCACGATTGTCCCAGCGTCACGGGCGATCGTCCCGGCGGGTAGTGAAGGGCCCCTTCACTACCCTGAGGGTAGGCAAGGAGGCCTTCACGGCGCGATGACTCATACGCCACGTTTGAGTTACCTCTCTCTAACCGTCACTACCACTCACGAGGCGTTCAGCGGTTCCGGTGTTCGGCGATGATCTCCGCGTAGCGGTGACCACTCGCCTTCACCGTGCGGACCTGCGTGTCGTAATCGACCCGCACGAGCCCGAACCGTTTGCTCAGCCCGCTGTCCCATTCGAAGTTGTCGAGCAGCGACCAGGCGAAATAGCCCTTCACCGGCGCTCCCGCCTCCGCCGCTCCCGCCACCGCGCCCAGGTGTTCTTCCAGGTAGGCGATGCGGTCGGCGTCGTCGATCGAACCGTCCTCGGCGACCTTGTCGTCGAAGGCGGCTCCGCTTTCGGTGACGTAGATGGCCCGCGCGCCGTACTCGTTGGCGAGGCGGTGGATCAGGTCCGCGAGGCCCTGCCCGTGGATCTCCCAGCCCATCGCGGTGGTGGCGGCCCCCTCGACCGGCACCTGCCGGGCACGTGGCGCGGGACCGGCCGGGTCGTCCTCGACGATCTGCCGGAAGTAGTAGTTCAGCCCGTGGTAGCCGACCGGGGTCGAGATCACCTCGAGGTCGTCGCCGACCACGGGTGGTTCGACGCCGTACACCTCGATCATGTCCGCCGGATAGCCGCGCCCGTTCGCCGGGTCGAGCCACCAGCGGTTGACGTGGCCGTCCATCCGGGCCGCCGCTTCGACGTCTTCGGTGGACTCGGACGCGGGCTCGATCCCGCTGAGGTTGAGCACCAGGCCGACGTTGGCGGGTTCGGCGGCGTTCGCGGTGATCGCCTGTACGCCGAGGCCGTGTGCGAGCAGGAGATGGTGCGACGCGTGGATCGCCTGCTTGAGATCCTTGATTCCGGGAGCGAAGCGGCCTTCGAGGTAGCCGAGCCAGGCCGAGCACAGCGGTTCGTTGACGGTGTTCCAGTCCTTGACCCGGTCACCGAGCCGAGCCGCGACGACGGCCGCGTACTCGGCGTAGGCGTAGGCCGTGTCGCGTTCGGGCCAGCCGCCGTTCGCCTGCAGCGCCGAGGGCAGGTCCCAGTGGAACAGCGTGGCGAACGGCCGGATCCCCGCTTCGAGCAGCGCGTCGACCAGCCGGTCGTAGTGGTCGAGGCCGAGCGCGTTGACCTCGCCGCGGCCGGTGGGGATCACCCGCGGCCACGCGACCGAGAACCGGTAGGCGTCCAGCCCCAGCCGCTTCATGATCTCGAGGTCCTCCGGCCAGCGCCGGTAGTGATCGCACGCGACGTCGGCCGTGTCACCGTTCAGGACGGCACCCGGGACCCGGACGAAGTCGTCCCAGATGGACGGGAGGCGGCCGTCGACGTCGACGGCGCCTTCGACCTGGTACGCGGCGGTGGCCGCACCCCACAGGAAATCGGCGGGAAGGTGCAGGTTCAAGGCAGACCTCTCGGTATCGGGACGGCGCGTCATTTCACGGCGCCCGCGGTGAGCCCGGCGACGAGATAACGCTGGAGCAGAAGGAATCCGGCGACGACCGGGACGGAGACGATGAGCGAGGCGGCCATCACCTGGTTCCAGTAGACCTGGACCTGGGTGGAGTACTCCTGCAGGCCGACGGCGAGGGTCCGCGTACCCGAGTCGGTCATCACCGACGCGAACAGGACCTCGCCCCAGGCCGTCATGAACGAGTAGATCCCCACCGCGACGATCCCCGGCATGGCGGCCGGGATCACCACCCGGATCAGCGCGCCGAGCGGTCCGGTGCCGTCGACCATCGCCGCCTCGTCGAGTTCCTTGGGGATCGAGTCGATGTAGCCGGCGAGCATCCAGATGGCGAACGGCAGCGAGAAGGTCAGGTAGGTGACGATCAACCCGAGCCGGGAGCCGTACAGCACGATGCCGGTGGTGTTGCCGATGTTGACGAAGATGAGGAACAGCGGCAGCAGGAACAGGATGCCGGGGAACATCTGCGTGGACAGGACGGTCATCTTGAAGAAGTTCTTGCCCCGGAACCGGAACCGGCTGAGCGCGTACGCCGCGAAGATCGCGATCAGGACCGAGAAGATCGCCGCCGAACCGGAGATGATCAGGCTGTTCACGAAGTACTCGGCGAGCGGGATGGTCTCCCAGATGTCGAAGAACGGCTGGATGGTCAGCGTCGTCGGGATCCATTCCCATTCGCCCTGCACGTCCCCGAGCGGCTTCAGCGACGACGAGACCATCACGTAGAGCGGCACCAAGGTGAACAGGGCGAGGAAGCCGAGGACGAAGCGGCGGGCCCACGGGACCCAGCGAGGCTCAGACAACGGCCTTCCTCCTCCGCGAGGTCAGTCCCAAGTAGACGGTGCTGACGATCAAGAGGAACAGCAGCAACAGCACCGACATCGCCGAGCCGAGGCCGAAGTTCCAGGTCACGAAGGAACTCTGGTAGATGTGGATCGAGATCAGTGACGCCTCCTTCGGGGCGGACGCTCCGAAAAGGACATACGGCGTGTTGAAGTCGTTGAACGTCCACAGGAACAGCACCAGCAGGAGAACCTGGTTGACCGGCCGCAGCATCGGCTGGGTGATCGCCTGGAACTGCCGCCACCAGCCCGCGCCGTCGATCGCCGCCGCCTCGTAGAGCTCGCCGGGGATGTTCTGCAAGCCGGCCATCACGATCAGGAAAGCGAACGGCCAGTTGCGCCACACCGAGACGACCACCAGCGACCAGAAGCTGTTGTCCCCGATCAGCCAGAAAGAGTCGGTGCCCAGCAGACTGTTCACCAGGCCGGTGTCGCGCTGGAACATGAAGGACCAGGTGATCACCGCGGCGTACATCGGCAGCGCGTACGGCACCAGGAACAGGGTCCTGAGCACACCACGGCCCCGGAAGTTCTTCTGCATCAGCACGGCGGCCGACGTCCCGAAGAGCCAGCAGAACCCGACCGAGAGGACGGTGTAGACGACGCTGATCCAGAACGAGCCGAGCAACGCCTTGCCCGCCGCGGAGTCGAAGTCCAGGACGAACTTGTAGTTGTCCAGTCCCGCCGCCGGGGCGGACGAGAAGTCCCGGATGGAGAACTGCGTCAGTTTGAAGAAGCTCATCACGAGCCCGGCCACCATCGGGATCAGGTGCACGAGCAGTTCGAGCAGGATCGCGGGAAGCAGCAACAGGTACGGCAGCGCGACCCGGCGCCGTTCGCGCCGGACGCGCCGGGGTCCGGACGCCCCGGCCGCTTTCACGGCCGGGGCGTCATCGAGCGTGGTCGGCATCAACCACCGGCCGCGATCTGCTGGTCCGCCTGGTTCAGCTGGTCCCGGATCTTCGCGTCGTCGACCGGTTTACCGGCCGCGACGTCCGCGAACATCGTCTTCATGGCTGTGCCGATCAGCGTCTCGAACTGCGACTCCTGCGGCACCTGCGGCATCGGCTCGGCCGTGTTCGCGAGCACGCTCTGGAAGACCTTGACGTCCTCGGTCTGGAACGCCGCGTCGCTGTAGGCGTCCTGGACGGTCGGCAGTGAACCGTAGGTCTTGTTGAGCAGTGCCTGCTCCGGTGCCGAAACCATGAACTTCACGAAATCCAGTGCGGCGTCGGGGTTCCTGGTGTTCTTGAACACCGACATGTTGATGCCGGCGACGAAGCTGGTCACCTTCCGGCCGTTCGACGGCGCGGCGGCGGGCAGCGGGATCGGCGCGACGCCGAGGTCGGCCATGTTCATCCCGATGTTCTTGAACGAGCCGGCGGAGGCCTGGTTCATGAACATCGCGGCCTTGCCGTCCGACAGGTCCTTGAGCGACTTGGCGGTGTCGGCGTACTCGGCGTTCGACGGGTTGACGATCTTGTCCTTCTGCATCAGGTCGACGAACTGCCGCACGGCCGCGACCGACGGATCCGAAGCCAGCTGCGGCTTGCCGTCGGGGGTGAAGAATTGCGCACCCTGCTGGGCTCCGAGGATCGCCGCGTGGTGGCTGTTCTCCGTGACCTGACCAGCCTGGAGCGAAAGACCCCACTGGCCCTTGTCCGGCTTGGTGAGCTTCTTGCCGTCCTCGACCAGTTCCTCCCAGGTGGCGGGCGGCTTGGTGATCCCGGCCTCGGAGAAGAGCTTCTTGTTGTAGTACAGGCCGTACGCCTGGCCGTAGAGCGGTACGCCGACCGGCGGCTGACCGCTCGCCCCGGTGGCCGCCAGCGACGGGCCGAGGAACCGCGACTTGCCCCCGACCTTCTCCAGCGCGGCGTCGTCGAACGGCAGGAAGGCCCCGGTCGCCTGGAGCGAGGCCGACCAGGTGTTGCCGATGTTGAGGACGTCCGGACCCTTGCCGGAGGTGGTGGCCGCGAGGATCCGGTTGAGCAGATCCGTCCACGGGACGACCTCGAGCTTGACCTTGATCCCGGAGGCCTTCTCGAACTTGTCGAGTTCGGGCTGCAGGACGGCCTTGTCGTTGTCGAGACTGGTGCCCTGGTTGGACGCCCAGTACACGAGCTCCTTGGGAGCGCTGGACGACGTGTCGCCGCCGCCGCACGCCGTCGTGGCGGCAGCCGCCAGCGCCAGGACGAGCGCGGGCGCGATCTTTCCGATTCGCATCGATGGTCCTCGGGGTGAGTGGCCAAGCCGCATACCCGTGTGTGACACGGGACACGCCTTATTTCAGGGCTTGAGTTAAGCCGTGGCCAAGCTTGCCGTCAAGCCCTGAAGCCACTTCGTGCCTCGCTACTTTCCAGTGAGCACGTCGAGCGCTTGGCCGCGATGCGCGGCGAAGAGATCGAGAGCTTTCTCGCCGTCACGGGCACGCAGTGCCGACGCCAGCCTCCGGTGTTCCTCCGGAATGCTCGCGAGGTACCCCTCGGAGTTCACCCCGATCCGGGTCAGCAGGAACAGGTGGACCTGCGACCGGATGGCCTGCCAGGCCTCGTTGAGCCGACGATGTCCGGAAGCCGCGTAGACCGCGTCGTGGAAGTCGATGTCGCAGCGCACCATCTCGTGCTCGTCGCGCGCCCGTTCCATCCGCTCGACGACGTCGTCGATCGCGGCCAGGTCCGCGTCCGATGCGGAAGCGACCACCAACCGGACGGCGAGCTGTTCCAGCGCGGAGCGGAGACTGTCGAGTTCCGCCACGTCCACATCGGACAGTGTCGTGACAAGGGCACCCCGATGCCATTCACTGCGAACGAGTCCCTCGCGCTCCAACCTGAGCAGCGCCTCGCGCACCGGGCCGCGGCTGACGCCGAGCGCGGCCGAGAGCTCCACTTCGCGCAACTGCGCGCCAGGCGGATAGGCGCCGCCGAAGATGGCGTCCCGGACCCTGTCGGCGACCTCGTCCGCCAGCCCACGACGACGCGCCGGCACCACCCGCGCGGGTTCGCTCATCGCTCATCCTTCCTCTGGAACGCCTGATCGTAGCGACGGCATCACCGGCTTCACTTTGTCCTAATGTTAACATTGCGACAAGTGCTCGCCCGCCGGAAAGGATCTCCTCGCCATGACCGTCCTCGACTCCCCGATCCCGCGCTTCCACCTCGCCATGCCCGTCGACGATCTGGCCGCCGCGCGCACCTTCTACGGCGACGTCCTCGGCCTCGAACAGGGCCGTAGTTCCGCCACCTGGATCGACTGGAACCTGCACGGCCATCAGTTCGTCACGCACCTCGCCCCGGAGCGGCCACAGCGGATCCACAACCCGGTCGACGGACACGACGTCCCCGTCCCTCACTTCGGCCTGATCCTCACCGTGCCGGAGTTCCAGAAGCTGGCCGATCGACTGCGGGCCGCGAAGACGCAGTTCGTCATCGAGCCTTACGTCCGGTTCGAGGGGCAGACGGGCGAACAGTGGACGATGTTCCTGCTGGATCCGGCGGGCAACGCGCTGGAGTTCAAGGCGTTCGCCGACGACTCTCAGGTCTTCGCCGCTTGATGCGTGCCGGCCTGGCGAGCGTCCGCACCGATCGATAATCCCAGGGTTATCGATCGGTGCGGATTCCCGCGTTGATCAAGCCTAGGCGCCGGGAGAGGCTTCTCCTTGTCAGCGAGCCGCTGACCACCGAAGACCAAGGAGATCGCCACCATGTTCGACCCCATCCTCCTCCGGGCCGCCGACGCCGAGATCGTCAGCGACGCGCCGGGCAGCGACATCGCCCTGCTGGCGGACTCCGACACCACCGACGGCGGCTTCACCGCGAACCGCGCGACCCTGAAGCAAGGCGTCTTCGGCACCCCGGCCCACTTCCACACTCGCGCGACTGAATTCTTCTTCGTGCTCGAAGGAAAGCTTCAAGTCCTCGTTGAGGAAACCTTGCACACTTTAGAAAAGGGCGATTTCCTCGCCGTACCGCCCCGGGTGCCGCACGCCTTCGGGCCCGCCGCAGACTCGGACGCCGACGTCCTGGTGACCTTCACGCCGGGCATGGCCCGCTTCGACTACTACCGACTCCTGGATCGGGTCGCCCGCGGGGAAGCCGCTCCTGCCGAGATCGCCGCGTCTTCGAAGCAGTACGACAACCACTACGTCGACAGCCCGATCTGGCGCGCGGCACGCGGTCGGTGAGCGTCAGTCGATGACGGCGGTCGCTTCGACCTCGACCAGATGCTCGGGCACGTCGAGTGCGGCGACGCCGATCAGGGTCCCCGGCGGGACCGGGGTGCCGCCCAGTTTGGCGGCTGCCCGATCGACGCCTTCGAGGAACAGGGCGAGCTTGTCCGGAGTCCAGTCGACGACATAGACGGTCAGTTTCGCGACGTCGTCAAAGGTGGCGCCGGCCGCCGTGAGCGCGGTACCGATGTTCAGGTAGCACTGTTCGACCTGAGCGGCGAGATCGCCTTCGCCGACGATGGCGCCTTCGGTATCCCAGGCGACCTGCCCCGCGACGAACACCAGCTTCGACCCGCTCGCGATCGAAACCTGCCGGTAGGCGGGGATCTCCGGCAGTCCCGCGGGGTTCACGAGGGTGATGGCCATGCTGTCGTACTCCTTGCCTTAGTCACTTGTGGTTACCCAGAAACCGTAGGAGAGTGTGAAGCGACCTGGAAGAACGCACTTTCTCGTGACTGGGGAACCCGATGGTGACCAAGCAGCTCAGCGGCACGGCGGACGACGCGGATCTGACACGGGCGGACTCACTGGCACGCGAGATCTTCTCCGACGTCGCCAACAAGTGGGCACTGCTGATCATCGAGATGATCGGCGACCGCACACGGCGGTTCACCGAACTGCGGAACGACATCGAGGGCATCAGCCACAAGATGCTCACCCAGAACCTGCGCATGCTGGAGCGCAACGGCCTGGTCGAGCGGACCGTGCATCCGACCGTGCCGCCGCGGGTCGACTACACCCTCACCGAGGCGGGCCACGGCCTGCGCGCGACGGTCGACGGCATGTGCGACTGGACCCACCGGTTCCTCGGCCACATCGAAAAGTCTCGCCGACGGTTCGATAGGCCTGTTAACGGTTAACGCCCTGGCCAGGGCACTGTCCGGTTCACTTTCCCGCAGCGCGGGCCTATGCTCGTCGCGTGATGTCCGGCCGAGCGGAACCCCGGCCCGAGTTCGAACGGTTGCTGCGCGACGGGCCCTTCGCCGACGCGCTGCGTGAGGCCATCCGGGCGCGTGGCCTCAGCCTGGAACGCCTTCGCGACCACCTGCGTGCCCGCGGCGTTTCGATCACCGCCGCGACACTCAGCTATTGGCAGTCCGGACGCAGCCGCCCCGAACGCCGGGATTCCGTGCTCGCCCTCCGCCACCTCGAGCAGGTGCTGGAAATCCCGTCCGGCTGCTTGACCACGTTGCTCGGACCACCCCGCGCCCGCGGCCGATGGCCCGCCCGCGCCGACGGCCTGCCGGAGATCGGCCGGTTCTGGCCGGACCGGACGCGGATCGACGCGGCCGTCAGCGAGGTCGACACCCGATGGGACGAACGGCTGACGAGAATCAGCCAGCACGACGTCGTCTTCGTCGGGCCCGGCCAGGAGGAACTCGCGTTCCAGTCCCGGCAGGTGCTGCGCGCCGAAGCCGACGGCCCGGACCGGTGGGTGATGATCGTCCACATCGACGAGCACGACCGGCCACTGCCGCGGGTGACCTCGCTGCGAGGCTGCCGTCCCGGCCGGAGCGTCCACCGCCCCGAAGACGGTCTTCTCGTGATGGAACTACTCTTCGAACGACCGCTCGCGAAAGGCGAAACGGTCATCACCGAGCACACCCTGTCCAACAGCGCACCGTTCCCGCACGCGACGAACTACGAACGCAAATTCCGCCTTCCGGTACGGGAGTACGTACTCGAGATCCGGTTCTCCCCCGGGCTCCTTCCGGCGCGATGCCGTCGCTATTCCGAACAGGACGGGCAGCAGGCGGAATGGACCGAAGTTCTTCCGGGCGATGATTCCGTGCACGGGGTAGCCCTGAATTTCGGGCCCGGCCGCTTCGGATTCGCCTGGGATTGGGACTCTTAGAGCGTGTCTCATGTGGTGCTTTTGTGGGGCTTCACACCTTCCCTGCCCGCGAAGGCGCCTACGCGTCTCTAAGTTTGTTGCTCAGCGCAGTTGTTTGGCGGTCCGCTGTTCCCTATCGGGTGAAATGAGCCAGGCGTGAACGCTACGCAAATCGGGCTAGCACACCTGTTCGAACGCGGGTATCGTTGGAGTCGTGGCCAGCGAAAACAGTCCCCAGACGGTGCGCTCCGAGTGGTGGCGTGCCGACACTGCGACGCTGCACGCCCGCAAGCAGGAAATCGAAGTCTTGAAGCGGCAGTTGGAGGCGGAGCAGTACGCGATCCTGGCGGAAATCAATTCTCGCGGTGTCCGTGGATGCTCGGGTCATTCGACGCTGGCTGCGTTGATTTTTGAGGACTTTCAGGTGACGGACAAGGAAGCCGGAGTCCGTGCTGACCGGGTGCTGGCGTTGCATCCCGGACCGGCTATCGGCGGAGACCCCGAGCCGCCGCTGGCACCCTTGACCGCCGAGGCTGCGGCGGAGGGTGCGATCGGGGGTGCGCAGATCGATGCGATCATCCGTACTCTCGCCCGGATCCCGTCCACCGTTCCGAAGGAGGACGTGCGAGGCGGGGAGAAGATCCTCGTCGACCTCGCCCGCCGCGCCGGACCACGGCAGATCGCCCGCGCCGGACGACGCCTGCTCGACAAGCTCGACCCGGACGGGAAAGAGCCACGGAGTGAGGATCCGAAGGACACCCGGCCGGAGTTGCGGTTCGTCAAACACCGTGACGGCACCCTCGGACTCAAAGCCAGACTCGACCTGGAAACCTACGCGCGGTTGAAGTCCGACCTCGACCCGATGGCCAAACCCCACAAGGCCATCGACGGGGTCCGGGACTCCCGCACTCAAGACGAGCGCTATGGGGATGCGTTCACCGACTACGCGCGACTCAAGACCACCAGCCGGAACCTCCCCGGCCAAGCCGGGGAAGCCACCCACATCCTCGTCACCATGTCGTATGAGGACCTGATCAACGACCTCGGCGAAGCACATCTGGATCTCGTCGGGCCCATCAGCGCCACCGACGCCCGCATCCTCGCCTGTGATGCCCGGGTCCGGCCCGGAGTCCTCGGCACCGCAGGCGAACCATTGGACATCGGTCGCTCCAAACGCACCGTCTCCCTCGCTCAGAAGTACGCGTTGACCATCCGCGACGGCGGGTGCGCGTTTCCCGGCTGCGACATGCCGGTGCCGCGCTGCACCGCGCACCACATCGTCTTCTGGCGACACCACGGCGAAACCAAAATCGACAATCTCGTGCTGCTGTGCACGAAGCACCACCGCTTGATCCACCACAGCGAATGGAAAGTCGCCATCGCCCAAGACGGACTGCCAGAGTTCACCCCGCCTGCTTATCTCGACCCCACCGGAACTCCAAGGCGCAACACCATGCACCTCAGAACATAGACCGAGCGGACGAGGTGACCGCCGGTCACCAGGGAGGATGCTCTGGTGCCTGCACCACACCTGCCTGAAGCCGACCAGCGCGGAGAAAAGGGAACCTGCCTCCCAAAGCAACGTTCCCGCTGGTCCATGAACTCGCTGCGGACAGTATCGATGTCCGCGGCGGGCTGCCGGGTGTCGCACGTGCCTCGTTCCGGCTATTACGAATGGCGAGACCGGCAAACCAAAACGGGTCGAGCGAATCATACGAGGCCAGCTTTTAATTGTTAACGACTCGCGGACCTACAATTCAGCGAGGCAGGGACTTACCGTCTGCGCACCTACTTTTCGATTCAAGGAGTGCGCATGCGACGGCACAGCAGAGTGCTTTCCTCTTTGAGCGTCATGGCGTTGGCCGCGCTGGGATTCGGTCCGACGGCCCAAGCGGCCTCACCACCGGCTCCGGCCCATCCCGACGCCGAGGTGAACGGGGTGGCCGCCGCCTTCGGTCTGACCGTGTCCGAAGCGAAGTCCCAGCTCGCCGCCCAGGACGAGGCGCACCGGCTGGCCGCGTCGCTTCCGGCCGGTCTGCGCGACCGCTCCGCCGGGCAATGGTTCGACGCCGCCACGGGCAAGCTGACCCTGGCGGTCACGAACGCCGCCGACGCCGGTGCGGCCAAGGCGGCCGGTGCCGAAACGCGGCTGGTCGCCCGCACCAAGGCCGAACTCGACCGGACCGACGACGCCGTCCGCGCGCTTGTCGGCGACGGTGTTCCTGGCGTGTTCGGCTGGGGTGTCGACGTCCGCGGCAACGAGGTCGGCGTCTCGGTCGACCGCTCACGCAAGACCGCCGAGACCGAGCGTTTCCTTTCACAGGCGAAGAATCTCGGCGTTCGGATCACTGAAACCGAATCGTCGCCCCGGCAGCAGGCGGGCACGATCCACACCGGCGATCCGTGGTGGCCGGGTAGCGAGACCTATTGTTCGGTCGGTTTCGGCGCGACGGATTCCTCGGGCGGCAAGCACTTCCTGACCGCCGGGCACTGCACGAACGACCGCGACCAGGCCGCTTACGGCGCGTCCGGCCAGCAGAACCGGATCGGCACGTCGAACGTCGGCGGGACGCGCAGCGTCAACGCCCGCGAGGGTGACATGGGCGTGGTCGCGGTGACGCAGTCCGGCTGGGAACTCTCGGCGGCGGTCAACACCTGGGGCGAGCCCGCCGTCACGGTCACCGGTTCGGCCGAGGCGATGGTCGGCGACCGGGTCTGCCACTCCGGCAACACTTCGCACTGGAAGTGCGGTGAAGTGAAGTACACGCACAAGGCCGTCGACTACGGCGGCGGGCTGATCATCGAAGACCTGACCTGGACGACGGCGTGCTCGCTCGGCGGCGACTCGGGCGGCGGCTGGTTGCTCGGTACCAAGGCGGTCGGCCTGCACGACGGCGGCCCGTCGAAGTGCGTGGAGAACCCCAGCGACGGCGACATGTCCCTCTTCCAGCCGGTGATCGAAGCGCTGAACATATGGAACCTCACCTTGGTGACGGGCGACGGCGGCGGCGACACGACGGCACCGACCGCTCCCGGCAACGCCCGGTCCACCGGCACGACGTCGAACAGCGTCACGCTGGCCTGGGACGCGGCCACGGACAACGTCGGCGTCGCCGGTTACGACGTCTACAACGGCTCGGTGCCGGCTACTTCCGCGACGGGGACCAGCACCACCGTGACCGGTCTCAGCCCGGACACCTCCTACAGCTTCACGGTGAAGGCCCGTGACGCGGCGGGGAACGTGTCGCCCGCGAGCGGTGTGGTGTCGGTCAAGACGCAGCCCGGCGACGCGGGCGGCCGGACGCTGAGCAACGGCACCGACTTCGCGATCCGTGACTATCAGCAGGTGTTCAGCCCGGTGACCTCGACACTCACCGGACAGGCCGCGACCACGCTCGCGGTTTCGGTGACGATCCGGCACACCTGCGCCGAGGACCTCGGCGTCACGCTCTTGGATCCGGCAGGCAAGGCCTACCCCCTCAAATACAGCGGCGGTTCCACCTGCACGGCTTGGAACGGCGCGCGGACGTTCTCGGTGCCCGGCGCGTCGTCCCCGGCCGGCGGGAAGTGGCAGTTGCGTGTCACCGACTACGGGCCCGGCGACATCGGGGTGCTCGATGTCTGGGCGCTGACGCTTTAAGGGCGCAAGAAGGCCCGCGTTCCTACGGCAGCCGAACCACCCGCAGGAACGCGGGCAACAGCCACGGCCGGGGACCACTGACGACGATCTTGCGGGTCAGCGCGGAACGCGCCTTGCCGACCCGGTGGAACAACATCAGGTTCAGCGACGGCGGATCGAACGAGATCCGCGCGTCGACCGGGCCGCCGGGCCGCTCGACCGTGACCCGCCCCCGATGCAGCACCAGGACGACCGGAGACGTGTACGCCGATCGGAAGGCGACGGCGATCCGCCTTTCCCTCGGCGGTTCGTCGGTGTCGAGGAGGTGCCCGATGTCGTGGGTCAGCACGCCCACCAGGAAAAGGTCGAAGAACAACGCCGCGTCGGCCGGTGGCATCGTCCAGGGCAGCTTCAACGCCTTGGCGATGTCCCAGCCGTGGATCTGCAATTCGTTGACCAAATGCGCGAGGACACCGGCAAGCGGCACCTTCGAGTCCCCGAGCCAGCTCAGCGGGGTCGCCGGATCAGCGTCCTCCGTCACTCGCAGCACTTCCTCGATGTCAGCGAGCAACCCCGCCACCAGCACGCCGATGTCGCGTTCGGAAAACTTCTCCAGCACCAAATCGTTCAGCACGGAAACCGTGTCCACAGTGGTCTTCTCGACCTGACCCTGCCCGCGGGCGTCCAGCAGCTCCGCGCCGTCCGGCCGCACCAGCGACGTGTACATCTTCGCGATCATCGCGACGTGGGCGACGGTGTCGGCCACCGTCCACTCCGCGGTGACCATCGAGTCCGGATCCGGAACGCCGGTCACGAGTTCGGCGAAACGCGCGCCCGTCACCCGATAGGCGCGTCGCACCGACCGCCACTGAGCCATGGTGATCTCACTGGTCACAGCACGATTTTAGGTTGGTATGACGGGAAATTCGTTCCTCTCCCGTGCGGAGCGGACGTCCGCCCACAGCGAAGTGACCGTACTAACTACGGAAACCGACGTGACACACCCCGACCGGCACAGGCAGACTGAACCCCGATCAGCCTCGCCTTCGCTGTCACCGTTGCCGGCGCCGGAGGCGCCCGACGCGGACAGCGGCCTTCCAGGAGCCCCACACAGATGACCGAAACCATGCCCGAAACGACTCACGACCAGGAAAGAGCACCGGCCAGCGCCGGGCTCCTGATCGGGGTGCTGGTCCTTTCCGCGTTCGTGATGATCCTCAACGAGACGATCCTGAGCGTCGCGTTGCGTGACCTGACCGTCGACCTCAAGGTCCCGACCACCACCGTGCAGTGGCTGACCAGTGGCTTCCTGCTCACCATGGCGGTCGTCATCCCGACCACCGGGTTCCTGCTCGAACGGTTCACCCCGCGCCAGGTCTTCCTCGCCTCGCTGACCCTGTTCAGCCTCGGCACCCTGGTCAGCGCGGTCGCGCCGGGATTCGCCTTCCTGCTGGTCGGCCGGGTCATCCAGGCCTGCGGTACGGCGGTCATGCTCCCGCTGCTGATGACGACGGTGATGCGCCTGGTCCCGGTGGAGAAGCGTGGCGCGACGATGGGCACGATCACCATCGTCATCGCGGTCGCCCCCGCCATCGGCCCGACCATCGGTGGCGCGGTCCTCTCGTCGCTGGGCTGGCGCTGGATGTTCTGGATCGTGCTGCCGCTCGCGCTCGCCGCGCTGGTGGTCGGCATGCTGCGGCTGCGCCTGGACAGCGAAACCCGCAAGGTCCCGCTGGACGTGCTGTCGGTGATCCTGTCCGCCCTCGGTTTCGGCGGCGTGCTGTACGGCCTGTCGGTGTCCGGCGAGTCGGCGGGCGGGCATCAGCCGGTGCCGCCGTGGGCGCCGATCGCCCTCGGGGTGGTGGCGCTCGCGGTGTTCACCTGGCGACAGCTGCGCCTGCAAAAAGAAGACCGCGCGCTGCTGGACCTGCGTCCGTTCACCCACCGCAGCTTCGTCGTCGCCTTGGTGCTGACGGCGCTGCTGTTCATGTGCCTGCTCGGCGCCGCGGCGATCCTGCTGCCGCTGTACCTGCAGACCGTCCTGCACACCAGCACGTTCGTCAGCGGGCTCGCGGTGCTTCCCGGCGGCCTGGCCCTCGGACTGCTCGGCCGTCCGGTCGGTGCGCTGTACGACCGCTTCGGCCCCCGGCCGCTGGTCATTCCCGGTGCGGCCGCGATGGCGGTCTCGCTGTGGCTGTTCGCCCTGCTCGGCGCGGAATCACCGCTGGTCGCGGTCATCGCCATCCACGTCCTCCTGATGTGCGGACTCGGCCTCATGATGACGCCGCTGATGACCGAGTCCCTCGGTTCGCTGCCCGAGCACCTCTATTCACACGGCAGCGCGATCCTCGCCACCCTTCAGCAGCTCGCGGGCGCGCTCGGCACCGCCTTGTTCATCGCGGTCGCCACGGCGAGCACGGTGACGGCCGGGGCGGCCAGCCCCGACGCGACGGGTATCCGCACCACCTTCATGGTCGCCGGCTGCGTCGGTCTGGGCGCGTTCGTCGGTTCGCTGTTCGTCAAGAAGAGCGCCAACGCCGGTGCGGTGGCCGCGCACCACTGACGACCGGACAAGCTCACCTCGCGCCCGCCGTGGCCTCCACCGGAGGCTCGGCGGGCGCGCGTCGTCCGATCACCTTCCGCCCGTAGGCGATGGCGGGTTGTTCGACCCAGCGGCGCAGCGCGCAGGCGAACAGCAGGGCGACCCCCGTGGTCACCGCGGCCTTGGCGATCCCGCTGGGCAACAGCCAGCCGGACACTCCGGCGGCCGCGGTCTGGGCGAGGTAGAGCGCGTACGAGCGATCGCCGACGAAGGTCATCGGCCCGCTCGAGAGCAGCTTCCGGACCGGACCGGGTGAAACGACGGCCACGAGCAGCAGCGCCGAGCCCGCCGCGTAGACCGGGACGACGAACTGCCAGTGCCCGCCGAGTGCCTTCGCCAGCGGTCCGACGGAGAACTGCAGCACGACGAACCCGCAGGCGATCACCGTGGCGACGGCGGGACTGGTCAGCGGCCGGAGCAGGGCGAAGCCGCGGGGATGGTGCAGCGCCATCGCCAGCAGGCACCCGATGACCAGCGAGCAGTAGTGCACCGAGAGGCTCGCCCAGGTGTGCGACGGCGTCAGCGGCAGCGCGACCAGCACCACGCCGAGGACGGCCGACGCGCCGAGCAGGAGCCGAAGCGCTGTCTTCCCGCTTCGCGCGAACGAGGTGAGCACCAGCAGCGCGGGCCAGACGAGGTAGAACTTCTCCTCCACGCCCAGCGACCACGATGTCGGGTAGGGCGTGTTGAAGTCGACGAGCTCGTTGCCGAAGACGAGGTAATACGGCATGGCGTCGGCGAGCCTGCTGCTCTGGTAGGTGCCGCCGATGATCACCGCGATCGTGGTCAGCGCCAGGAGCAGGAAGTACACCGGAAAGATCCGGAAGACGCGGCGAAGGTAGAACTCGCGCAGCGAGATCCGGCCGGTGCGGCCCTCCTCGCGCAGGGACAACGTGGTGATCAGGAATCCGGACAGCACGAAGAACAACTGCACGGCGATCCAGCCCTGCAGGCGGTCCACGATCGGACCGCCGTAGTGGAAGAACACGACGGCCACGGCGGCGAGCGCGCGCACGCCGGTGAGGCCGGGGAACCAGGACGACTCCAGGTAACCGGCGTGGCTGAGCGGCTGCCACCAGGAGCGGCGCGAGAGATCGGACATGGCCCGTAGGTTCGGGCCCGGACGCTGAACCGAAGCTTAAGGAAGCTGAAGACGTCTTCAGCTTCGTGTTCCCGCCGAGGGCAACCGGACGACAAGACGGGCACCGCCGTCGTGATCGTCGACCTCGGCGGTGCCACCGTGGGCGTTGGCGATATCGGCGACGATCGCCAGCCCGAGTCCGGCGCCACCTTCGTCGCGCGCACGGCCGTCGTCCAGCCGCACGAATCGGTCGAACACCCGCTCCCGCTCCTCGGCGGGAATGCCGGGGCCGTCATCGGTGATCGTCAGCACGCAGAAGTCGTCCACTGTGGACACGGCGACCTCGACGCCGGTGCGGGTGTGCCGTTGCGCGTTGTCGACCAGGTTGCGGAGCAGGCGTTCCAGCCGGCCGCGGTTGCCGAGCACCACCGGATCGCCTTCGATCCTCGCCCACACCCCCTGCCGTCCGGAGAGACAGGATTCGACCACTTCGGACAGTCGAACCGGGGTGAACCGCTCCGGGCCGGAGTTGTCCAGTTTGCCGAGGAGCACGAGATCGGCGACGAGATCCTGCAGCCGGGTGACGTCGAGGAGCGCGTTCCGGCAGGCATCATGCCAGTCCAGCCGATCGGGGTGCGCGAGCAGGACCTCCAGTTGCGTCCGCAGCGAAGCCAGCGGCGTGCGGAGTTCGTGCGACGCGTCCGAGGTGAACCGGCTCTGCCGGGCGACGGCGGTGTCCAGGCGGGCGAGCATCGTGTTCATCGTCTCCGCGAGCTTCGCGATCTCGTCGCCACTGTCCGGGGCCGGTACGCGGCGGGAAAGATCGTGCGCGCCGATTTCCGCGACCTCCGACCGGATGGCCTCGACCGGTCGCAGTGAGCGGCGGACCGCGAGCCACGCGATCACGCCGATCAGGAGAGCGACCACCGGGACGCCGATCAGCAGGGTCATGCGTACCGAGTCCAGCGCCGCCTGCCCGGACTCGTCGACGACGGCGGCGCCGAAGACCCTGTACTTGCTGTCCCCGCTAGCGGTCGCCGAGACGTGTAACCGGAGTCCGTTCGCTTCGGGGTCTTCCCCGAGCACGGGGGCGCAGCCGACGGATACCTGCCTGCCGAGATCGATGTCGCCGGGATCGAGGATCCGGACGTTGTCGCCGTACTCGATTTGCCCGCCCGGCGCGATCGCCCCGGAACGGAGACCGGGACACGAGGCGAGGCGCTCCCCGGTTTGGCTGGTCACCTCGTAGATCGAGTCCCGCACGAGCATCCGCAGGTCGGCGGGAGACGCGCCGTTGTTCAGCAATTGGACGATCGCGTCCGCCCGTGCCCTGGCCAACTGTGCCGCGCCCTGACCCAAGCGGTTCTCGGCGTCGAGCACGAGCCAGGCCGAAACGACCCCGAGCGCGATGATCGACGCCAGGAACGCGGTCAGCGCGACCCGGAAGCGGGTCGACCGCAACCCTTTACGCACCGGAGGTCACCACGTGGTAGCCGGCGCCGCGGACCGTTCGGATCGTCTCCGCCCCGAACGGCAGGTCGATCTTGCGCCGCAGTGCGCTCATGTGGACCTCGACCAGGTTCGCCGTCGCCGACGCCGCGAAGTCCCAGAGGTTTTCGAGCAGTTCGGCCTTGGTCACCACCTCGCCCTGCCGTTTCATCAGATATGCCAGGAGGGCGAATTCCTTGGTGGTCAACGGGATCACCGCGGTACCGCGGCGACAGACGTGGCTCGCCTGGTCGAGTTCCAGGTCACCGAGGCGCAGCGTGCCGGGGCGGGTCGCTCCCCCGCGCCGGATCAGCGCCCGCAACCGGGAGAGGAGCACGCCGTAGGAGAACGGCTTCGGCAGGAAGTCGTCGGCACCGGTGTCCAGCGCCTCGATCTCGTCGTCTTCCCCGTCCTTGGCGGTCAGCATGAGGATCGGGGTGGTGTCGCCCCGTTCACGCAGCCTGCGGCAGACGCGGTAGCCGTTCAACCCCGGCAGCATGATGTCGAGGATCATGGCGGCGTACGGGTGTTCGGCGGCGTACCAAAGCGCGTCGCGGCCGTTGTGCGCGACGTCCACGGCATAGCCCTCGGCGCTCAGCCCGGCGCGCAACGATTCGGCCAGCCGCCGCTCGTCCTCCACGAGCAAGATCCTCATCCGGTCACGATCCCATACGGCCGCTCCAGGCCTGTTCGCCGCTGTCCGGGTGAACGCACCGCCCCCATCAGGACGAGCATTCCACCGGGTGGCTTAGTCCTTTCGTAGCCTTCTGGGAGCGATCCCACATTACGGACCAGGCGACCTTGTCATGTCCGGCTCACCCCCTTACGGTCCCCATGGGAGCGCTCCCAGACATCGGATTCCGGTCGCAAGGAGGCGACGTATGAGATTCCGCAGAAAGGGTGTTTCGGCACCCCTGGCCGTCACCGCGGTACTCGCGATGGTCGGGGTACCGGCGGTCTTGGGCTCGAGCGCCGAAGCCGCGCCGGGGTGCAAGGTCGACTACACGATCACCAACCAATGGGACACCGGTTTCGGGGCGACCGTGACCGTCACCAACCTCGGCGACCCGATCAGCGGTGGCTGGACGCTGGAGTGGGACTTCCCCGGAAACCAGCGGGTCCAGCAGGGCTGGAACGGGACCTTCAGCCAGCAAGGTACGCGCGTGACGGTCAAGGACGCGGGGTGGAACGGCTCGCTCGGCACCGGCGGCACCGTCTCCCCCGGCTTCAACGGCGGCTACTCCGGCACCAACGCGAAACCCGCGGTCTTCACCTTGAACGGCACCACCTGTACCGGTTCCACCACCCCGACCACGACCACCACCACGACGTCGTCCCCGACCACGACGACCTCCACCCCGAACCCGGGCGGCCCCAAGGTGGACAACCCCTACGTCGGCGCCGGGGTGTACGTGAACCCGGACTGGTCGGCGAAGGCCGCCGCGGAACCGGGTGGCGCCCGGATCGCGAACCAGCCCACCGCCGTCTGGCTGGACCGCATCGCCGCCATCACGGGCACGACCAGCGGCCGGGGGTTGCGCGCCCACCTCGACGAGGCGGTCCGGCAGGCCGCCGGGAAACCGCTGGTCATCCAGCTGGTGATCTACAACCTGCCTGGCCGCGACTGCTCCGCGCTCGCCTCGAACGGTGAACTCAAGGCGGACGAACTCGGGCGATACCAGACGGAGTACATCGACCCGATCGCCGCGATCCTCGCCGACCCGAAATACTCGGCGTTGCGGATCGTGAACGTGGTCGAGCTCGACTCGCTGCCGAACCTGGTCACCAACGTGACGCCCCGCCCGACGGCGACCCCCAATTGCGACGTCATGAAGGCCAACGGGAACTACATCAAGGGCGTCGGCCACGCGCTGGCGAAGTTCGGCCCGATTTCCAACGTCTACAACTACATCGACATCGGGCACCACGGCTGGCTCGGCTGGGACGACAACCTCGGCCCGTCCGCCGCGCTGATGGCCGAGGCCGCGCGGTCCTCCGGCAGCACGACGGCCAATGTGCACGGTTTCATCGCCAACGCCGCGAACTACGGTGCGCTCAAGGAGCCGTACTTCACCGTCAACGACAGTGTCGGCGGGACTTCGGTGCGGACGTCGAAGTGGATCGACTGGAACCGCTACGTCGACGAACTGTCCTACGCCCAGGGCTTCCGGCAGGAAGCCGTCCGCGCCGGGTTCTCGGCGGACGTCGGCATGCTCATCGACACCTCCCGCAACGGCTGGGGTGGCACCGCACGGCCGACCGGCCCCGGGCCGTCCACCACGGTCGACGCCTACGTGAACGGCAGCCGGACGGATCGCCGCATCCACCTCGGCAACTGGTGCAACCAGGCGGGCGCGGGGATCGGCGAACGCCCCAAGGCCGCTCCGGAACCCGGGATCGACGCCTACGTCTGGGTCAAGCCGCCGGGCGAGTCCGACGGTGCCAGCAAGGAGATCCCGAACACCGAAGGCAAGGGGTTCGACCGGATGTGCGACCCGACGTACACCGGTAACCCGCGGAACCAGTACAACATGTCCGGGGCGCTTCCCGACGCGCCGCTGTCCGGGCATTGGTTCTCCGCACAGTTCCAGGAACTGATGAAGAACGCTTACCCGGCACTCTAGGGATGGGTCTCGTGAGTGGTAATGACGGTTCCCACCGTCATTACCACTCACGAGTTTTCAGCGTGCCAAGGCCTGCCACCGCTGATTGGCCCCGTTGGTGGGCTGGTAGAGCCCGATCCGCGCACCGTCCTCACGGGACTCGCCGGTCACGTCGAGCAGCTGTCCCGTCGCGACGTTGACGAACGCCCAGGTCCCGTCGCCGGTGGTCGACAACGTCCAGCGTGACGCCGGGCCGTCCGTACCCGCCGGAACCAGCGTCACCGCGCCGCCCGACGTACTGAGCACCTGTCCGGTCCCCGCGTTCGAGATCGTGAACTGATCCCGGTTGCCGTACCGGCCGGTGCGGTCGGTCAACGTCCACCGCTGAGCCGCGGCGGAGGCGTCCGTCGTGCGCTGCACGAGGGCGCCGTTCTCGGCGCTGAGCGCTTTGCCGCTCTGTACGCCGGAGAAACCGAACGCCTTCCCGGAGCCGAGGCCGGTCCCGGAGGCGACCGAACCGACGCCGTCGACCACGAAACTGGTCACCGAGCGCGCAGGGACACGCAGCGTCGCCTTCTGGCCCGCCACCTTCACTGCCTTACCCGGCTTGAGCGCACCACCGACGTCGGTCACCACCGGGGTCACCTTGGCGCCGGGCCGGATCCGGCCGAAGCCGGACAGGTCGAGCGTGACGTCCCGCTCGGCATCAGTCGCGTTCACATGGACCACCGTCGCCAGGTTCTCGCCGCGCATCGCGGCGGTGCTGGAGGTGTCGTTCACGCCGATCACGCGGTCACCCGGCTTGATGTAGTGGGTGAAGTTCCGCATGGTGTGGTACTTCGTGTTCGTCCTGATCGGACAGTTCGCCAGGGTGGCGTTCGCCGGGCAGTCGAACGGGATCTGGATCTCGCCCCAGTTCATCCCCTCCGGCCGCTCGCCGCCCGGCTTCATCGCGTTGTAGTCCTCGATCGGCTGCCAGCCGACCCACGCGCTCGGCTCCAGTTCGCGCAGGTCGCCGGTGATCTGCCGGGCGAGACCGAGGCCGGGGTCCATACTCGTGAAGTCCTGCCCGTCCTTCCAGCTACCGCCGACCTCGCTCATCCACAGCGGTTTCGCCGCGCCTTTGGCCAGGTCACGCGGGATGGGACGATTCCCGGTGCCGTAGGTGTGCACGTTGAGCCGCCCGGCCGCCGCGCGGGCGTCGGGCGACCAGCCGTTCCAGTCCGCGGCGAAGATGTCCGGATTGGTTTCGTCAGGGGCCGACACGATCGCTCGCGAACCGGTCGCCGCCAGTGCCTTCGCCATTTCGGGGATCAGCCTGGACTGGGCCGACGGCCCGATGTGCGCGCCTTCCTGCCTGCCGCCGGTCGGGTTGCCGTCGGCGCCGAGGGTGGTCTTCCAGTAGTTCGTGTTGGGCTCGTTCAGCGGGTTGACCGACGTGAACTTGATACCGTGCGCACTTTCGAGGGTCTTGGCGGCCTTCGCCAGATACGCGGTGAAGTCCGCCATCTTCTCGGCGCGCAGCTGCTCGTCGGTGGGGTTGAACCCGCCGGAGACGTAACCCGACACCGTGTGGAAGTACGGCGGTGAGTTGCTGAACGCCTCCCAGCGGGTGATCCGCTTCTTGATCCGGTCCACCCACCAGCGCTGATTCGGGTCCGCGGTGGGGTCGAACTCCGCGGGGTCACCGGGGGTCCACCAGTCCTTGTCCGCCCGGGTCGTTCCGGCAGGCGCCTTCCACCAGCCGGGGATCGCGCCACCAGGACGCAGGTACGGCGGGACGTCCGGCGCGTTGCCGCCGCCGATGTTGAACCGGGCGATGGTGAAGTTCAGCCCCTCTTCACCGAACACCATGTCGGCCAGCTTCGTGCGAATCGGGTCCGGGTAACGGCCGGTGGCCTCGGCCATCCACGCGAGGCTGGAGCCCCAACCCTCGAAGGTCTGATGGCGGTACGTGGGGTCGGGCCGGACGGTGACCGCGTCGGCGGCCGAGGCTGTCGCGACGAACAGCCCGGCCGCGGTCAGCGGTACACAGAGGACGGTGAACAGACGGCGGAACGCGGTTCTCGAGTTCATCGGTGAACTGCCCTTCGTTCGGATCCGTTTGCCGGTCAGGCTTCGGTGTGCCCCAAGAGCGGACGGGGAACGAACCGCGCCTCGGGTTCGAGCATCGTGTCGAGTTCCAGTACGACTAGTTCATTGGCGCCGGCCCGGACAACCGGTCGCGGCACGTACAACGTCCTTTGTGGACCGCGGCGCCAGTACCGTCCGAGCAGGAACCCGTTGATCCAGACCAGCCCCTTACCCCAGTGCGCGGTGTCGAGGAAGAGGTCGGCGGGTTCGTCGAGGTCGAATCCGCCCCGCACCACCACCGGGCCGGACAACGGCCCCGCCTGGCTCTCGGTCGTGGAGACCTCCGGGAGGAGATCCGGCAACGCGGCCACGTCGATCGGGACGACCTCCCAGCCGGTCAACGGCTCGCCGTGCAGGCGCGCGCCGCCGACGATCCCCTTGGCCTCGCCGATCCGCTCCCCGTAGTTGACCCGCCCCAGGTCCTCGACCAGCACGAGCAGTTCGCCGCGCGCACGGGGCAAGCGGATCGCGCGGTCGCGGTGCTCGCGAAGAAGGGTGCCGAGGCGGTCACCGTCGAAGAACACCGTCGCCCGGTCACGCACCTCCCCGAAGGTCAGGACACCCGGCTTTTCGGCGTCGACGCCTGTCCGCAGGAACGCCAGGCGCGGGGTCGGGGTCAGTTCGTCGAAAGTGGGCAGGAGTTCGTGCACCTGCGCGGTCCCCCAGTGCCGCGGCGAATCGAGCAGCCAGATGGGGTCGTGCAGTGCCGCGACCGGCGTCGGTGCCGGACGGGCCTCGGGGGGAACGCTGTCGGGAACCTTGTGGTAGCGCGCGATCACGTCACGGAACGCGTGGTACTTCGGCGTCGGGTCGCCGGCTTCGTCGAGCGGGGCGTCGTAGTCGTACGAGGTGACCAGCGGCTGGTAGACACCCTTGTCGTTGGCGCCGTTGGTCAGGCCGAAGTTGGTACCGCCGTGGAACATGTAGAGGTTCACCGAGGCGCCGGCCGCGAGCAGTGCGTCCAGGTCGGCCGCGGAATCGGCGACCGTGGTCGTGTGATGGTGCGCGCCCCAGTGGTCGAACCAGCCGTCCCAGAACTCGCTGCACATCAGCGGCCCGGTCGGCTGGTGTTCACGCAGGGTCTTCATTCGCGCGGTGCTCTGCGAACCGAACGACGCCGTCCGGTGGAGCACCCCGTCGAGGCCGCCGTTCTCCAGCATTTCGTGGGTGGGCTGGTCCACCGTGGTCAGCGGGACGGTGATCCCGGCGGCGCGGGTGTAGTGGGTCAGCGCGGCGAGATACCGCTTGTCGGCACCGAAAGCGCCGTACTCGTTCTCGACCTGGACGAGCAGGACCGGCCCGCCGCGGTCGATCTGGTGCGGCGCGACCACGCGGAACACGTCGTCCAGGTAGCCGCGGACGGCGGCGAGGTAGCGCGGTTCGAACTCGCGGACCCGGAGTTCGGTGTCGCGCAGCAGCCAGGTCGGCAGGCCGCCGTTGTCCCATTCCGCGCAGATGTACGGCCCCGGCCGGACGATCGCGTACATCCCGGCCTCGGCGATCAGCCGGAGGAACCGGTCGAGATCGAGGCCACCGGAGACGTCGAACTCGCCTTGTTCCGGCGAGTGGGCGTTCCACGCGACGTAGGTCTCGATGGTGTTGAGCCCCATGCGACGGGCCTTGTCGATGCGGTCGGCCCAGAGGTCCGGGTGCACCCGGAAGTAGTGCAGTGCGCCGGAAATGATCTGGAACGGTTTGCCGTCGAGCAGGAAGTCGTTTTCCCCGATGCTGAACTCAGACACCCCGGACCACCACCGTGGCCAGCCGGAGCGCGGTCCAGGAAAGGGGCGGGAGCGTGGCGGTGATGGTGGTTCCTTCCGGGTCGTGCTCGACCGTCACGTCGGACGACGGGACGGGCCGGACTGGTTCTCCGTGGGCGGAATTCGTGACGTGGCGGTCGTGCCCTTCCGGGACCGTGACGGTCCAGGCCCCGTCCGGCGTCAGCCGCGCGCCGCGGACGCGCAACCGCACTTCGGTAGCCGAATCGGTGGCCCGATTGGTGAGGAACACCGCACAGTCACCGTTCTCGTCGAAGGTCGCCGCGGCGTCGACGACGTCCACCCGGCCGTGCAGTCCGGTGTGGACGGTGTCGCCCCTGACGGTGAGCCGCAGGCTGTTCCCCTTGGCCAGCATCGAAACCAGGCTGAACGGGTGGAACGTCGTCTGCCGCCACGCCGGGCCGCCGGGTTCGGCGCGGATCGGCGCGATGACGTTCACCAGTTGCGCCTGGTTGGCCATCGTGACGCGGTCGACGTTGCGCAGCAGGGCGCCGAGCAGCGAGCCGACCACGACCGCGTCGGTGACGGTGTAGTCGTCCTCGATGATCCGGGGGTGTTCCCGCCAGCCGCCGTCGATCAGTTCGTGCTGCTCGACCTCGTTCCAGTGGCGCTGGTCCCAGACGTTCCACTCGTCGACGCTGATACCGATCTTCTTGTCCAGACCGGCTTTCGCGAGGACGTCGTCGATGATCCCGGCGGTGGTGCGGATGAACTCGTCGAGCCCGGCCGCACTGGCCAGGTAACTCGCGACGTCACCGTCGTGCTCCTGGTAGTAGGCGTGCAGCGAGAGATGGTCGACGAGCGCCGCGGTGTGCTCCAGGACGGTGCGTTCCCAGTGCCCGAACGTCGGCATCTCGCTGCTCGAACTTCCCGCGACGACGAGTTCGACGCCGGGGTCGATCATCCGCATGAGCCGCGCGCTCTCGGCGGCGAGGCGGCCGTACTCGTCGGCGGTCTTGTGCCCGACCTGCCACGGCCCGTCCATCTCGTTGCCGAGGCACCACAGCCGGAAGCCGAACGGACGGTCGGCGCCGTTCGCGCGCCGCCGTTCGCTCAGTTCCGTGCCGCCAGGGTGATTGCAGTACTCGAGGATGTCGGCGGCCTCCTGGATACCGCGGGTGCCGAGGTTGACCGCGTACATCACCTCGACGTCCGCGGCTTCGGCCCACGCGGCGAATTCGTGCAGGCCGAAGCGATTCGACTCGACGCTGTGCCATGCGGGATCCAGCCGGACGGGACGGCCGTCCACCGGACCGACGCCGTCCTCCCAGCGATAGCCGGAGACGAAGTTCCCACCGGGATAACGGACGACGGACGGCCCGAGTTCACGGACGAGGCCGAGGACGTCACCCCGGAACCCGTTACCGTCCGAAGTGGAGTGTCCTGGTTCGAAGAGTCCCGTGTAGACGGACCGGCCCATGTGCTCGACGAACGAGCCGAACAGCCGTCGTGGCACCGGGCCGACCACCTCGGAGACGTCGGCTTCGATCTGGATGCCCACGCCTCACCCCGCGCTGACGGTGAAGCCCTGCTGGTTGCCGTAGTCCACGAGCGCCTGCTGCCAGGCGTTCAGTCCGGCGTCGAGCGAGGTGCCGCTGAGGTAGGCCTTGCCGACGGTGTCACTGAAGACGCTGTTGGCGTAGGTCTGGTACGGCAGGTACGTCCAGCCCTTGGCGACGTTCTTCGACGCCTCGGTGAGCACCTGGTTGATCTTCTGCCCGCCGAAGTAGGGGTTGGCCTCGTCGAGGAAGGCGGGCGAGTTCAGGTCGGCCGTGGTGGCGGGGAAGCCGCCGCTGGCGATGAACGGCTTGACCCCGTTGCCGTGGTTGAGCCAGCGGACGAAGGCCGCGGCCAGCGCCGGGTTGCCGCTCTGCTTCAGGACCGACTGCGTGCTGCCGCCGTTCTCCGAGGTGACCGGCTGTCCACCGTCGTAGGTCGGCATCGGCGCCACCGCCCATTTCCCGGCGCCGCCGGGGACCGAGGACTTGAAGTTGCCCGGCATCCAGGCGCCGGTGGGCAGCGAGGCGATGGTCCCGTCACCGAGTGCGCGGAACCAGTCGTCGGACCACTCCTTGATCGGGGCGAGCAGCTTGCCTTCGACCAGCTGGTTCCACGTCGCGGTCCATTTCTTGGTACCGGCGTCGGCCAGGTTGATCTTCACGTTCCGGCCGTCGGCGGTGAACGGCTTCCCACCGGCCTGCCAGATCATGCTGCTGGCGAAACCGGGATCGCCGGTGTCGGAGGTGATGTACTTGGTGGGGTCGGAGGCGTGCAGCTTCTTGCCGGCGGCGATGTACTCGTCCCAGGTCTTCGGCACGGCGATACCGTGGGCGTCGAAGACTTCCTTGTTGTAGAAGAGCGCCATCGGACCGGAGTCCTGCGGGAGGCCGTATAGGCCGTTATTCACCCGGACACTGGACCAGGTCGAGGGCGAGTAGTCCTTCTCGAACGCGCCGAAGCCGTACTGGTCGAGGTTGGCCAACGACTCGGTCAGCGCGAACTGCGGCAGGGCGTAGTACTCGATCTGCGCGACGTCGGGTCCGCCCGAGCCCGCCTTGATCGCGTTCTGCAGCTTGGTGTACTGCTCCTTGTTGGTGCCGGCGTTGACGTAGTTGACCTTGACGTTCGGGAATTCCTTCTCGAACGCCGCGACCTGGTCCTTGGCCGACGGGGTCCAGCTCCAGTAGGTGATCGTTCCGCCGGCCTTCAGCGCGGCGTCGACCGAATCCTGTGTCCCGGTGGCGGTGGCCGGGCCGCCCGCACCGGAGGAACAGCCGACGGCCAGCGCCGCGGCCAGTGTCACGGCGACGACCGCTTTGACGCTTCTTGGGATGCGTGGCATCGAGTGTCCTTTCGGGACGGTGTTCATTGCTTGACGCTGCCCGCGCTGAGGCCGGACTGCCAGTAGCGCTGCATGAGCAGGAAGGCGAGGACGAGCGGGATGATGGTGAGCAGCGAACCGGTCAGCACCAGGTGGTACACCGGCTGGGCCCCGGCGCCGGAAGCCTGCGCGCTCCACTGGTTGAGTCCCACGGTGAGCGGATACCACTTCGGTTCGCTGAGCATGATCAGCGGCAGGAAGTAGTTGTTCCAAGTGGACACCATGGTGAACAGCGCGACCGTGACGATGCCGGGCGCCAGCTGGCGCAGGGTCACGGTGAGGAAGATCCGGACCTCCCCCGCGCCGTCGATCCGCGCCGCCTCCAGCAGCTCGTCCGGGATCGCGTCGGCGGCGTACACCCAGATCAGGTACAGGCCGAACGGGCTGATCAGCGACGGGATGATGATCGCCAGCGGGTTGTTGGTGAGGCCGAGCTTGCTGAACATCAGGAAGGTCGGCACCGCGAGCGCCGTGGCGGGGACGGCGACCGCGCCGAGTACGACCGCGAACACCGCGCGACGGCCGGGAAAGCGGTATTTGGCCAGCCCGTAGCCCGCGGCGGTGGCGAGGATGGTCGCTCCCCCTGCCCCGACGATGACGTAGAGCAGCGTGTTCCCCAGCCAGCGCAGGAAGATCCCGTTGTCGTAGGTGAACGTCTCACCGATGTTCTCGAACAGCGCGAACGGACCGCCGAACGCCAGGCCCGAGGTGGTGAAGAGCGCGGGCTGTGTTTTGGTCGCGTTGATCACCAGCCACACGAGCGGCACGAGCGTGTAGATCAGGTACAGCGCCATGACGGCGGTGAGAACACGCGACTTACGGGGCCGCGTCACCGAAAACGTGGCCATCACATCTCTTTCCGGGAACCGCGCAGCTGCACGACGTAGGCGATGATCGCGGTGATCACGCCCATCACGATCGCGACGGTGGCGGAGTAGTTGTACTGCTGTCCGTTGAAGGAAAGGTTGTAGGCGTACATGTTCGGCGTGTAGAAGGTGCCGATCACGTTGGGTGCCAGGGTGCGCATGATGTTCGGCTCGTTGAACAGCTGGAAGCTGCCGATGATCGAGAAGATCGTCGCGATGACGATCGCCCCGCGCAGCGCGGGCAGCTTCACGCTCAGGATGGTGCGGAACGCACCGGCGCCGTCGATCGCCGCGGCCTCGAACTGTTCCTTGGGGATCACCTTGAGCGCGGAGTAGAAGATGAGCATGTTGTAGCCCACGAACTCCCAGGTGACGACGTTGCCGATGGAGGCGAGCATCCAGTTGTCCGACAGCGGTTTCACCACGTCGCGGCCGAGCAGGTGATTGAGGTCGGCCGCCAGTCCGAAGTGGTCTCCGTAGATGAAACCCCACATCAGCGCCGCGACCACGGCGGGCACGGCGTAGGGCAGGAAGATCACGACCCGGAAGAAGCCGGACGCGTGCAGCCGGGCGCTGTCGATCGCCAGCGCCGCGATCAGCGCGAGCACCAGCATGATCGGGACCTGTACGGCGAGGAACACCAGCACTCGCTGGAAGGAGTCCCAGAACTTCGGGTCGGCGAGCACCTGCGCGTAGTTGGCCGCGCCGACGAAGGTCGTGCCGCCGAAGAAGGCCTGATCACGGAAGAGACTCAGGACGAACGCGTAGCCGATCGGCGCCAGGAAGGTCAGCGCGAAGACCAGCATGAACGGGGCGACGAAAAGCCAGCCTCGCCAGTTGCGGCGTCGGCGGCGCGTGGTGGCCGTGCGGCGGGGTGGCGCCGGGGTGGGCGCGACCGCGGTGGACGTCATCGTCTCTCCGGACTCACCGAGCGATATCGCGACTCGGCGGAATGTTTACGTCAACATCAGTGCGGCGGAGGCTATCGTGTTGACGTAAACATGTCCAGAACCCCTCCCGAGGAGACCACTGTGGCCGGACGCGGACCGTCGATGGCCGACGTCGCCAGAGAGGCCGGAGTGTCCGGCCAGACCGTCTCCCGGGTCGCGAACGGCAAGTCGAACGTCGACGAGGCGACCCGTGAACGCGTGCTCGCGGCGATGCGGCGCGTGGGCTACCGCCCCAACAGTGCCGCCCGCGCGCTGCGCAACGGCCGGTTCCGCAGCATCGGCGTCATCATCTCGGCGTTGTCGACCTTCGGCAACAGCCGCACCCTCGACGCCGTCGCGACCGCCGCTGCCGACGAGGGCTTCTCGATCGTCCTCATGCCGGTGACCAGACCGTCCCAAGGCGAGGTGTCGGGCGCTTTCAGCAGGCTGAACGAACAGGCCGTCGACGGCGTCATCATCCTCATCGAACAGCACGAACTGGACCAGAGCGAGATCGAGCTGCCCCACGGGCTCCCCGTCGTCGTCATCGACGCGGGCGGGCGCCGCGACCATCCGGTCGTCGACTTCGACCAGGCTTCCGGCGCCATCGCCGCGACCCGGCATCTGCTCGACCTCGGGCACGAGACCGTCTGGCACGTCGGCGGGCCACCCGAGTCCTACGCCGCCGAACAACGCCGGAAGTCGTGGCAGGAGACGCTCGACGAGTACGGCCGGGAGGTGCCGCCGCCGCTCATCGGTGACTGGTCGTCGCGGTCCGGCTATGAACACGGCGTCCAGCTGGCGGGCGATCCGGAGGTCACGGCCGTCTTCGCCGCCAACGACCAGATGGCGCTCGGCCTGCTGCGGGCGCTGCACGAGATGGGCCGCTCGGTCCCCCGCGACGTGAGTGTGGTCGGCTTCGACGACATGGATGAGGCCGCGCACTTCTGGCCACCGCTCACCACTGTCCGGCAGTCGTTCGACGAGGTCGGAAAGCGGGCGGTGGCCGCACTGCTCGCCGAGATCACCGACGCGGGTACGGCGGGCGCCATCAGTGTGCCGACCGAACTGATCGTCCGGTCCAGCACCGCGCCCCACGTTCACCGGACTGCCGCACGATAGGTGCGACAGGCCTCGGACAACGAGGTCGCGCCATTGAAAATTACACTGTTCACGTTCACAAAAGGTACGGGACCGAGCGTAGCGACTGCCGCCCCAGTTGATCTCGTCGGCCGCGATTTTCGAGGCACAGCAACGATCTTGAAGTTCGTACAACCGACGGCGATGACTGTTAGCGCTCACTTATCTCGTTGACTGGCCATGTCACCGGCGCTACATTTGCCCGAAGTCAAGTCGCGCCCAGTTTTCAATCCCACCCGGTCGAGCTGCCGCAGCCCCGACCGGCCGTCAACGATGACGCTAGGGGCTTCGATGCGAACGAATCCGATGACCACGCTCGGGGACACCGCCGATCCGTCCATTAAGGACAGTCCAGGCGACCCGGCCTGCTCACCCTGATCATTTCTCCTTGCCGAGCCAAGACATGCCGTCACACGGCGGACTTGTGGCCGCCGCGAACTTCACCAACCCCTTGCCATGGCGGGACTTCGCTGAGGCGCGCCGATCCAGTGGTGACGGTGCACTGCTTCGAACTCGCCATGCCTTGACACCGAAGGAGAATCACCATGAATTCGATGGGTCAAGCCCCACCGACCGTGCCGCTCCGGGCGGCACCCCGCCGTAGGGATCGCGTCCGGCGCGGCCGTGGGGCGCGCACGCTGATCACCCTGCTCACGACCGTCCTCGCGGCTTCCGCGGCGGTCGCGTTCAACGCCACCACCGCGTCGGCGGCGACCGTCGACCCGAACGCGTGGTACGTCCTGGTCAACCGAAACAGTGGCAAAGCGCTGGACGTGGCCGGCGTTTCCACCGCCGACGGCGCGGCGGTCCAACAGTGGTCTCGCCACGACGGAGCCAACCAGCAGTGGCAGTTCGTGGATTCCGGCGGCGGCTACTACCGGGTGAAGTCGAAGAACTCCGGCAAGGTGCTCGACGTCGACAACTTCTCGACCGCCGATGGCGGGAAAGTCCAGCAGTGGAGCGACCTCAACGGAACCAACCAGCAATTCCGCCTCGCCGACTCCGACGGCGGTTACGTCAAGCTGATCAACCGCAACAGCGGCAAAGCCGTGGAGGTGACCGGCTCGTCGACCGCGGACGGAGCGGCCGCCGTCCAGTACGGCGACCAGAACAGATCCAACCAGCAGTGGCAACTCGTCCGCCTGGGCGACACACCCAGCGGGTGCGCTCTTCCGTCGACGTACCGCTGGTCGTCGACCGGAGCGCTGGCGAACCCGAGGCCGGGGTGGGTCTCACTCAAGGACTTCACCAGCGTCCCCTACAACGGCAAGCACCTGGTCTACGGGACGACGCACGACACCGGGACGAGCTGGGGCTCGATGAACTTCACGACCTTCACGAACTGGTCCGACATGGCCTCGGCCGGCCAGAACGCGATGAACTCCGGCACCGTCGCACCCACGCTGTTGTACTTCGCCCCGAAGAACATCTGGGTACTCGCCTACCAGTGGGGTGGGACCGCTTTCAGCTACAAGACGTCGACCGACCCCACCAATCCGAACGGGTGGTCGGCCCAGCAGACGCTCTCCACCGCGAGCATCTCCGGCTCCGGCACCGGACCCATCGACCAGACACTCATCGCCGACGACACGAACATGTACCTGTTCTTCGCCGGCGACAACGGCAAGATCTACCGTTCCTCCATGCCCCTCGGGAACTTCCCTGGCAACTTCGGTTCGTCCTACACGACGATCATGAGCGACACCCAGGCCAACCTCTTCGAAGCTGTCGAGGTCTACAAGGTCAAGGGCCAGAACCAATATCTCATGATCGTCGAGGCGATGGGACGCAACGGACGCTTCTTCCGGTCGTTCACGTCCAGCAGCCTGGGCGGTACCTGGACCCCGCAGGCCGCCACGGAGAGCAACCCGTTCGCCGGCAAGGCCAACAGCGGCGCCACCTGGACCAACGACATCAGCCACGGCGACCTGATCCGCAGCACCGCCGACCAGACCAAGACCATCGATGCCTGCAACCTGCAGTTCCTCTACCAGGGACGTGACCCCAACTCCGGCGGTGACTACGGCCTCCTGCCCTACCGGCCGGGCGTGCTGACCCTGCAACGCTGATCATCTGACGCAGTCCTACCCCAGCCGGGTCGGCGCCCTCACCTCTCACCGGGTGTGGGGGCCGATCCGGCTTTGAAGGAGATCCTGTGTTCGCGTCCTCTTCCTCCCCGTCACGGAGACCGGTGTCCGTATCCGTGGCGACCGCGGCCTTGACCGCCGCGATGTTCGTGGTGGCCCCGGTCCCTTCCGCTTTCGCCGCTACGACCACTCTTCACGCGTCCCCGTCCGGCACGGGCGCCAGTTGCTCCGCCACCGCTCCATGCTCGTTGCCCGCCGCCCAGGCCGCGGTGCGGTCGCTCACCGGCGCGATGTCCGGTGACATCGTCGTGGAGCTGGCAGGCGGGGTGTACCGCCTTTCCGAGCCGCTGCGGCTGACCGCGGCGGACTCCGGCAACAACGGTCACCGGGTCGTGTGGCGGGCGGCCTCGTCCGCCCGTCCCGTGCTCAGCGGCGCCCGCGCGGTCACCGGCTGGTCGATCGCCGACGCGGGGAAGAACATCTGGCGTGCGAACGTCGGTGCCGGTACCGATACCCGGCAGTTGTATGTCGACGGCGCGATCGCCACCCGCGCGCGTACCCAGGTGAACCGGTCCTTGTTCACTTTCACCAGCACGGGCATGACCTTCTCCAGCTCCGCGCTGGGCTACCTGAACGGACTGGCCGGCCAGAACCGGGTCGAGGTGGAGAGCGTCAACTCGTTCACCGACCGGTACTCGCCGGTGCAGAGCATCAGCGGCAACGCCATCACGATGCAGCAGCCCGCGTGGAACAACAACACCTTCGGGTACGACACGATCGCGGCCCCGCACCGGGCCGGGCCGTTCTATCTGGCCAACGCGTACGAATTCCTCGACTCCCCCGGCGAGTGGTACGTCAACCCAGGGACCGGCACGCTGTACTACACCCCGCTGCCCGGACAGAACATGAGCAACGTCAGCGTGGAACTGCCGGTGTTGCAGTCGCTGGTGAACGTCGGGGGCACCTATGACGCGCCCGCGCACGACATCACCTTCAGCGGCATCACGTTCACCGGGACGAGCTGGCTCGGTCCCAGCAGCAACCAGGGATACGCGGACCAGCAGACCGGCGCCTACCTCGCGGGCAATTGGAACTGGCCTGCCGACCGGCTGACGTCCTGCCAGAACGGTTGCCGTCAGTTCGAGGCGGCCCGGCCGCACTGGAACCAGATGCCCGCCGCCGTGCAGGTGTCCGCCGCCCGCGGCATCACCTTCAACGGCTCCGCGTTCGTCAACCTGGGACAGACGGCCATCGGCATCGGCAACGACGCGAACGCTCACACCAGCGGAGTGGGTCTCGGCGCGAGCGACATCAAGGTCACCGGATCGGAGATCGCCCGAAACTCCGCCGGCGGCTTCGTGGTCGGTGGCGTCCGGGCCGACGCGCACCATCCCGGCGATCAGCGGATGGTCAACCGGAACATCACCATCAGCGACAACCGCGTCCACGACCTCGGCCTGGAGTACCGGGGCAACGTCTCGGTACTGACCACCTACGCCACGACCACCGACGTGTCCCACAACGAGGTCTACAACATGCCGTACTCCGGTATGTCGATCGGATACGGCTGGGGCAGCAACGACGCGGGCGGCAGCAACCATTACGCCAACCGCGGCCTGTACGACTACCAGCCGCGCTACTCGACGCCGACCACCGCGTCCGGCAACCGGCTCGTCGGCAACTACATCCACGACGTCATGCAGCAAATGAACGACGGTGGCTGCATCTACACCCTGGGGTGGAACCCGAACGCGACGATCAGCGGCAACCACTGCCAGCGGACCAACGGCTACTTCGGCATCTACTTCGACGAAGGCTCCCGGTACTACACCGCGACGAACAACGTCTTCTCCGCCACGGGAACCTGGGCCACCGCCAACTACTGGGGCGGCGAGAACATGGGCAACTGGACCGTCACCGACAACTGGTCGAGCAACGGCAGCACCAACGTGTCGAACGGCGACCGCGGCAACGTCGTGTCCGGCAACGTCACCGTGACCAATGGAAACTGGCCGTCCGGCGCACAGGCCGTGATGGCGAACGCCGGCCCACGGGGCGGCGGCGAGCCGCAGGCAGGCACGATCGTGGGTGGACAGTCGGGCCGCTGCGTCGAGGTCAGTGGCGGAAGCACGGCCAACGGTGCCAGGACGCAGCTGCAGGATTGCACCGGTGCCGCCAACCAGAGATGGACCTACACCTCCGCGAAGCAGTTGATGGTATACGGCAACAAGTGTCTCGACGCGTCGGGACAGGGAACCGTCAACGGCACCGCGGCGATCATCTGGGACTGTCACGGCGGGGTCAACCAGCAGTGGAACGTCAACGCCGACGGCACCATCACCGGCGGGCAATCCGGACTGTGCCTGGACGCCAGTGGAAACGGGACCGCGAACGGCACAGTGATCCAACTCTGGTCGTGTCACGGCGGAACGAACCAGCAGTGGGCCCTGCGTTAGCACATCGTCCCTTGTGGACAACTGTCCCGGGGGGGGGGGGGGGGGGGGGGGGGGGGGGGGGGGGGGGGGGGGGGGGGGGGGGGGGGGGGGGGGGGGGGGGGGGGGGGGAACG